>JAKUOW010000112.1 GCA_022451045.1 Pirellulales bacterium | reverse complement strand
AAACCAAAACCACGCTTCAAACATTTGAAAAGTTTGGGTTGCTGCACGGCGATGAAATGCTCAAAAGAGGATTCGATGTCGGTGTACTGGCCGGTTTCAAACAATCATTGGCAGATAATCACCAAGAATGGACAGTCGTACCACTCATACGCGGATGGGCAGGCGCAAGTGGTGTGATCGAAGATTCGACGTTTGCACACATTCTGGACACCATCACTGATGGATTGCGACACTGTGGTAAGATCGATGCACTCTTCCTCGACTTGCACGGTGCTGGTGAAACAGAGTCAGAACCTGACAGTGAAGGCTTTTTGTTGGAGCGATGTCGAGAGATCCTCGGAGATGAATGCCCGATTTTGCTTGCTCTGGACCACCATGCAAACATCACCGCCAGAATGGTTCGCAATTGCAATGCATTGGTTGCACATCAAACACAGCCACACTTGCCATATGAAACCGGCTACGAGTGCGGGAAGGTAATGCTCAGAATCTTGCGTGAAGGAATAGAGCCGGTGACGGCATTTCGTAAGATCCCGTTGATTACACATCAGGAACAATACTTAACCGCTCCCCCAGGACCGATGAGGGAATGGTTCGAGCTCGCACGAGAAATGGAAACTCGCGAAGGCGTGATTGGTACGTCTACCTTTCCCATGCAACCATGGCTGGATGTTCCAGAAGGTGGATGGAGCGTAACCGTTACAACCAATGGCAATCGACAACAGGCCGAAGATTTGGCAACGGAGTTAGCAACATTCGCATGGGACAATCGTGATCGTTTTTTGACACTGGAAAGTGTGCCAGTGCGGGAGGCCGTCCGTCGCGCAGTTGATGCCCAGGACGGATTGATCATCTTGTCCGACACCGGTGATAGCGTTTTTGGCGGTGCTCCGGGCGACAGTACTATTATCCTCACCGAGTTGCTAGCTCAGGATGTTCAGCAGATCGCACTTGTACCGATGAACGATGCTAAAGTTGTGGACATTGCAATTCAAGCTGGAATTGGTGCGGAGATCGACGTGCATATTGGCGGGAAACAGGACGATATCTACAGTTCGCCGCTACAGATCAATGCCACAGTCATGGCAATTGGAGGCGGTGAAATTGCTGCTGATGTGATTGGGATGAATTCATTCAATGCTGGACGAGCTGTGCATCTTCGCACTGGTAATGTACATATCGTGGTAAGTGAATCCGAAGGAATCGGTGGTAATCATCCGGCGGTTTACGAACACTTTGGTATTGATGTCAGCGCGGCAAAAATGGTCGTGCTGAAAACTGCGAGTAATTTTCAGTATTACAAAGACTGGACAGCTGAGATAATTCGCGTAAATACTGAGGGCATGACCATGAGCAAGATTGACGGCTTCAATTGGAAACACCTACCGCGACCAATTTATCCGCTGAATCCAGAGACAACATATGACCCGGGATCAGACGCTTTATGCTGGCATGACTGACTACTTTCAGGCTCAGGTCAAATTCGGCAAATCGAGAGGATACATAGACCGACGCAAAAAAAGCACTCAGATGTACAAGGAGAAACTCTAGTGCTGTAAAGCATGGACAGCCTATATTCCTGGCCGGATTTTGATGGGTGTCCATGATTGTGGGAGGCGATAAGATGGATGAGCATTCAGCAGAGAGGAATTAGTTGAAGAAATGTTGCGAATCCGAGTTCATCAGTCGTGCTTAATCTGCTTGAGCGTATCTGCACTTTTAATGTCATATGGTGTCACTGTGGCGGCAGATGGCACGGGTGTCAACGATGCTCCTCGGCCTAACATCATCTATATCATGGCAGACGACATGGGCTACGGTGATGCAAAACCCTTCGGTCAAGACCGCTGCAAAATCCCAACTCCGGGAATCGACCAACTCGCTGCAGAAGGATTGCGATTCACCAATGCGCATAGCGTCTCTTCCGTATGCGTACCGGTACGTGTGGCCATAATGACAGGTCGATATCCGTGGCGATTCAATCGCGTTCAACCCGATGGCCCCTGGGGATTCCTCAACCCTCGCATCCCAACCACACATAACACGATTGGGAAGATGCTCCAAGCGGCGGGGTACACAACTGGCTATGTCGGCAAGTGGCACCTCGGCACTAAGATGCAACCCACCGACGGCAAGAACCAAGGCATCACAAACGTCGATTACAAAAAACCGCTAACGATATCACCTGTTCAATACGGATTTGACTATAGCTTCATCCTCCCCGGTTCCCTCGACATGTATCCCTACGTCTTTATCCGAAACGGTATGTGGGTGGGAAATGTAAACAAACAACGAGGATGGAGTGCGTTTAATCGCATAGGCCCAACGGAAGAAAACTTTGAAGACTACGAAGTTCTCAACACATTTTCAAACGAGGTCGAAACTTTCATTGAAAAGAATGCAACGCCATCAAAGTCCGGGAAGCCATTCTTTTTGTACTTCGCACTAACTGCACCGCACACACCAACCAGCCCACATCCGGACTTTCAAGGTAAAACCGAACTTGGTCTATATGGTGACTTTGTCAGTGAAGTAGACAACTGTGTTGCGAGGACTCTCACGGCTTTAAAGAAACACGGTATCGACCACAACACCATGGTCGTTTTCACTTCAGATCATGGGCCCGCATCCTATGCCGGAAATATAAAAAAGGCGACATACAACAACATCAAAGGCCTTGAGAAAATGGGGCACTATCCAGCCGGAATCTACCGCGGATACAAATTCTCAGTGTATGAAGGTGGCTTAAGAGTACCGTATGTTGTCCGCTGGCCGGCCATGGTCAAACCACGACAAACGTGTAATCGATTGATCGGACTCCAGGACCTAATGGCGACAATAGCTGAAGTATCCGGTGCAGTCGTTGATGACACAGAGGCCCCTGACTCTATCAGCTATGCTCCCCTACTCCGTGATCCGAACCTTACCGCCACGCGAGAAGCAATGATCATGTCGAGCGTAATGTCCTACACAATAATCCGCGGGGATTGGAAGCTGACGCTCTGTCCTGGTAGCGGAGCGCGAGGTGTCTACGGAAACACTCCTAAATGGGACGATGCATGGAATGATGCAGTTGATCAATTCGGCCGCAGGCCCAATTACGAGGAACTGCTCAG
The DNA here is from genome assembly GCA_022451045.1 of Pirellulales bacterium. Lineage (GTDB taxonomy): Bacteria > Planctomycetota > Planctomycetia > Pirellulales > Pirellulaceae > UBA11883. The sequence goes on along the minus strand of JAKUOW010000112.1, from coordinate 10,151 downwards.
CCACCCATTTGTCCAGCTGTTCAACCTTCGGGAAGATCCCACGGAGTCTCAGGACTTATCAGAGGCGAATCCTAAACTGATAATCGAGCTATTCGACATCATTACAACCACTTGGAAAAACGGCCGAACCACCTCCGGACCAAAGTTATCAAACGACAAACCCGGAGTAAACTATTGGGCTCGCGTTCCCAAATCAGTCACTGGCAAGTGAATCTCCGTCACAACTTAAATAACTCTAATCGCAGACAGAAAATGACACTTATTCGACGATTACTTAACTCCTCATTATTGATTGCTGCTTGTATTTGCAGCATGACCGCAAACACCACAATTGCCAAACAGCCGAATGTGATATTGATCCTAGCTGATGATTTGGGAGTCGACGGATTAAATTGCTACGGCGGCACAACATACCGCACGCCGCGACTAGACAAACTGGCAACCGAAGGTTTGCGATTCACTCATGCTTATGCCCAGCCCCTTTGCACAAACACCCGCATCCAGTTGATGACTGGTTTATACAACAACCGCAACTGGTTGTACTTCGGATGTCTGGATCCATCCGCCAAAACCATTGGTCACTACATGCAAGATGCCGGTTACCACACTTGCATTGCCGGCAAGTGGCAACTTCACAGTTACGATCCACCGGACTATCCCGGCGCAGAACTTCGTCGCTCAAAAGGCATGAAGATTCAGGATGCCGGGTTTGATGAGTATTCGGGCTGGCATGTGGGTCATACAGAAGACAAGGGCTACCGTTATGCAGACCCAGTCATCTTTCAAAACGGGGAATTCATCAAAGATACAAATGGCAAGTACGGCGAAGATATCTGGGTCGACTTTATTACGGACTACATGACCCGTCACAAAGAATCTGAAAAGCCATTCTTTGTGTACTACCCGATGTGTCTTCCCCACTGGCCGTTTGTCCCTACGCCAAATAGTGAGGACTGGGGAGTGGAAGATAAAATGCACCCACCGTTAGGAACAACCGGCGGTGACACAAAGTACTTTGGTGACATGGTCAATTATATGGATGAAGTGGTAGGCCGCATTGTGGACAAGGTGGACTCTCTTGGCTTAGCAGAAGACACCATGATCATCTACTTCTCAGACAACGGGACGGACCGTAGAGTCGTATCGCAGACTATTTTTGGTTCCGTCACTGGTGGCAAGGGCAGCACGAGTAACGCGGGAACTCACGTGCCACTGATTGTCAGATGGAAAGGTACCATTCAACCAGGCATCAATGAGAACCTAGTCGATTCGACTGACATTTTACCGACCGTTCTACACGCCGCCCAACGACCGGTACCACCAGCAGCTAATTTGGATGGTATTAGTTTCTTCCCGCAATTGTTAAATCAAGCGGGACCCATCCGTCCATGGGTATTTTGCCATTACGACCCGCGACCAGGATGGGACAAGGACAAGTTCACGTTGCATCGATTTGTCCGCGATAAGCAATTTAAGCTCTACGATGACGGCAATTTATACGACATTGCAAAAGACATCCGAGAATCAACACCGATTCGACGGCGCCATGAGACGGAAGCAAGTAAAGCTGCAAGACAACAGCTTCAACAAGTTCTCGATGATATGCGGTCGAATTAATCAAAGCATAAAACAATCATCAATCAGATGCCGATACACACAAGAAGAGTGGTTATTCGCGTAATACCTAGTCTTCTTGTGATAAAATGAGTGCTATGGAAAGTGCTGTAAATTTTGAATGTCGTGGAGCTCTTTAATGAGTATCAAGCTGTTTGACAGACGAGAATTAATGCGTATTGGCGGACTCACACTTGGTGGGTTGGGGATCGCTGATCTGGTTAATGCCGCGCCCAGATCTGATGGCTATGGTACATCCTTTGGTAAAGCAAAGAACATTATTTTTCTTTACTTATGTGGCGGTCCCCCACAGCATGAGACCTTCGATCCAAAACCGGATGCGCCAGCTGAAATACGTGGCCCCTTTAATCCAATTCAAACAAATATTCCGGGAGTTCATTTTTGCGAATTGCTTCCGCGTACCGCTGGGATTGCGGACAAGCTTGCTGTTATACGCTCCATGTCGACGGACGATAACATCCACTCGAGCAGTGGCCATTGGGTTTTGACTGGCTACAAATATCAGGGCCCAAATGCACGAACACTACAGCCCAGCGACTGGCCGTTTTATGGTTCTATCATCAAGCGATACAAACCCAGCGAATCCATGCCTGGGCTAAGCTCAATCGTGATTCCGGACATGGTGCGTCAAAATGAAAACGTGACTCCTGCCGGACAAATGGGTGGACTCATGGGGCAACAGTGGTCACCTGAACATTTTGTAGGCGACCCGTCACGATCGGATTACAAAATTGAAGGTTTCGAGCCGCTAGGGATCACACTCGATCGCATGAAAAGTCGGCGCTCGCTACAGTCAAAGATCGAAGATCGACTTCGAAATGCGGAAAACAGCAAGGCAGTAGATACACTCTCTACTTACCAACAGCAGGCTTACGAATTACTTACCTCCGGCAAGGCACGCAATGCCTTCAATATCCAGGAGGAGCCGGAGAAAATCCGCGATCGCTATGGACGGAACCGATGGGGTCAAAGCGTACTGCTTGCACGCAGGTTGATCGAATCAGGTGCTCGTCTGGTCCACGTGAATTGGCCTCGCGAGCCTGGCGACAACGCCTCTGACAATCCACTTTGGGACACACATGCTCAAAACCCTGATCGTCTGGAAGATGTACTTTGCCCGATTTTCGATGTTGGATATACAGCATTAATTGAAGATCTTGAGCAACGAGGCCTTTTGGATGAAACGCTAGTCGTTGCCATCGGTGAATTCGGCCGCACGCCCAAGATCAATCCAAAAAGTGGACGGGATCACTGGGGACCGGTATTCTGCGCGACGCTTGCTGGTGCTGGCATAAGCGGAGGTCAGGTATACGGCAGTTCAGATGAACACGGTGCCTATCCTAAATCCGACAAAGTAGATCCCGGTCATTTAACGTCTACTATCTTTCATCTTGCTGGCCTAGATTACCAAGGCACATTTACAGATCCAGCAGGACGTGAATTGGCCTATTCCAAGCAACCAGTGCTGTGGGATTTGTTAGGCGATCAACCCGCAACCGCTGAGCGAATTGAATCAACAGGCGATGTTGCAAGAGTACCTGATTTTGATGAATCGATGATGATCCGGCAAACCTCTTTCGAAGGAAGAGAGGTCTTAAAACCTGCAACCGTACCATCTCGCCCTAAAGGATGGAGGTTTATCAACTCAAAATCTCTTGAAGCTGAAATCCATAAACCAAGGACCATAGGCAAACTCGAGTTGCCCCAACACCTGGCATTTAAGGCGACTAAGAGCGAGTCGACATCAACGAGTACGCTTGTTGGACAAGAAGTTCGTAGTCCATTTCCCGGTACGTATCGCCTTCATACGAAGTTGGTCGCGGTCGGTGGTACAGCAGCATCTCAAAAGGCCTTCAACGACTCATACTCGTGCCGTCTGGTATATTTCCAATTCACCGAAAAGGCAAAACAAATTGACAAACGATCCGTCATGGCGGAATTGGAGTTTACACCTACGTTTGCGGTTGAAGCGATTACTGAACCTCAGGCCGTTGAATTCACCAGAGCATTTCTCACCCCAAGAGGTAACTTCTCTTTTGGCTTAGGGTTAGGTATCGGCATCGAGATTCGCGAGAAGCCCAACGCTGGCAATGCACCCATCGACTCGAGTATTGCAATTCACGTGTTGAACTTGGATCTGGAATTCGTCGGAAAAGAGAGAAATCCAGATATAACGGTTTAGCGATTATCAACTTACCAATCTCCAACATTTCACTTCTTGATTGACTCGCAAATGAGTATCTTTGACTGGGAACACGCGTTTGACACCGTTGACCTGCGTCATCAGATAACACTTGGCGAGGCAAACACACCGCTTGTGCAATCCAAGTCCATCGGCCCGTCCAACGGACTATCGAACCTGTACTTCAAACTTGATCATTGTAATCCAACTGGTAGTTTCAAAGATCGGTATGCTGCCGTAGCAGTTTCCCACATGATGTCAGCAGGGGAAACTAAATGTGTAGCTACCTCTAGTGGCAATACCGGGGCATCCCTTGCAGCCTATTGTGCACGAGCTGGGATCTCATGCAGAATCGCGATCGTTGAAACAGCACCGCTTGGCAAGCTCCAGCAAATGATGTCTTACGGTGCTGACATTTATCGGATCGAGGGATTTGGAATCGATGTCGAGGCAACCGCTAAGACATTTGCCTTACTGGAAGCGGCGTCAGATGCTGAGGACACTGCACTACAAGTCAGCGCGTTTCGGTACAGCCCTTTGGGGATGAGCGGCATTAGATCCATCGCATACGAAATCCAAATGCAGCTTGGCCCTGTTGATCATGTTTTCTGTCAGGCAGGTGGCGGCGGGCTGGCGATTGGTGCAGCACAAGGCTACTTACAATTACACGAGGAAGGCTCGATCGATGTAGTGCCTAAAGTGCATGTGGTTCAACCTACCGGTAACGATACCATCGCTACACCACTTCGCGATGGAGATGCACAAGCACGTGATATCCAGTGCACCACAAAGGTCAGTGGTCTACAGGTCGCTAGTGTCACTGATGGGCATATAGCTGTGACCGAGTGCCGTAAAACTGATGGTACCGGATACCTTGTCGAAGATGAATTTGTATGGGCGATACAGAAAGATCTTGCACGCAGCGAAGGAGTGTTCTGCGAACCTGCCGCTGCCGTATCTGTATGTGGAGCAATTAATGCACTTCAAATGGGTGAAATACAAGCGGATGACGTAATTATATGCCCAATTACTGGATCCGGGTTTAAGGATCCAAAATCAGTTGAACGCCTTGTTTCGGATCTGGATTGCCCCATTGTCAGCAATGAGCAGTTCGAAGATATTCTCGCGAGCTAATTCCGGCTCAGCGTAACTTCACCCGATGATTTCCCGAAACATCCTTGTCCTAAGTGCATTTGAGAGAGACCACTAAGAACGGAAAGATCCACCTCGTGTGATGTCTTTCCTATCAGCACACCATCTTGCCAAATCTCCAGTCGAGATTTGTAAAGCTTGAATGACAAATCCAATGGCTTTCCCGTCCAATTAATGGAGGCTGCCAAATTTCCATCCATATTCAGCTTCAAGACACTTCCGTACTCTTCCCGTTGAGACTGCGTTAAGAACATGTACTCGTCCTTCCAAACGTATAGTCCCTTTGACGAAGTGGAAAGAAACAAGTCCGAGCCAATCGCTGACATGCCCGTAACTCGTTGCCCCCAGCTATTTAGAACGAGATTGTGCTGTTCTGCAAATTCTTCATATGGATGAACGGTTTTGTTGTGAGGTTCAGGGTGGGTGAATGCGCGCCCCAAGAACTGCCAGACCTGGTCATCGCCATTGAGTCGCCAGATTTCCGCCCAAGGCCAAACACCTACGAGTAATTCACCACGATAAATAGTTGTCGTTTGCGCTTCACGAGCTGATGGAGAAACAACGGGCGATTTTGGCGGCCAATCTTTTTTGTGGCTCAGCGTTTGGCCATCGTATTCAAAGAGATGGCCTGTTGGGTATTGCGCCAGGTAAAGGACATCCTTATAGTTCACGGCTGAATAGATTTGAAAACTGGTTTTATCACTGCCCTCGAGGATGATCTCCCATTTTCCGTCTTTAAATACGTGAACACCGCCGTAATTACATACCGTGATCACTTGATTCCCAAGTTGAGCCCACACAAATGAGCTGCTACGAGGATAGTTCGTTTTACTAGTTTCAACCTGCTTGATATCTACATGCTCCTGGCCAGGTTTCCATGGAGCACATTTGATTACCGTCGACTCTTCGCCATTCTCTGTAGTGCGATGATAGAAAAACAACCGACCATTGGCGTAATAGAACTTGTAGTAATATCCGCTTTTGGCTGGCGCAAGGATTTGCTTGTCATCGAAATACACACCATCAAGTGAGTAGCTGAGAATTCCATTTCCTACCCGAATTAATCCGTCTCCGCGCCGCACTCCGCCGCGGACAATGTCATCGGCAATCGACCACGTCTTCAGATCATCATTGAGTTTTCGAACACGCAATCCTTCAGAGTCATCCCATGCATAGAGCGACTGATCCAAATCAAAAAGATATGCACCAGTTCCCAATCCCGGAAACGGTAGACGTGTGATCGTGTGTTTCCTTCGGGCCGTTTTGTCCGGTTTCACATAAAACTGCAAAACATGACGATCGTTTCTAAACTGCGTGTTATACACATCGGCGAAACCTGCACCAATGATTCCATTTCCTACTACATCCTGAGCCTCAAACACGCTTCCAAAACTTTGACCAATATCTTCCCCCAGATCGAGCGTAACATCGATGGAAAAGATGGGCTCTTCTGCCACTAAATTCTCTACAAAGCAAATGCTCGCCAAAACAATGATGAATCTTGTTATGAGAATTCTCTTACCACCTTGATTATTCATTGAATTCCTCACCGATAGTGATAAACAAAAACGGTAACTTTACCGTCACGTATATAAGTAAGCCGATATTTCCACTACACGACTTTCTGTTTTCGATGACTATACTATACCGCATGCGATATTTCCTCAGCCTTGCCCTCATCCTCTCTCTTCCGGCATGCGGAAGCGAAACTGGCATATCTCCTCCTGACACGAGTGATGATGCCGTTGCGCCGACGGAGCAGCCCGAACAAACCCAAGATGATGACAATAAAACTAAAGAAGCAATTCCTGAGCAAAGAAAGAGTGATATTCGATTCGAAATGATCTCAAATGAGACTTCCCGAATTAATCATCAGTATCAAAACGGCCAACAATCCAATCATTTCACTATGCTCGAAACGCTCGGCGGTGGCGTTGCAATGCTTGATTATGACAATGACGGTGACATGGATCTGGCCTTTGCACTTGGCGGCACATTCAGCAGTGACGAAGGCTCAGCCCCTGAGATCTTATCAAATGGCATCAAGTTATACAGAAACGATGGTCAACTCAAATTCACGGACGTTACCAATGAATCCGGCTTAGCGAACTCGGTATCGTTCTACAATCACGGAATGTTTGCCCAAGATTACGACAGCGACGGAAATATAGACTTACTTGTGACCGGCTATAGTGGAATCGCCGTACTGCACAATGACGGCGGCACATTCACCAATGTTACATCGACTCTGGGGTTGAACGATCCATCGTGGAGTGTCGGTGCTGCGTGGGGTGACATCGACGGTGATGGCACATTGGAACTGTATGTAGGTCATTATGTTGACTGGTCGTTTGCAAATAATCCTCGTTGCTCCACCGCTAATGACCGATTCCTTGACGGAGCAACATCCTCACAGGCTCCAGAGCGGGAAGTGTGCTCACCTCGTGAATTCAATGGGCTGGCAGACCGCATCTACAAGTTTGATGACAATGGCCAGCTTGTAGACATATCCAAACAGGTTGGTCTGCGAGATGACGGCAAAGGTCTGGCGGTCATGCTCGCGGATGTCGACCTGGATGGTGATCTGGACGTCTACGTAGCAAATGACACTACACCAAACTTCTTTTATAAGAACGATGGCAGCGGAAGCTTTAGTGAGTCGGCAACCGTGTGCGGAGTGGGGTTTGACAACAGTGGCAAAGCGGACGGTAGCATGGGGATCGATCTGGGAGACTACAATCTGGATGGCTTGCCAGATCTTTTTGTTTCAAACTTCCAGAACGAGCAATTCGCACTTTATCGCAATTTAGGACAGGGTATGTTCCAGCACGTTAGCAGCTCTACTGGCATGCTGACACTTAGCAGCGGTTATGTCGGTTGGGGAACAGTCTTTCTGGACGCCGATCGAGATGGGGACGAAGATATTTTCGTAGCCAATGGTCACGTACAGCGATCACCACTTAACGCCACCGTGCATCAGATGCCGGTTGCGATGGAAAATGTCGATGGACGTTTCCACCAGGTGAACCAAAGTGTAGGGTCTTATTTCACCACACAACATGAAGGGCGTGGGATCGCAATGGGCGACCTCAACAATGACGGATTGGTCGACATGGTGATTTCACATGTGAATGACGCGCCTGCAATTCTGATTAATCGCACTGAAAACAATAATAAGACGCTGGTGATTCAGCTTCGCGGAGTTGCCTCAAATCGCGCCGCGGTTGGGGCACGTATAACTGTCACATCAGAAAATTCAACTTGGCAACGACAAATCAAGGGTGGCACTAGCTTTGCATCCACTCATGACCCACGTGTCTTTTTCGGAATCCCTGAAAACGACGTAGTCAAACAAGTGACAGTGCATTGGCCGTCGGGGATCACTCAAGTTGTCGAAGGTATCGACTTAGAAAAACCGCTAACGCTTACCGAACCAAAAGCAGAGTAGAAACGCACGTCGCTTTAATCTCCTTGAGTGTGCAGGAATCGCATCAAATCCAGAATCTCTTCTCTGGTAAATGTCATCAAAAGCCCTTTGGGCATTGTGGAGACCTTCGACGGAATCAATTCCTCGATGTCAGCCGTTGATAATTCTGTTAGCTCAGTCGGCTTTAGTGGATTAGTTAGCAGCGTAAGTGCCTCGTCAGATTTTTTCGTCACAAGCCCTGTTATCGTCTCACCGTCCACGGTGATTATTGAAACTGCCTGATATTCTTTGTGAATTTCGGCTGATGGATTCAGGATCTGATTCAAGAGTTTTTCTCCTTTAAACCGTTTCGTCACCTGCGATAAATCCGGGCCGAGTTCGGCTCCTTTTCCATTGACCTTATGACATTGAATGCATCCGGCAACCGTAAACACCTCTTGTCCTCTCGCAACAGATCGGCCACCGAGATCATTCAGATCGGGCGCGAGATCTTTGGTCATCCACATTTTTACGAAGGGACGAGTCGGTGTCTGCAATTCCGGGACTTCTGGCAGTTTAACTCCTTCGTTGGCAACGTGAATGACGCCGCGCATCACTTTCCAATGCCCAGGAAACGTACAGACGAATGGATAAATGCCACTCTCCGATGGCGCCTTGTAATAGACGGTATAGCTTCCACCAGGCGAAAGTACTGGGGTTAAATAAATTACTCCCGGGTGTGGGGGAACGTAATTCAATGCTAACGCCTTTGGATCTGCCGCGAGTAGCATTGAGGCCTGACCAATGTCATTCAGATCTTCTCTCTGAAGGATAACCATATTGTGCGGCATACTTGGGTCATCATTTTTTACCTGAATAGCAACCAATTCACCCGGACTAACCCGTATGACATTGGGATCGAATTTGAGTCCGGGGACTGCACGTACGGTAACCGCACGGATACCTTGCAACGTGCCATATTGGAATTTAAGTTTTTCCTGAGCCAGAATCCGCGGATCAACTGGAAGTTGTTCAGGTGTCGGAAATCTCTGTACAGATTCTTTCCAGTCTCTTTCAACATAGCCATCGAAGTCGGTGTAAGGTTTCCCCAGATCAAATACCGAGTAGTAAATATCGGTATCAAACACATTTGATGCATCAGACTCTTTGGCCGCAAATTGCGCAAACAGATGGAATTGCATTACAGGTGTAAGCGAAGGAATCTCAATAAAGACCGACTTTCCATCTGGCAATAAATGGACAGAGGACACGCTAACCGGGTCATGTCCCCGTTGGCTCGCGTCTCTTGATGATAACTCTGACGAACCGTAGCCGGCACTGTAGAGGTAATTCCATTGTTGGCAAAGTACATTCTTAAGCCTGATGGATTCAGGATCCAATCGACAGTTGTACCGAATGACAAACCCATTTCTATGCGTCTTTACGTTGGTCGGAATGTAAAGCGGTTTGCCGGTGTACCTCACCCTCTGAAGACTGCCGACATCCTGAAAGTAGCATTGCCAGCCCGAAGACCCTGCAACGTAAAAGCTGCCATCGTGTTTATTAAACTTTATCCTGTGAGCACCGGATAAAAAATCACCGGTCAATGGTACGACACCACCCTGTGATCTCCCGTTTATTTCTTCTCGAAGCACAAGGTAATGCGTGCAATTTCCAAACGACGATCCTACGATTTTTCCAGACAGCGGCCCTAGCGGTTTGTCAGCGGGCAGAAAATCCAAACCACCACTGGAATGATCGATTCCGCGAGGTACA
>JAKUOW010000111.1 GCA_022451045.1 Pirellulales bacterium | reverse complement strand
GCTGTATTTTCATCACAGAATATGACGCTGCAGGTCAATCAGAGAAAAAACGACCACGTACCGAATCAATAAAAGTGCAGCAAGACAAAACGTCAGATGCAGATCTTCTTGAATTGAAGAAGCGACTCGCTGCTGCCGTTGAAGCCGGTAAACTAACTGAAGAAGAAGCGCTTAAAAAGTACGAAGCCATCGCCGGTGGCAAAGAACTCAAGAAACCTTCAAACGGTAAAGCCACCACTCCTGCTAAAAAAGCCACCACTCCTGCTAAAAAAGCCACCACTCCTGCTAAAAAGGATTACTCAGCATTCCTCAAGAAGCTGACCGAACTTGTTGAGTCCGGAAAACTATCTAAACAGGATGCAACGGAATTGTACAATTCTGTGATTAAAAGCGAGCCATTGGACGGAGCAAAGAAGCTACCCAAGAAAAGTATTAACGGCGCAGACTACAAGATCAACTCGCTCGAGGAACAAAAACGCCTGAGCAAGATCCTGCCGATGACCTCCACCGGTGATGAAAAAGAAGGCCCGGTAGCATGCGGTTTCTTTGGCTGGGCAGCGGATGCCACCCACCGCTTCATGGACAACAGTCATCAGGGTTCACCACGGATGATCCACGGTCTCTCATTCCGGCTTGATCACAGAGATCATGACACGATTGGCCGCACGTGGGAGAACATCACGATTCGCGTTGCCCATGGCGACTGGAGCACCATCAAATACAACACCTCCAGAGAGTACAAATTACTCGATGATGAACAGGTTGTCTTCAGCAAGGAGTGGAGTTTCCCCACACTCAAGGGTCAACCGGCGCTTAAGCCAGCTCAATGGGGTGGCCCACAGAACTGCCTAAACTTCCGGTTTGACAAACCATTCAAGTACAACGGTAAGGATGCACTCTACATTGAATTTGTGTTTAGTGGGGGAACCACTGAGGATGGTCGTGAATGGGAAGGTGACCTACCCTATGGCTTCGAGTACTTTCTGGATTCGATGCCCGAAGCGGGTGGATGGCGACAAGCAGAAGGTCCTCGCGGACTTTACCGTCCACCGCGTGTGGAAGCAGTCGTATCCTATACTGCCGGCGGTCAATCCGTGTGGACATCATCAGCCAAAGGCATGCCGTACTTGAACTGGGAATTCAAGGCTGTTCAATAACAGTACGAAGCTATTCTCACCTTCATTTTCATCACTTGATCGGTCTCTCCAACAATGAAACCACGCTGCCAACCCAGCGCTGCTCTCGTTATTCTTTTCTTTTGTGCTTACCCGTACAGCAGTTTAACCGCTGGCACATTCGCTAATTTTGAAAGCCCTCAGGCACATTCCATTGCGGTCGCTGACAATGGCAACCTACTCTACGCCATCAATACTCCGAATAATTCTCTTTCAGTCTTCACACTCGACGAGGATGGCAAGCCAACGCTCGCCACGGACATCTCAGTTGGCATAGAGCCTGTTTCGATGGCGCTTCGAACACAAACAGAAGCGTGGGTTGTGAATCACATTTCCGACTCCATTAGCGTGATCGACTTGGAATTAGGAGTTGTCACAAGCACGATCCAAGTAGGAGACCGACCTGGTGACATCGTGTTTGCAGGAAATCCAGCCCGAGCATTTGTTACATCAATGACGGAGCGGACCGTTCAGGTTATCGACCTGGACTCACATGAGATCGTCCACCGTGTACACATCCCGGGAAATGACCCGCGCACTCTACTTGCCAGTGTTGATGGTAAACGCGTCTGGGTTGCGATTTACCGCTCGGGTAACAAGACGACGGTTGTGCCACATACCATCTCCCCGCGACCGCCGAAGCCAACCAATGATGAGTTACCGCCAGCACCTGATCAGGGAATCATTGTTCAAACAGACGACCCAAACTGGAGCAAACTAAAAGTCGAATTAGCTGATGAGGATGTATTTGAAATCGACTCCTCCAGCTTCAAGATCTCCAGTCGTTTCCAATCAGTGGGAACTATCCTGTTTAATCTCGCTCAGCATCCCGGAAGCGGTGACTTATGGGTGGCCAATACGGAAGCACGCAATTTAGTGCGATTCGAACCAGTCCTGCAGGGACACATCGTCTATAACCAAATCGCTTTGTTAACAGACCCCCAGGAACAAACGCAGCAACTCGACTTAAATCCTGAATTCGATTACGACATCATTCCCAATCCGCATGCAGTAGGACTTGCGCTGGCTCAACCAACCGATATCATCTTCGATGCCTCTGGCGAGCAAGCCTATGTGACTTCATACGGGACAGATCGTATTGGTGTTGTCAGTAAATTCGGCCATGTCACTTCAAGGATTGAGATCGGTGATTCAACTGGGGCCGAGACTGAGTCAAGGACCAAACGCGGACCGCGTGCGTTAGCCATGCATCCATCCGGTGATATTCTCTATGTCATGAATCGACTATCCAATAGCGTGTCTTTTGTTGATCTAGACTCGGAACGCGTGATAGGAGAAGTCGAAATGGTAGATCTCACACCAACAGAAATTCGGCAGGGGCGTGGTTACTTGTTTGACGCAAAGTTGTCCGCAAATGGGACGGTTTCATGTGCTTCATGCCATGTAGATGGTGATCGCGACGGACTGGCCTGGGACTTAGGAGACCCCGGCGGTCAGCTATTTAACAACGGTAGCGCCCGTCCACTTCATCCGATGAAGGGCCCGTTGATGACGCAAACACTCAAGGGAATGGCTGGTGAACGCATTTTTCACTGGCGAGCCGACCGCCCTGGATTAGAAACCTTTAATGGGGCTTTTCGATTGCTGATGGGCGGCGATGAACTTTCAGTAGACGATCTTGCCACGTTTGTAATCTACATGCGCAATATCTCGTTTGGCCCGAATCCACTGGATAATTCAGGATCACTTGTTCAAAGAGGTAAGGAAATCTTTGAAACGCAATTGGGAATCGGCAAAGAAGGAAAGAACAGGTTTCGTTGCATTGATTGTCACAGCAAACCGACTGGCGCTGGAACAACTGGCTTTACAGGGCTAATTGGCCAACCAACCAAGGCTGCGCAATTACGCGGATTGAACGAAAGGTTGGTTTTTACTGATGGAGATTTCCGAGTTAACGGATTTGGATATGGTGCAGACGGATCAAAGAATGATTTAATTGCATTTCTATCCGACACACATCGTTTTGGGAGCATTTCGACTAAGGACCAACGGGCGCTCGAGGCTTTCCTATTAGCCTTTCCAACGGAAACCCCAGGCATTGTTGGTAAGTCGCTTACCGTTGATGTGCGGAACAAGGATGAAAGAGCACTACAAGCCAGATTAGACAAACTGCTGTCAGCAGCCGAATCTGGCAATTGCTTGATTTCTGTAAACGGTCTTCTAGCCGGCAAACACGTCTCATTGCAATTCGACCCAGCGGACCGTCGGTTTCATACGGTTGGTGGCAGTATCCCAGCACAGACGCGGTCCGAGTTAATGAAAGCCGTAAATGGTGCGGATTCTGTACTTACATTTTTGGCATCACCCAACAAGCCATAATACGCATCAATTACTTTTTGGCTCGATGCAAATCAGCTCTTTAAGCGTACGAGCATAAATACAACCGCTTGCAAATGACAGACTCGAAAGTGTCCACGTCTCTGTTGCCGGGCCAAGATCTGATACGGACAGCAACGCATCCTTATCAAACACATCTGCATCCCATTTCAGGACATAGACGATCCCGATCATTGTTGGAAAGTACACTTTATCACCAACTGCTATCGGACTTGGTGCTGAGACGTGCCCCCATCCGCTTCCGGCATTTCTCTTATCCTGCGAAACGACAAAGCCACTTGAGTTTTTCATATCATTTGGCCGGGATTCATTCCACAAGATCTCATCCTGCGCATTTGCTCTTCGAATAACCTGAACCGGTACCTGCAGGTATTCGACATCTCCTGTATTTATATTGATTCGACCGATGAAGCCGGGCTTATGAGACAAGAAGAGATTGTAATCGCCAAGCACGATGTTGGTTTGATAAGTAATCGGCTTGCGTGGTTTTTCAAACACCTGATCGTGTTTCGTTTGATATTGGCTGCCATTCACTGCAGTAATCGTGACACCCTTGGCCAGGGATATCGGAAACTGAACAGTTTGGCCATCCTTTAGGCTGAGCAACGAGTACTCAAACCCTTTAATCACATGTACACCACCCTCATTGAACATGACATTCTGATGAGCCTGATAACCTGCAATCCCGGACTCCCAGATCGCATGACCGGTGTCAGCGTCAATCAAGGAAACACCATATGGTTCTTCCGGTGGCTGATGCCCGCCTCCTCTACCAGTTGCGATAACGGCTTTACCATCAATAGTCTGAAGAATAGAAGTACTATGAACACCGGTGCCGGGCTCTGCGACCCAATTAACCGAACCGTCCTGCAAGTCGAAAGCATGTAGATGTGTCCAAACGTCCTTGGATCGGCCATACTCCTTCGCACCTGACTTGGTTGTGGCGATTTGAGGTAGATCTTTCTTTACGGTCTTCAGCACAATCAAGTTATGACCATGGAGCATCGGCTCATGTTGCCTGGCATGGTGTCTGCCAAATGGTACCCAGTGATGATCCCACTGCAGTTTTCCGTTATGGTCAAACACAGCAATTTGGCCACCGACATTCACAAACGCAACAAGATCATCTGTCGCAACAGCGGATGCAGCCGTGTTATCGCTGAAAAGACTCGACAGATCTGTAACTCGATAGCCAACGATATCCTTGCGCCATAGTTCCTTGCCTGATTCGGAGTCAAAGCACTGTCCCACGGTCAGACTACCCAACTCAGTATCCTCTTTAACCGGTGCGTGAGAGAGAACAAACACATGTCCGTTTTTAACGATGGGAGTCCCCTGCCCTGTGTTGGGTAGAGGCACTCGCCAACGAATGTTTTGATCGTGGGTAACACTGAACTTGGCGGGCCCTACTGCATCCACAGCAAAGTCACCATTAGGTCCGGCAGCCTGCGGCCAATCAGCTGCTAAAGAAATTGACGCAGATAGTAACAGGACGGCAACTGGAAAAATTCTAGGCACAAAATTTATTTTCAACTGTAAGACTACGGGTATGTTCTATCGATATTTCAGTATAGCTACACGAGGGCTCCCAAGGCCCTGCCGACCGTATGGCTCATAACGGCCACAAAGTGAAGTGGCGTAACACGTACAGATACCAA
This sequence comes from Pirellulales bacterium, assembly GCA_022451045.1. Classification (GTDB taxonomy): domain Bacteria; phylum Planctomycetota; class Planctomycetia; order Pirellulales; family Pirellulaceae; genus UBA11883. The sequence continues at coordinate 8,115 of JAKUOW010000111.1, read as the reverse complement.
CCACGGGTTAAACATGGTGTGGCTATTGAGCAATCCTCCATTTACACTCAACTACAATAAGTGAATAGATTCTGCCCCAACAATTTTTGATCGGCACTGCAATGTTTAGAACGCTTTCAACTCTCTTGGCGATTGGATCCTTGCTTTTGCTTGGGTTATCGTCGTCTGCGGACGACACTCAGACCAAAAAAACTGCACATCACAGCGGAGATAAAGTACCCAACTTCAAGGTAAAAACTCTCGACGGTAGAAAGACAACGCTCCGCGCGATTCAGTCTGATGAAGACTCTAATTCGAGTGGTGTAACGGTGCTTACTTTTTGGTGTTCGTTCTGTGGTAGCTGCCGCAGGGTCGACCAACCATTGAGCGACTTATCACAAAAGTACAAAGGTAAAGTTGCGGTTCTAGCTCTCGATTCAAGTGCTGGCGAAGAAGCTCGCACGATTTCCAAAGTACTCGAAGAGAAGAGTTTAGAGATGCCAGTGCTGGTTGATGCCACGGGAAAGCTAGCGGATCTATTTGGCGCCAAGATGACAACCACAACGATTGTGATCGATTCAAACAGCATCATTCGCTATTGGGGACAATTCAAGCATGGAGATCATGCACTTGCAGAGCAGGCAATTGAGGCCGTATTAGCGGGTAAGGCACCACCTCAGGATCACACTAAAGAACGTGGCTGACACATCGAACGACGTTAGGATTCCGTGAGAATCCTGTCTTGCTTTCTAGCCGGTACCACGCATTCCCGTGGATACACCCTTAATGGTCATTTGAGTTTGGTATTCCAGATCTGCTAGGTACTCTTCGCCGTCATTCTCAGATGCAGCAGCACGTCGGTTCATTAACTCGATTTGCAGTAGATTCAATGGCCCTACATATCCATTTCGGACACTGATTGATCGTTGCAGCCAACTTGCCTTATCTAATAGTTGTTCAGATCCTGTTAATTTAAGGATCGCTGCCAGAGTGTTTTCAAACTCCGTTTTGATCATGCTCGTCAGTTCATCCCCACCTTCGAGTCCGTTGCCAAGTTGAGCATAGCGGCTGAATACAGGCATATTCGTTTTTGCCAACGCCAAGGCTGCGTTATCAATGATCACCTTAAAAAAGGTCCATTCATCGTACATATTTTGCAGCACATCGAAGTTACCCGCATCGTCAAACTGTTTACATGCCGAGCCAATTCCAAACCACGCTGGAATGAGGCAACGACATTGCGTCCACGAGAACACCCAAGGAATCGCTCGCAGGTTTTCGACTTTGTCCCCTTGTCGACGTTTGGACGGACGAGAACCGATTGGGAGTTTCTCAATCGCGTTGATTGGGGTTACCTGGCGGTAATAATCCGGAAACCCTGAGTGATCCACAAGTTCACGATAGGCAGCGCGTGACTGGTCAGCTAATTGTTGAATGGTCTCCTGCCACGGTGATGAATCCACCGCCGAGTCATCAGACAGCTTTGACAATACTGCACAAGCTAATTGCTCAAGGTGACGACTGGCAATATGAGGATTGTCGTATCGATCTGAAAGAATCTCACCTTGTTCTGTGATTCGCAACGTACCGTTGAACGAATCTTCCGGCAGCGAAAGAACGGACTTCGCAGCTGGCCCACCGCCTCGACCAAGAGAGCCGCCTCGGCCGTGGAAAAACGTCAAGTTGATCCCAAATGCTTCAGCCACTTTGGACATTCGCCATTGCGACGAATAGAGTCCCCATTGGCCGGCGAGATAACCACCGTCTTTTGTACTATCACTGTAACCAATCATGACTGTTTGGTTATCACCCTGAAGTTTCAGGTAGGCTCGATAGACGGGATCATTAAGTAGAGATGACAACGTCGCATCTGCGTTTTTCAAGTCCTGGATCGTTTCGAAAAGCGGTACCAACGGTAACTGACATAGGCTGTCCTGTTCGTCACCACCATCAACCGACTCAGACCATTTCCATAGCCAAAGTACGGTCAGTAAATCACTCGGCGTTCGAGTCATACTGACAACATGGCCACCAATGGCTGGCATCCCATAGACTCTTGCAGTTCGCCGCATTATGGAAAACAACTCGAGAGTCCGCGTCGTGTCCTCTGACAGCACGGCTGAGTCTACAGAAAGCTCACACCCTAATGTACTTAGCAGTAACTCATGACGTTGCTCTTCTTCAAGGTTTTCAGGGGCGTCGTGTTTACCCGTTGCCTTCCAGATATCATTCATCACGGAGCTATAGACACTCGAATCCTGTCGAATATCCAGATGCATGATGTGGAATCCAAATATGCGAATTTGGTCCAGCCATGGTTGAACTTCGTTTTCAGCGATGATCGAGTTACCGGTTGCCCTCAAGCTGTCGCGAATGATAGTCACGTCACAATGAAGTTCCGAGGCAGATGTATAAGCACCTGAGATGTTGGCGGCACGATCGGTCATTCCTAGTGTTGCCGTTTGAGTAAGTCGCCAACGAATGACTTGAATCCACTGCCTGTAGGACTCGCTTGGCGGTACACGATCCAATAGCGGTGCAAGTTCCGGCCAGCGATGCTTCACAGTAGCAACCGAATTCAGAATGGACTTTCCAGCTTCTGAATCTTCATCAGAGATACAAAGAGATCGCCCGAGATTCTCACACTGCTGTAGATGGGCATCCAATGCAGCTTCGCGTAACCATTCGAATGTTTGTGCCGTGACATCCGGAGTTACAAATGGATTTCCGTCACGATCTCCACCGATCCACGAGCCATAAACGAAAAGAGGATTTGTCTTTTTGACTTTGGGATAGTAGTCATTCAGTGCCTGGCGCAAGTCATGCGCCACACGTGGAACGATATCCCATAACACATCTTTGTAGGCCAGACCGCGTTTTACTTCTTGCAACACCGTGGGCCGTCGCGAACGGATAAAGTCTGTTTGCCAAAGTTTTCTCAGCTGTGCTTTGACTTCACTAGGTATGCGATCCCGATGAGCCGGCAACAATTCAGGTGAATCCTGACGATCAAGCAACTCTCTAAGATCATTTAATAGACGACGTATGGATCGTCGTTTTGCTTCGGTCGGATGTGCGGTTAGTACGAGTTCTACACGGGCATCATTGACGAACTGCTGAACGTGTTCATCTGACTTCCCTTCATCGTGGAATCGTTTGATAATGGCGCGAACGGTTTCTTTAGCTGGTTCCGGATAAGCATCGCGGTTGCGGCCATGTAACACTCGAATCCGCTGTCGATCTTCAGCTAGATTGGACAGTTCCAGGAAGATGGTGAAGGCGCGGGTGAGTGTATTAATTTGTTCGTCATCGACACTTGCGATGATGGAGTCCAATTCAGCTTCACGTTCCCTGTTTCCAGTGCGTAGCTCACGAATCATTTTGCGAACAGTTTCGACAAGTTCAAATCCTTCATCGCCATCCATTTCACGAATGACATCGCCAATCAGTCGGCCTAGTTGATCGACTTCTTTGCTGAGCGTTGAGAAGGACGGTTTTGTCATGAATCTCGAGTGACTAATGAGCTTGAATGGATCTGGAAAAGACTAAGCATGGCGATTGCCTCAGAAACTCCAGTTTATTTCGGATGAGCCGAATCGAACAGTGGTCAGAGATATGAGAGGTACGGCAATTAACGCGGATCTGCTGGCGACAAATAAACAACCGTCAGGTCGGAATTATTCTAGCGTCGTCCGGCAGAACGGAGCGACCACGGGCGACAAAACCCCATATACGTCAGTCGCTGCACCTAACAACGACTGACGTATATGCGGAAGCCAAGTTTGAGGAATTTCAAATATGCACGTTAGTGTGCACGCGTTGACGACATCGGCTGGTCACAGGGCCCCGGAATTCCTTGCGATATATAGAACAGCAACTCGGCGAAGTCGACACGGCGTCTCTCGATGTCGTTGAAGGATCTTATGATGGTTGGATCCACAGGATCCTGCACCTCGATCCCTGTCATGAATCCGGAGAGAAAGGCTGGATTTCCAAGCGATGTTGGCAAGTTGTTGTTTGACGGTATGCCGATGTGAACGAACGGCGTGCCCGTCTCAACTTGGTGACATCCATTGCATGTATTCACCGCAAACAGATGGCGGGCTTGTGAGGAAACATTCTCAGGTTCCCAAGGGACTCCAAATGGTGTGGGAGCTGCACTACCGAGTACCGACGGTGGTATCTCCGTCCCCGAATTGACGATGAATCCCATAATCATACGACCTAACTGTGTACCGTTAAAGAAATTAAAGTCTGGAGTTTGTGCTACAGGAGTTTGAATCAGACTGCCAGAATCCGTGTCCAGAGTAAACTCACGTAGTTCCCAGGGTCTGGCCAGACCTATTTCATTAGTGCGTAGTTGATTTAAATGCGAACTAATAAGTGGTCGACCTGCGGGCAGCGCCGAAAAGTCAAGATACGCATCCGTAAACTTGCGTGTGATAATGGAAAGCTTTTTTATGTAAGTGTCAGTACCGATGGGGAATTGCCCGAGTTCGTGCCATCTTAGGGCCCATTGCTTGAGTTGATTAAAATTGGTTGCCGCCAGATTGTATTCGAGGATAGCTGTGAAACCGCCTCCAAGCTGCTGGCCATTCTCATCCAGCACAGCAAAGACAAATCTCCCTTCACCGGCGGAGAAAATATCCTCACAATCAAATGATCGCATATCCATGCGATTTACAATGGCAAGTAATTTGAATGGAGCTATTGTCAAATCAAGTTCATTGCCGCCACTTGCTGCTAGCCATGGATCAATGACCAATTCCTGCATAGAGGTTCTAGCCGGCGAATTCCCAAACCCAACGGGTTGATCGACCAACCATTGCTCTAACCATGTCTGGACGAATTGTGATGTGTCCTGATTTATGGACATTTGCTCCATCAGATACTTGAAAGTCCAGTATGGTGTGTCGCTTGTAGGATCAGTTAGTATGGGATGCTCGATAACACTTAGATCTGTGATAACTAGCTCTCTTTCCGGATCAATAGAGCTCGGACTTATAGGATCAAGGCTTGGACCAGGTTGAGCAAACACTGATCCCAAAGCGCTGAACATGTAAGTCATTAGTACGGTTGTCGTCACTAGAGTCTTCAAAGATGTCTTCATGGAATGTTCCTTTGTCGGTCGGTCCAAGTAATAATTGCCCCCATAGCCAATAATTACTTCAAAAGCAGATTCCATGCCAAACGCGTTCAAATCTCGAAAAAAGATTCTTTTGCCAAGTATTGGGTGAATAAAAGGCTGCTAGTGGTGCTCAAGCATCAGTTTTGTTGACAGTTGGTACACCAAATATGCACAGTGTTTAAAAATGCAACAATTAAGCCGGTGTGTTTGATCATATCCTTATTGAATTAAAGCGTTAAAATAGTGGCTCATAAGAGTTTTCTGGCGTTAAAAGTTTGTTCTCGTTTTTTGTCGCCCGGAAAAGAGATGAAGTTTTGTCCGGTGCCGGGCAATAAAGAGTTGGAAGTGATTCGATGTATCGCAATTAATTAGTCGATGACTTTACTTCCGAGGACATTAACAAGGGTAAATTCTGTTGGAGTTAATCTGTTGAAGCGTTACTTCATTTTGTCGATGTATCTATACGCGTCATTAGCCTTGTCGGAGTGGGCGTGTGGTAACACATTGTTATCCGATTTTGATAAGCCAGCCTCTGTAGGAATTGATGAAACAGCACTTGCCGATGCTGTGTCCATTATTCGAGATTCCGTTGACGGGAATGAAATACCTGGTGCAGTAATCCTGGTGGCGCGCCGCGGAAAAGTCGTACTGCATCAAGCGTTTGGATACCGAGATGTCGATGAACAGGTGAGATTGCAGAAGGACTCTCTGTTTAGGATGGCGTCCAACAGTAAAGCGTTAACAGCGGCCGGCGTTTTAGTATTAGTTGATGATGGCCTGATTGATCTAGATGAACCTATAGGAACTTATTTACCGGCTTTTGCGAATGAAAGTTGGAAACCTGTGACGATCAGGCACTTACTGACACACACAAGTGGATCTCCAATTGACCGGTTGTTTATTACTCCACTATTACCGCGTGATGCGGATAAGTATCCCAATCGATTAATTGCGGAAGTGAACCGGTTTGCCAACACTCCACTCAAGGAGTCACCGGGAAATAAATATTCCTATAACAATGCCGGTTACAACATACTCGCTGCAATGATTGAAAAGATCACTGGCTCCTACAAGCAGCATTTAAGGCAGCGGATCTACGAACCGATCGGGATGTTGGAAAGCTGCAATCATGAATCGGATGCTGACAACACACGTATGTCCACTGTCTTTGTTAGGCAAGAGGATGGTTCATGGAAGGCGGGATGGAAACCACATGATCCGCCGAACTGGCCATTCCCGAGAGGTTCGGGAGGGATGGTCACCTCTGCCTTAGACTACACCAAATTCTGCCAAATGCTTCTTGGCGGCGGTGTTTATAACGGAAAACGTGTGTTGTCCAAAAGCTCTGTTAGGGAGATGACCAGAGTTCAAGTTGAACGCATACCAGCGGCCAAGAACTACGGCTTGGGGTGGAAAGTGTCAGAAAAGAACGGTGTGTTTTCCCACACTGGTTCAGATGGAACGTATGTGTTTGTGGATCCGGTGCGCGAATTGATTGGAATGGTACTTACACAGACCAACGGAACAACTCGCCCAAGAGAGAATTTCCGAGTATTAGTGCAACGCGCCTGTAAAGGTGGGATCGATCGAAGTGGCGAAATACGAAACATAAATGAAGGTCGGTTTGATGGCTTCTACAAAGATATCTTTATGGATGGTGGAAAATACCTGACAAGCCGCAAGACTTTACATGCCGCAAATTCGCTCACACTTTCATACGAATACTATGCTGGCACTGACCAAAGTAAGCAGAACGAGCTATTAGTTGGATCAGATTATGATACTAATGGTGTCCTTCTTTACCCCGATGGGCAGCCCCGTTTTAAAATGCTTTATGTCAATGGTGGCGGGGCAACACGCCATGGAGAGTCGTTGACTGCCAATGGCTTGGATCGCATTCGCGAATTCTATTTCAATGGCGGCAGTTATTGTGGTTCGTGTGCCGGTTCCTTTTTCAGTGGGCGAAATGTTGATAGCCGTACTGAGCCTCGCGAAAGCTATCTGAATATCTTCCCCTACAACACGTTCAACACCGGCATGAAGAATGTGCGAGTTGCACATGTATTGCCAAAGGGGTCACCTTTGCTGAGTTACCGACAGTTTGGGGCAAACAATCGTGTTGATGACATATATCACAATAACGGTAACTGGTTGCCGACTGAGACAATATCGTCGTCAATGAAAAACGTCGAAATCCTAGCAACGTATGATAGGCCTGGACATAAGGTGGATGGGGGAGCAGCAATCTGGGCTTACAAGCAAGAGACGGGCGTTGGTCGTATCGTTAATATTGGATGCCACCCTGAAGGAAGTGAGAGTGGTGACAAATTATTGCTTACAGAATCTTCTTTCTTGTACGCTCTGGATGGTGTCGGAACGCCCATGATTAAATCACACCTTGAATTGAATCAGGTGCGGAAAATGGATCAATTTTCCCAAGACAACCAACCGCAGTTTGCTCGAATTGGAGGATTACAGTATCACCATTTTACATTTACCGTGCCGCCGATCTCTTTTGGTGACAATCAGCGAGTCACAATTGAGTTGAAATCTAATGAATCAACCGATCTACATCTCTATTTGGCAAAGGAATCGATGGCTTTTCGTAAAAATGCAACACACATGGCAACCGGTAAGCAGGATACCAAACAAATCACACGTAAGTTAACTCCAGGCCTTTGGCATGCGAGTGTGTTCTGTGCCAAAAGTGTCGATGCAATTGAAGACTCCGTTGCGGGTTTCTATCGCACGATAGGCGACCGTTCAATGCTTCAAGGTCTCTCGTATTCAATAGAAGTTAGACAGGGGCGTGGCAAATAAGAAACGTTAAAGCACTTTGACCATTTATCGATCTGGCTTGGCTTAAGTCGACAAGGAAATAAAATAACTGCAGCTGCCAGCGAGGACATTCATGTCTACACTATTGACCTCGCCAATTCACCACAAGAAATATTGCAACAGGTAAATCAGATTGCACAACAAATCAAACTCTCATACCGACAATCTAT
>JAKUOW010000110.1 GCA_022451045.1 Pirellulales bacterium | reverse complement strand
TATGAGACACCGGCGAGAGAAGCTACAAATCAAGGTCGCATCGCAAAAGTCTATTCAGCGATTATCAAACACGCGTCCCGGGATAGTAGCACGTCTTCATCAATATTTCTTTGATCGGGTGCAACATAGTTTCGATCCGGAAATCGTGCAAATGGCCCAGGCTTTGATTCTTGGTAATCCCGGTGCACTGGCTACACATCGTGACAAATATATCGCAACCGGAACGATTCATTTATTTGCTGTATCCGGCCTTCATGTTGGATTGATTGCCTTTTTCGCACACTGGATACTTTCGATAGTAACGGGAAGGCCGAGACTCATTACTGTCGCAGTCATCATTTGGTGCTACGCGATGTTCACAGGGCTACGCCCACCAGTCATGCGAGCTGCGGTGCTAGCAACAGCCGCCGTTGTCGCGTTTAATTCCCACAAGCTCGTCCAAAAAGATAACATACTGTGCGCAGCAGGTATCGTCGTACTCCTTTGTGACCCCTCTTCCCTGTTTCAGGCAGGCACGCAGCTTTCCTTTCTTGCCTACTTCGTCGTATCACGTTTCACCTTCAATCGTCGTCCAAATGTAAGCAACAACGGAATCGAACGGTTAATTTCAGACCATCAAAGTCTACCTGTAACCGCTATCGCAACGATGCGGCGGTGGGTTTATGCAGCATTGTGGACATCACTAATCGTATGGTCCGCCACACTTCCGTTTGTACTTACGAATTTCCAAGTCAGCTCCTGGTGGTCAGTGATTCTGAGCGTTGGTTTAACTCCACCGCTGATTATCGCGATGATCTCCGGACTGGCGAGCTTGATGCCGATGCCTGAATATTTAAGCTCTCTTTGCGTAGACACATGCACAGCATCACTCGAGTTGATTCAGACGACAACATCGTGGTGTAGTGATTTTTCGTGGTCACGATATTCAACCGCAGGAACATCCTCGGTACTGCTAGTACTGCTCTATGGATGTTTACTGATATCCAAGTCCGCGTGGATCACTAGTCTAAGACGCGTTGCACGCACCATGTTCGTTGTTGTGTATGCATACATCGGCCTGAGTATTATCACAGCCGGCCATATTTCAAATTCCGCGTCAAATGAGAACCGAATGAGAGTTCGATTCGTTTCGGTGGGTCATGGTTGTTGTGTTTTGATTACCTTCTCCAACGGTTCAACGTGGATGTACGACGCCGGAGAATTAGGAACCGGAAAAAACGCTGCTCAGTCCATTCAGTCCGTTCTCTGGCACGCCGGCATTTCAAAAATTGACACTCTTGTGATTTCGCACATGGACAAAGATCATTTTAATGCCATTCCACACTTAGTTCGGCAGACGCCAATTGAACGTTGTGTAGTCGCCGACGCAACCGTTCTATTAGGCCGCAAATGGCCTGGGTTTGAGAGAGTCTTGAGAGACGCCGGAATCCGAATCGAACAGTGCCGTACTGGAACCATCTTCACACCAACCACCGACACGAAGGTACACGTGCGGTTCACGGGCAAAGAGCTTGTTCAGTCGAACGACAACGCTCGGAGCACCGTTTTGGAAATAAAAATCTACGATCAAAGTCTGTTACTGGCAGGTGATATAGAAGGAGATGGTCTAGAAATGCTCACTCGGCAACCAATCAACAGGACTACGGTTCTGCTCGCACCACATCACGGCAGTTTACACAGCTCACCAGAGAAATTCGCAGCATGGTGTCGGCCGGGTCTCACTATTGCAAGCACGGGCAGGTATAAAATTCCAACTCGCGTCATCACAGCCTATTCCGCCAATCATCAAGGGTTACCGAGTCTACTGCTGTCAACGCACCATCACGGCTGCATTACGGTAGACTTCACACCTGACGGTATGAAGTGCATGCCACTGTTTCCCAATGGCATCGATCAATCACGGCGCTAGCCTCTATCACCATTTTAAACCTCGGCAAATCTTGAATTACATATCCCTTCGAATTGCATCACGTAGTTGACTGCGAGCGCGATGCAATCGGCTACGCACCGTACCGACCGAGACTTCGAGAATCTCGGCAATCGTCTCATAATCCAAATCTTCCATCTCGCGCAGAATAATCACTTGCCGAAATGGCTCATCCAACCTCGCAACAGCTGCAAGTATCTGTCGTTGCAGTTCATCACTTTGGAGTTGCTCGTCGGCTGCGGGTTGATTGTCTTCAACCTCCTGCGCAAAGTTACTGTTTTCATGGTCAATAGACACAGTCGGCCGCTTGTTTCGATGTTTCGTCATCGCACGGTTAAACGCAATGCGGTAGAGCCAAGTGAAAAAATGCTGCGGGTCCTTTAAGGTGTCGATTTTGCCGAGCATTTGGATAAATGTGTCTTGTAAGACATCCAGTGCCTCATGTGGAGAACCGATTACCTGAATCATGCAATGATACAAACGATCTTGGTATCGTTCGATTAATTGACCAAGCGCATCAGCATCCCCTGCCTGAGCATCTCTTACCAGCTGCGCGTCATCTTTCACGTTGAATACCGATCCCAGTTAGTGACCTTGTAATCATCACAATCACCTTGAAATAAGTCAAACTCAATGAATAACCAATGAGGTTGTGCATGTTCGCGGAAATCCAGAATCAACGGTATGATAAGCACCAAACATCCGTCTAATCACTTCAAGCAATTCCCGGTGTAATTTGACAATGAAACTCCAACGACCTCGATTGCGCACAATTGGCAGAACCATATTTTCAGTGGCATTTGTCAGTTTGGTAGCATCAACGGCTGTGCCCCCTTGCTCGGCACAATTGCAAACATCACTCAATAAACGAGCCGCCACTGTCGTAAGAAAGCCAAGAACAATGAACAAGCCTCCAATAAATAAGCTTAAGTACCCTCATTCCAGACGCGACACGCTCGTGGAAGAGTATCACGGTACTCCCGTACCAGCACCCTATCGCTGGCTGGAAGACGTCAATTCCGATGAAACCAAACAGTGGGTTCATGATCAAAACGAAGTAACCCATGCATTTCTGGATGGCATTGAAAGTCACCAACCGATTCGCGAGAGGCTCGAGTCCGTTTGGAATTATGAGCGATTTGGAATGCCTGTAATTCGCGGCGACCGGGTGTTCTACAAGCACAATGACGGACTTCAAAACCAAAGCGTTCTGTATTGGGCTAATAGCCTCAGCGGTGAACGACGAGTCCTCATCGACCCGAATGAACTATCAGACGAGGGAACGGTTGCACTTGCATCCTGGAGTGTCAGTCCCAATGGCAAATTACTGGCGTACGGGTTACAGCGAGATGGTTCAGATTGGCGAGAGTGGTATGTTCGCGATATCGAATCAGGAGAAGTTGCAGACGACCACCTCAAGTGGGTTAAGTTCTCTGGAGTTTCATGGAGCCCCGATAACAGCGGTTTCTTTTATTCGCGTTACGATGAGCCACGCACGGATGAAGAATTCACTGGTTCTAACTACTTCCAAAAGCTCTATTTTCACCATCTCGGCGACGATCAATCTGATGACCAGCTGATTTACGAACGGCAGGATGAGAAGGAATGGGGATTTAGTGGCTATGTAACTGAAAGCGGTGATTACCTGATCATCTCTGTCTGGAAAGGTTCTGGAAATAAGAATCAGTTGTTTTACAAATCTCTCACAGACTCAGACTCAGACGTCGTAGAACTCATTAACAAATTCGAATTCGAATACAGTTTCGTTGGTCATGATGCTACAAGCTTCTACTTTATGACGGATGACAATGCAAAGAAGCGTCGCGTTATCTTGATTGACATTGAGAATCCAAATAAAGACCAATGGCAGGAGATCATTCCTGAATCAAGTGACACGCTAGAAGACATTAGTCTGTTTGGCGATACCTTTATCGTTAGCTATTTGCATAAGGCTCACAGCCGCATTGAACGCTATTCAATCTCGGGAGAATCGCTCGGCACGATCGAGCTTCCAGGAATCGGATCTGCGGGCGGATTCGGCGGACGGCGCGATCAGCAGATCTGTTTCTTCTCTTTCTCCAATTACACGCAGCCATACACTATTTACCAATACGATATCGAGTCAAACGAATCGAGTGTGTACAAGAAAGCGGATGTCGACATTAACTCCGACAACTTTGAAACGAAACAAGTGCTGTACAAGAGCAAAGATGGCACAGAAGTGTCCATGTTCATTTCTCACAAGAAAGGCATGACACTCGATGGCAGCAATCCCACCATCCTTTACGGATACGGTGGTTTTGATATTTCATTGACTCCCGGTTTTTCCGTAACAAATATGGTCTGGATGGAAATGGGAGGTGTTTATGCTGTTGCAAACATCCGTGGTGGAGGCGAATACGGCAAAGACTGGCATGAAGCCGGCAAGTTAGTGCGACGGCAGAATTCGTTCGACGACTTCATTTCAGCGGCAGAATATTTAATAAGCGAAAAATACACTTGTACAGAACGCCTTGCAATCAAGGGCGGAAGCAACGGCGGACTATTAGTCGGTGCAGTAATGTGTCAGCGGCCAGAGTTATTTGGCGCTACGTTACCTGCCGTAGGTGTCATGGATATGCTGCGTTATCACAAGTTTACGATCGGCTGGGCATGGGTTTCTGAATTCGGATCCTCCGATGACCAAGAACATTTTAAATTCCTGTACAAGTACTCCCCACTTCACAACCTGACCCGAGGTACTCGTTACCCAAGTACACTGGTCACTACTTCGGACCACGATGATCGCGTCGTACCGGGGCACAGTTTCAAGTTCGCAGCTGCGCTTCAGCACGCGCACAAAGGTAAGAATCCTGTGTTAATTCGAATCGAAACAAATGCCGGTCATGGAGCGGGTACAGCAACGAGCAAACGCATCGATGCCGCAGCTGATATTTTTGCGTTTCTCACTCGTACTCTTGGCTTCCAACCACAATTATCCAACTAACAAATTACTGACGTCACTGATCGACCATCACGACAAAGGCAATTATTATGCGACTCGGATTAATCAACTCAGCGTGGGTTCAAGCAAATCAGCCCACCACATTTGGATTGCAAAAGACCAAAGAAATTGGCTTTGACTGCATCGATATCTTCCTTGACCCAATGATCGACGATGTAAAAGAACAGAAACTAATTAAGGATGAGTGCGATCGATTGGATTTACCAATCGTTAGCGTGTGTTGTGTTGCCGTAGGACTTATTGATTTTAATCCTGCTGTACAACAATTTCATTTGGAGAGATGTAAGCAATTCCTGGATTTGGTGTACCGATTCGAAGGTGAGAATTTATTGTTGGTCATCGGTGAGTACATTTGGAATCAAGAGGTAATTCCACCTGAAGAACAATGGAAAACCGCCGTTGAGAATTGCAAGATCCTTGGGGACTATGCTGCAAACCTTGATATTCAAATTGCACTGGAGTTGGAACCATTTCCACTCTCACTGTTGAACGACGTCGATTCAATGGTCCGCTTTATCGACGATTGTGATCACGATGCGGTTAAGGCCAATATCGACGTTTCACATTTATTACTGGCAGGCGTAGGACCGCATGAAGTTGCACGTTTTAAAGACAAAGCAATTCATGTGCATATCTCAGATTGCGATGGCAAGGTTCACGGTGACTTACCACCTGGGCGCGGCGTTGTTGATTTTGACCCGTATCTTCAAGCCATCAAGGATTTAGATATGAATGGCACAATCTCCATCGAATTGGAGTACTCTCCGGAACCTGACAAAATTGTCGAGTGGGTTGAAGAGGCATATGTAGAAACAGATAAGCTGATGCAGGCGATTAACCTTCGTGGGTAACGATATGACGCTCAATCATCTATGCGAAATGCCTGATAACAAGTCGACACCTATCGGTTGTATCGGTTCGGGCTTCATCATGGCTGACTGCCATATTCCCGCTTATCTTGACGGTGGGTTGAATCCCGTTGCCATCGCATCGCGGACACCAGCCAATGCACAATCCGTTGCGGAAAGACACGGACTCTTGGCATTTGACAACTATCGCGAGATGCTGGACACCGCTGAAATCGAAGTCGTGGATATTGCAGTTCCACCCGACGTTCAGCTGAGTGTGATCGATGAAGTCATTAAACGCAAAGACAAGATCCGCGGAATTTTGGCTCAAAAGCCATTAGGAGTGAACTACCAACAGGCCAAAGAGATCGTCAACAAATGTGAATCAGCAGGAATTGTTCTCAGCGTTAATCAGAACATGCGCTTCGATCATTCCGTTCGCGCATGCAAAGACCTATTGCAGCAGGAATTGATTGGGGATCCCGTCCTGGCCACGATCGATATGCGTGCAATTCCACATTGGATGCCGTGGCAACAGCGCCAAGGCTGGGTCACGTTGCGCATCATGTCGATCCATCATCTCGATACACTTCGATACTGGTTAGGAGATCCAATTCGCGTCTTTTGCAGTACACGTGAAGACCCGCGTACGGCAGAATCCTTTGAACATCAGGATGGAATCTGCCTGTACATTCTTGAGTTTGAAAATGGCGTACGAGCTTCTGCGTGGGATGACGTATGGGCCGGCCCCAGCAATGAAGGTTCTGCTGCGGATATTGGTATTAACTGGAGAATCGAAGGTACAACCGGGATGGCGCGGGGCACGATTGGATGGCCTAAGTATCCTGAGCGAACGCCAAGCACTCTGGATTACACCAACACTCAACTCGGTGATGTGTGGATCAAGCCTCGATGGGACGAAGTGTGGTTTCCCGATGCCTTTGTCGGAACGATGGCTCAGCTACTCGTTGCTTTGGAGTCCAACACGGAACCAGAAATCTCTGCGCACGACAACCTAAAGACCATGGCCCTAGTTGAAGCGTGCTATATTTCCTCGCAAGAACATCGCGCGGTGGAGCTAGCTGAATTGCTATGCTAGTAGCAAAGCCAAAAGTCAAACCGAGACGCACCTAAAGCGATTCCTCGGTTAGATGTAACGGTTGATCAGGTTTTCAAGCATTTCCTGACGACCGCTCACATTTTCGGTAATCTCGCCCTTCTCCAGCATGTATGCCTCAAGAGATTCAAACGAGGCATTGCCCGACTCAATTTCCGCGCCGACTCCGGAGTCCCAACTGCTGTAACGATCTTTTACAAACTGACACAATTCGCCTTCCTCGCGAATAGCAGCAGCAATTTTAAGACCTCGAGCAAATGCGTCCATGCCACCGACGTGAGCATAGAACAAGTCAATTGGCTCAAAACTCTCACGGCGAACCTTGGCGTCAAAATTCACGCCTCCCTGATTCAGTCCACCGTATTTCAACAGCATGAGCATCACTTGGGCAGTCAGGTAAATATCGGTAGGGAATTGATCCGTATCCCAACCAAGCATCAAGTCACCTGTGTTGGCATCAATCGATCCGAGCATTCCTTGTGCACCAGCATAGTCCAGTTCATGCATCATTGTATGACCGGCAAGCGTTGCATGGTTCGTTTCAATGTTTAACCGGAAACGCTCCGTAAGATCATAATTGCGAAGGAAGTTGATACATGCCGCAACATCCGAGTCATATTGGTGCTTTGTGGGTTCTTTCGGCTTTGGTTCAATCAGAAACTGGCCGGTAAAACCAATCTTATTTGAGTGATCGATCGCCATATGCATGAACTGCCCCATGTGATCCAGTTCACGTTTAATATCTGTGTTGTAAAGTGTTTGATAGCCTTCCCGACCACCCCAGAACACGTAACTCTCGCCACCTAGTTCGTGTGTTACTTCCATCGCTTTTTTGACTTGGGCTGCCGCATATGCAAATGCATCTGCATTGCAACTGGTGCTCGCACCGTGCATGAACCGTGGGTTACTGAAGAGGTTTGCAGTACCCCAAAGGAGCTTAATTCCAGTTCGTTCCTGTTCTTCTTTGAGTACTGCAACAACGGCATCAAGGTTCGCATGTGACTGGGCGAGCGATTCACCTTCTGGTGCGACGTCGCGATCATGAAATGCATAAAACGGAGCGCCGAGCTTTTCCATGAACTCGAAGGCGACCCTGGCTCGGTTACATGCATTCTCAACAGAATCAGTTCCGTCTTCCCAAGGACGCACCATGGTCGGGCTACCAAACGGGTCGAGCCCGTTACCACGAAAAGTATGCCAGTACACAACACTGAATCGAAGATGTTCCTTCATCGTCTTACCCTCGATCACTTCGTCCTCGTTGTACCAACGAAATGCGAGAGGGTTTTTTGAATCAGGACCTTCGTATTGAATCTTGTTTACTTCTGGGAATGCGGACATGCGTTACTCTCAGTTTCTCTGTCGTATGACTCGAATATTTTTCTCGCCAAATCACTATCTGGCATCACTTTCTCAATGTGTCACAAATTATCAGCAGTCGCAACCACCGGTGACACTTTGCATTGTTTGTAGATGCGTCGGCGATTCAATTCGCCATAATGCGAGTTTCAAGCTGTGAAGGTGCCGGCTCCGCTGAATCCATGTGTTCTTTTGCGATCGCTGTCAACTTCTCGATAATTTCAGGATGCTTTTCAGCCAGGTTTTGAGATTCAGACGGATCGACATCCAGATTAAAAAGCAGTGGTACTTCGTGAGTGACCGGCTGCGGTTGTCCGTAGGCATTTTGCGTCATGAAGTGCATTTTCCAGCTACCGTGCCGAATGGCCATTAACCGGTAACCACGGTAATAGAAATACGTCTCACGGTCGCCTTTACCTCCAGTGAGAATCGGCATCAGGTTGATTGAATCCAATTCACGGTCATTGGGTAAATCAATCCCCGCTATGTCGTGTGCTGTTGCATAGATATCCATGGTGCTGCTTATTTCAGCCGAAACAGAACCTGCTGGAATCGTACCAGGCCACCATGCAACAGTTGGCTCACGCATTCCACCTTCCCACGTACTCCCTTTACCATCCCGCAACAAGCCTGCTGACCCGCCGTGATCATTAAATATCAACCAAGGTCCATTGTCAGAGGTAAAGATTACCAGAGTATTATCATCAAGATTGTGTTTGCGCAGTGTCTCTAAAACCTGCCCAACACTCCAATCGATTTCCTCAATCACGTCACCATACAACCCGCGGCGACTCTTTCCCGCAAATTTCTTTCCTCGAAACAAGGGCACGTGCGGAAGGCTATGCGGCATGTACAGGAAAAACGGTTGCTCCTTATGTTCGCGAATGAAACTTACGGCTTCTTCGGTATAACGTCGCGTGATCGTAGTTTGATTAGCGGGTCGTTCGATAATTTCTTCGTTTCGCATTAATGGGACGTTCCAGTACTCGACTTTTGGATTCCAGAATGCTTCCCGGCCTTTCGGAGTATCTGCTACTCGATCCATATCGTTGGAATAAGGGATTCCAAAATACGAATCAAAACCATTGCTTGTCGGAAGATAGGGGGGCAAGTGTCCTAAATGCCATTTACCAATACATGCAGTTGCATACCCAGCTGATTTGAGTTGCTCTGCAATCGTGAGCTCCGCTTCTGGAATACCCAAGGCCGAATCCGGGAATAGTACTCGCCGCTTGTTACTACACATTCCGTTTCTCATTGGCAGTCGACCCGTCATGAGAGCTGCACGGCTAGGCGTGCATACTGGTGCAGCAGAATAAAACTGCGTTAGTTTCATGCCTTCCTGAGCCATACGATCAAGCTCCGGAGTCGCGATGGTCGGGTGTCCGAAACACCCCAAGTCTCCATACCCAAGATCATCTGCAAAAATTACGACAATGTTAGGTTGCTGCTTTGCTACGGCAAAGCCCGTCATGCTAATGGATGCCAGAATCACAACGAGGAGTTTTCGGATGCTATTCATATATCTGGATATACCTATCTAAGACTTAGTTTGTTTTGGATTTGGATTTCATTTTTTTAGCGATGTACCAGTCTGCAAATCTTGGGAACAATTGAAAGAGGGCAAAATATAATCTTGCTTTGCGCGGAATAATGATCTCCGGTTTTCTCGTTTCGCAACCCTTGATGATCTTCTTTGTTAGCTTGGCCGGATCAATCAGATTAAGCCGGATTCCCGCACCTGGCTTGGCAGCAGACTCTGGCATATCGTTGTTCACTTGATATCGAGGCGAGGGATCATCACGGGCAATCGGTCCGGGACAAACGAACATCACATGAACGCCATCGGTTTTCAGCTCTGGACGAAGTTGTTGGGTGTATGCAGTGAGTGGATGCTTGCCAATTGCATAGGCACCAATGAATGGACCTGCGGATTTTGCCGCGAGAGATCCCATGTTAATCAGGTGACCTTGGGACTTTATCAAGTAAGGCATAGCGTGATTGGTGCAACGGACTGTTGACAGGAAGTTCATATCGATCGCATCCTGACACTGCTCTACTGTCAACTCCTTAGCTGTACCGCGGTCACTCTTACCAGCATTGTTAATCCAAACGTTGATTTGTCCATGCTCAGAAACTACTGTCCGGACAAGTTGTTCTACCGATGCATCGTCGGTCACATCGCAACGAACAGTAAACAGAGAGTCACTCTCTAGGTCTTCCTTTGCTGCGTCTAATCGACCTTCATCCCGACCGGAGATCACGACCGTGGCACCGGTACTAAGAAATCCTTTTGCAATTTCTTTCCCAACCCCCGACGAACTGCCAGTGATCACCACTACTTTGTTGTTCCAGTACGTCATGAGGATTCTGACATGTAGTTCGTATAGGGTGATCGGACGCCAAACGTGGAAGTCAGCTGAGGAAAGTGGACTGCTTCCACAGTCCAGCAACAATGTTCTTTGGTCGATAGTTTCTAGTGTAGTTTGGGAAGTACGTTCGCTCTATGCTCACGCACGGGCGGATTCACGTAAATTCGCTAAGAGCGGCTTACAACGGTTCAAAACGACTGACTTCCCAGCTAACATCGGGAGTTTGATTCATACCACCAATTTCGAAACGCAAGTACTTCTGTGGGAAGTGGTATCGCGGATCAAAGGCGCCTTTGATTAGGATTTCACACGTTTCGGGGCCGGTATTCCCAGCATTTAGGTTTTCAATATGTTCCAGATCACGTGCAATTGTCTCGAACATACCATTGACCGACCAAGTCTCGAAGGCATGAAGTCTTTTCAGCGGAGTACCGTTGAGTTCCACAGCCACTACCTCACTATTTTGCACCGAGACGACATAGCGATCCTTTTGGAATGTCGTAACGAGTACTTCGATCTCATAACTGTCGATCCCACACTTCATCCACTCTGTTTTGGCATCGTTCAGTAGTGTTTGGTCAACATCTGAGACTCCATCACGTATGAAGTAAATCGTCCAACTCGCTAGAATAGTTAGGATCCCCAGGATATACAGCCAACGCCGTTTTGAGGTTCCTTGAATTGGCGTGCTTTGGGGTTCCATAAGTCGTACTTGAATATATATATAGGACTTTTCGTCTGAATAATCTTCTGGAGTAAATCGTACGTGAACTTAGCGAAAACGTCGAACCCCGTACCGAGTAAGCGTGCACGAACAAAAATTGTGGCAACCGTTGGTCCTGCTTCCGTGGACAAACTTCAGGAGCTGTTGCTCGCCGGAGTGGACGTATTCCGTGTCAACATGGCACATGGTACTCGGGAACAGCACCAGACAATTGTCGATTCGATTCGCAGTTTAAGCAAATCACTTGATATCCCAGTTGGCATATTAATCGATCTGGCGGGTCCAAAAATCAGGCTTGGAGAATTATTCACCGATCCAATTGATTGTGTCGTGGGGACTCATTACACATTTACGACGGCTGACGAAGCTACCTGTGCTACGGAATTGACAACGAATTACGCTCCTTTAATTGAAGAGCTCAGCGTCGATGATTCGGTAATGCTGGCAGATGGCACAGTAGAGATGAAAGTCATAGAAGAGTCGGAAACAACGGTGACCTGCCGTGTTGTAGAAGGTGGGATCCTTCGCAGCAGACAAGGGGTAAACCTTCCTGGCGTGAATTTAAGCGTCCCTGCACTTACAGCTCAGGACCGGGAAAACGCTATTTGGGCGGCGAGCGTTGAGGCCGATTTTATTAGCCTGAGTTTTGTGCGAGCACCGCTGGAGCTTCTCGAGTTAAAAACGTTGCTGGAAGAGCATCGCAGCCAGGCCATGGTCATTGCAAAGGTTGAAAAACGCGAAGCGATGCAGCGGCTTGACGAAATCGTACTTGCGTCGGACGCCGTCATGGTTGCCAGAGGTGACCTTGGTGTTGAGATAGATGTTGCAGAAACACCTATCGCGCAAAAACGAATCATCCAAAAATGTCACGATTACTCACGACCTGTTATTGTCGCGACACAAATGCTCGACAGCATGCAACACTCCACTCGGCCAACGCGAGCGGAAGTAACCGATGTTGCAAATGCCATTCTCGATGGTGCCGATGCATGCATGCTCTCCGGTGAAACGGCAATCGGGACATACCCAGTCGAAACCGTACGCATGATGAATCGGATCATGCTAAATACAGAGTCAACTTTGCACGATCGCAAGCCCATTGCCAAAGCATTATTGGAAGAGGGTGTTCAACCAGTCACATCTGCCATCGTGTACGGTGCAGCTCGTGTCGCTGAACAGCTTGGAGCAAAATTGGTAGTTGTAGCCACGCGGACCGGAAATACAGCGCGTATAAAGGCAAATCAAAAAGACTTTATACCCACCGTTGGCGTCAGCCGTGATGAGAAGACCTTACGACAGCTCTGTCTCTACTGGGGAATCATCCCATTGGGCGGCATGCCAATTGGAAATGGGCAGGAATTGCGCAATGCCGTTGAACAGTGGGGCAAACAACAGGGATTACTCGTACAGGGTGACACAATCGTCTTTGTAACGAGTAGCACGTTCGGGCCTCTCGGTCATGACATGGTCTTCGTACACGAAATTGAAGAGTAAGGACGAACCAACATTCAAGTTAATATTGATTTACAATTCTCCCATTGCATCATCAATTTCTTTCAAATACACGTCGTCATATCGTGCTTTGGCTTTAAACGTACCAAGACCTAGCTTACCCT
The DNA here is from genome assembly GCA_022451045.1 of Pirellulales bacterium. Lineage (GTDB taxonomy): Bacteria > Planctomycetota > Planctomycetia > Pirellulales > Pirellulaceae > UBA11883. Next base: position 444 of record JAKUOW010000110.1, on the reverse strand, counting down.
CGGTTATGTCGTCACCGAATTGATACGTAGCCATCTGCACACCACCAATTTTGAGCGTCGCCAGATTATTCTCATCCATTAACAAGGTCAATGCGTAGTCAGTATTGGCCGCAATCGAACCTTGTTTCTCTACCAACCGGCTAACGCTGCCATTTTTATATTCGCCGATTGTCCAGATTTTATTTCCGATAAAATTACCGGCAAATTTGAAGTCGTTTTCATTGTGGTAGTCAAATACGACGAACGAGTTCGTCCAATAACCACCCGATTTCAATGAATTGATCGTTGCGCCAAATTCGACATTCTCAGGTAGCGCTTGACCAAGATTGATAACGGAGATCGCATTTGAACCTTTTTCAGGCGTGGTGTGGTACTGAGCATTCTCGACAGCCCACGTGCCGGAAACGGCAGTGAAGTCCTGAGCCTCACCGTCTTCGAAGTCAT
>JAKUOW010000011.1 GCA_022451045.1 Pirellulales bacterium | reverse complement strand
TTATGTTGTTATTGACATGCAATCTGAGCAAGGCTTTAACGGCATCGCATATCAACCGCGTATCGAGCAGACAGCCGGACGGATCAAACGTTTTCAGTTATATGCCAGCAACAATCCTGAGGATTGGGGAAAACCCCTGAAAGAAGGGGCACTACCGGACAATGGTGAATTACAGATCATCCGTTTTGATTCCACTCACGCACGCTTTCTTAAACTTGTTGCTCTGGATGCCCATCTAGCGCGGCCAAGCACAACAATTGCTGAGCTTTATGTGCTTGAAGGAAATGAAAATGCAATCCCTGTTGATGCACCGATCGAAAAACTCATGGCTGGACGGCTCGTCTTGTACGGCGAACCAATTGAAAACGAAAAATATAAGTTGAGACTCTCGCTATTTACAAGTGATCCAGATGTCCCTTTGCAAACACGCGAAATGGAAGTCGATGGCCAACGGTTAATCGGAAATGTTGCAATCGCTGCCCACCCCGGCCAGATCTCGGGTGACGACGAATGCGGCGTGTATTGGTTCAATGCACTAAAGCTCTCTGGAACGCGTTTCAAACAAATGCCGGAACGATCTTTTGGGCCAATCCTTGCCACTCAATACACGTTGCATGAAAACACGTTGAAGATGACGGCCCAGTTGGCACCTGTAAGTGTAGAAGATGCTGATAGTGCTCGGCTGTTTATAAACAAGGCCGATGAGTGGAACCTGGTTTCAACCGGTGCTGTAATTCGCCCAGGGAATACGGTTCAGCTACGAGTGGAAAATTGGGATAGCAGTAAGGATGTGCCCTTCCGTGTTGAATATGTAGCTAAAGATTGGGACGGTACTAGAAAGATCCATGCCTGGTCGGGGATCATTCGCAAAGAACCGCTACGAAAGAAAGAGCTTGTGATTGCCGGTTTCACTGGAAATCACAACATGTCACACCGAATTGGTCAGACACCTTTTGATTGGCGCACTGGAAGCTGGTTTCCGCACGCAGATGTCACTAAACATGTAGCCATTCATGACCCGGATGTCCTCTTTTTCTCAGGTGACCAGATTTATGAAGGCCGAAGTCCCACTTTTGCAGATCGCGAACATCTCTTAGATGACTATCTATATAAGTGGTATTTATGGTGCTGGGCATATCGAGATATTGCAAGAGACATACCCTGTATCACCATCCCTGATGACCATGATGTATATCAGGGTAATCTATGGGGTGAGGCCGGACGTCCTATCCATCGGGATCATTTCGGCGGTTATGTACATCCGGCAGAATTTGTTCGCATGGTGGAACGCACTCAAACAAGCCACTTGCCTGATCCATTCGATGCGACACCCGTGGAGCAGGGTATCGGTGTTTATTACACAGATATGACATACGGACGTGTTAGCTTCGCCATACTGGAAGACCGTAAGTTCAAGAGTGGATGTGCCGGTCGATTGCCACCAACTGGAACAGCTCGACCAGATCATATCAACGACCCTGGTTTTGATGTGATGCTTGCAGATGTTGACGGCGTGCAATTACTTGGTCAGCGACAATTGGATTTTTTGGATCATTGGTCGCAGGACTGGAAGCAGGCTGATATGAAAATAGCCCTCTCGCAAACGATATTTGCCGGGATGGCTACACATCATGGCGGCGGACTGGAATATTTGATTGCGGATCTGGATAGTAATGGCTGGCCACAATCAGGTCGCAATCGTGCAATAGAAGCTCTTCGTAAAGGATTTGCTTTTCATCTCGCCGGTGATCAACACTTGGCAACCATCGTACATCATGGGATCGATGATCACCGTGACTCGATTTGGTCTTTTTGCGTACCTTCCATTGCTAACTTCTATCCACGAAAGTGGATGCCAAAGTCTATTGGCAGTAACCGCCCGGTAACAGCGCCAACGTGGCAAGGGGATCATCTCGATGGCTTTAAGAACAAGGTAACCGTCTTTGCTGCGACGAATCCCGGAAAAGACATGGGGGTAGAACCCAAAGATCTTCACAACAATATGCCAGGCTACGGCATTGTACGAATGAATAAACAGGATCAAACGATCACGATGGAGTGTTGGCCGCGGTTTGCGGATCCCAGTAAATCAGATTCGAGACAATACCCCGGTTGGCCACGTACTATTAAGCAATCAGACAATTTTGCTAAGAAAGCCGTTGGCTATCTGCCCCCGATTCAGGTCAAAGGGACTAACAACCCAGTGATTCAAGTCCGCAATCACGATAGTGGTGAAGTTATCTACACGCTGCGAGTATTAGGGTCTAAGTTCCAGCCGCATGTCTTTGAAGCCGGAAAATACGATGTCGTAATTAGTCAGCCTGATGAAGGAAAAATGGACGCCTTACTCGGTGTTTCATCAACTCCTAAACCAAGTAAAGATAAAGTCGTTGTAGATTTAGACGAATGATAAGTCGGCTTGAAACAAGAGGGGCTTCTATATGGCGGTTGTTCTAGGGTTAGATATCGGCACAACGACCATTACGTCACTTGCAATAGATGGTGACACGGGTGAGAGCCTCGGCGCAAAAACGACTACCAATGATTCTCGATTTAACGGGCTCGCCCCGGGGCGGTGTGAATTTGATGCGGAACGCATTTGGATTCAGGCAATACGCTGTCTCAATGCAGTTTCCGAACTGCTCGGTCATCGAGCATCAGAAGTTGTCGGGGTTGGGATGACCGGCCAACAGCATGGCGTCGTACTCGTTGATGAGAATCTCAAGCCGGTCTCACCCTATATCAACTGGCAAGACCAAAGAGGTGCCGATCCGCACCCGGACGGTGGTACATATGTCGATGCTCTAGTCGGTCGGTTAGGAAATGAACAATATCAACGACACGGTTGTTATTTGCGTACAGGCTTTATGGGGCTGACGCTAACATGGCTTGCAGATAACGGTCAGCTTCCTGAGAATTGCCAGGCGGCATTCATTATGGACTTCGTCGCCAGCCGACTGTGCCAGGCAGGATTGACAAGCGATCCAACGGCCGCGGGGAGTGCCGGTGTTCTGGATATTCACGAAAATCAGTGGAATGAAGATGCTATAGGTAAGCTTGGCTGGTCATCTAAAATATTGCCTCGCATCGGATCAGTTAGGGAAGCTGTTGGTTCATTGACTGCGGCGATTGCTCAGGAAACCGGGCTTCCGGCAGGCATCCCGGTATTTACTGCTTTAGGTGATAACCAAGCAAGTTTTTTGGGGAGTGTTAGCGACCGACATTCTCAGTTGTCAATAAATGTGGGGACAGGTGGCCAAGTCGGAGCATACAGCGAGAAGACCGGTGAACATCCAGCATTAGAAGTTCGACCATTTCCATACGGTGGATTTCTACTTGCAAATGTCGGCGCATGCGGTGGTCGTAGCTATGCAGCGCTGGAAAGATTCTTTCGGTTGGTTGGAGAGTCTCTCTTTGATGTTGAAGTTGAGGGTAGCCTCTTTGCGAGGATGACCGACTTAGCTGCCGGAGTGACAAATGGCACACATGACATGACCTGTTTACCGTTATTTACCGGTACACGACAGGATCCTGATGTTAGGGCTAATTGGAGTGGAATTGACCCTGATAATTTCACACCAGCAAATATGGTTCGGTCCTTGTTGGAAGGAATGGCCAGTGTGTTTTTTGAAGGATACGAAGCTATTGAGAGTATTGGTGTCACTGGGATGACAGAAATCGTTGGTGCAGGTAACGGTATTCGTGAAAACGAAATCTTACAACATTGTATTGAGAAGCGTTTTGAGATGCCGGTATTGCGCCCGGCGCAACGCGAAGAAGCCGCTACTGGCGCTGCAATTTCAGCAGCCATCGGCACCGGATTACTACCCGATCTCTCCGCCACCGCCAAATGGCTCTCTTTTGAATCATAGACAGTCTACGTTTAGCCAGGCTTAGCATGACTTAATCATGGGCAATCTATGTTTATCCGGCTATCTGAGGCTTCAATTCTAGGTAAATCGTAGCTTTCTTAGATTGTTACTACGCAAAGCTGCTATGAAACAGACAGCCTATCCCTGTTATAATGAACTAGGTAATCAACTAAGATTCTCCCACCGTTTCAAGTAATCCCGCCGCTTGAGAAACCAATTCCTATGAATTATCGATTTGGTCCGTTTCTGGTATTTGTATTTGCTGTTTTGGCAGTAGTGACATCTTCGTCGTCCGTTTTGGCAGAAGGTGACAAACTAACTTTTGAGCGCGACATAAGACCCATTTTTCGTGCCCACTGTTTCGACTGCCACGGTGCCGAAAAAGAGGTAAAAGGCAAGCTGGATCTAAGGTTGGTTCGGTTTATGCTCGCCGGTGGTGAATCTGGCCCAGCAATTGTCACCGGTGACGCTGATGCCAGCTACTTAGTCGAGCGGGTAAGAACTGGAGAAATGCCACCAGGTAATCACCGTGTACCGGATCATCAAATCGAGACGCTTGTGCAGTGGATCAAGCAAGGAGCTCAAACAGTTCGCCCAGAACCTTCAAGTATCGGACCCGGATTGGGTGTCTCTGATGAAGAGCGAAGTTATTGGGCATTTAAACCGTTGATTCGTCCAGCTGTTCCATCCGTGAAAGACGCGACCAGAATCCGTACGCCAATCGACGCATTTTTGCTTGCGAAGATGGAGCCTGCCGGGCTGACTTTTGCCTCTGATACTGATAAAGAAACACTGATCCGTAGAGCCAGTCTGGATCTGCTCGGCGTGCCACCAACGCCTGAAGAAGTACAAGCCTTTCTTGATGACACGTCAGATGATGCATGGGCTGGATTGATAAACCGGTTGTTGGATTCACCGCTTTACGGCGAGCGATGGGGAAGGCACTGGCTCGATGTTGCCGGCTACGCTGACTCCGAAGGTTACACAAACAACGACTCGTCTCGAGCTTGGGCATACAAATATCGTGATTGGGTAATTCAATCTATCGGGCGCGACATGCCATTTGATCAGTTTATTACATGGCAGCTCGCTGGTGATGAACTGGTGAATCCTCCATATAAGAATATGACTGTTCAGGAAATCGAAAAGCTTACTGCAACCGGATTCCTCCGCATGGCGGCAGATGGAACAAGTGCTCAAAACGATGCTGTCGCAAGAGAGCAGGTGATGATTGACACCGTTAAGATCGTGTCCACTTCGTTGCTTGGGCTTTCCGTTGGCTGTGCCCAGTGTCATGACCATCGATACGACCCCATTTCACAGAAAGATTACTATCGTCTTCGTGCCATATTCGAACCCGCGCTCAATCCCAAAAAATGGAAGCAACCCAACAGCAGGGCCATATCGCTATACACAGATGAAGATCACGCCAAAGCAAATGAGATTGAAGCACAAGCACAAACGCAAGTCACTGCACGTAATGAAAAACAAGCTGAGTTTATGGCAGACGTGCTTCAAAAGGAGCTCGAAAAGGTCGATGAAGCAATACGTGGCAAGTTAGAGGAAGCCTATAAGACCGCTGGTGACAAACGAACTGAGGAACATAATGAGCTACTGGCAACAAATCCAAATATCCGAAACCTGAGCACCGGAGTGCTCTATCAATACAACCAAGGTTATGCCGACAAGCTGAAGGCAATGGATGCTGAGATTGCTAAGCTTCGTGCAACTAAACCGCCACACGAATACCTGAGAGCACTGACCGAATCCGCGGGCGAATTTGACCCTACGTTTTTGTACTATCGTGGTGATTACCGACAACCTCAAGATGAGGTAAAACCTGGCGGCATTACCGTTGCATCACCGGCAGAGAGTCCATTTGAAATCGCAGATAACGATGGCAGCTTGTCGAGTTCCGGGCGCCGTCTGGCATACGCACGACGACTTACGAGCGGAAGGCATCCATTGGTGGGTCGGGTCCTAGTCAACCGATTCTGGCTTCATCATTTTGGCAAGGGAATCGTATCAACGCCAGGCGAATTTGGTCGCCTCGGCACGATGCCGACACATCCCGCCTTACTTGACTGGCTCGCAGATGAATTCATGGCTAGTGGTTGGAGTCTAAAGCACTTACACCGAATCATCATGACTTCCACCGTTTATCAGCAGGAGTCGTTACGAACAGCCGAAGCAGATCAACTTGATGGCGGAAACACCTTATATTCACATTTCCCCGTACAACGGCTAGATGCAGAGGCTATTCGCGACTCCATTCTTCAGGTCACCAACCGACTCGATGGAACACAATTCGGCGCTCCGACGATGGTCGCAACGGATACCTCCGGCCAGGTCATCATTAATGGTGATACACAGCGACGCAGTATTTACTTGCAGATGAAACGAACTCAACCGATTAGCATCCTAAAAGCTTTTGATGCTCCCGCCATGGAAATCAACTGTACAAAACGAGAGACGTCTACCGTTGCAACACAATCACTGATGCTGATGAACAGTGACTTTATCCTTAATTTTGCCAAAGCCTTTGCCGCCAGACTAAATCTAGAGGCAAATGGCAAAGTGGATTCCACCACAATTGAAAACCTTACAGTGACCATACCAGACGCTGCACTCTCAAATTCTGATCCGTGGTCGTATGGATACGGGCATGTAGGCGAGTCAATCGATGGCGCATCTGCACAAGTAAACTTCACAGAGTTTCCGCATTTCGCAGATAACACCTGGAAAGGTGGTGACAAGGTGCCCGACGAAAATATCGGCTGGGCCTTTTTGAATGCCTCCGGAGGGCACACTCATAGTAATACGCACAATCCAATTAGACGCTGGACAGCACCAGTAGCTGGCAAGATCAGACTTGGTGGTGGACTTTCACACGGCAGCGATAACGGAGATGGTGTAGCACTTTGGGTGTATAGCAGTCGACAAGGAGAGCTGACAAAGACAGAGGCTTTTACAAATCAAACGATGTATGAGGCTACCTTCGACGTGGAAGCAGGCGAGACGATCGACACAATTGTTAACCAAAAAGCCGACCATACCTCAGATAGCTTCGGAAATCACTTTTGGTTTGAATTGCTAGATGGTAATGGAAACGTCGTAAAGAAATGGGACTCATCAGCGGACTTCCGCGGGCCAATTGATCTTAAGAAGTTTGAAGTAAAGTCGTCGGTGGCTGAACAAGTTGCCTTTGGTTGGCAGCTCGCCTATGGAAGAAAGCCGACCAGAGAAGATGTGACATTGTCGTTAGAGTTCATTAGCGCTCAACTTGAGATCCTGTTGCGTGAAGGAAACGAATCTCCATTTGAACAAGCGATGACGAATTACTGTCAAGCCTTACTAACATCCAATCAGTTTTTGTATCTCGAATAAGAGAAGTTGTATTGAAATGAACGAACATTCATCTGCAAGTCAATTTACGCGGCGTAGTTTTCTGCGAGAGAATGCTATGGGCGTTGGAATGGTAGCTCTTGCAACCATGCTGAGCGAAGAAAATCTCCTCGGAGTACCTCGAACGGTTAAGCTTCAGCCCGACGTGTATGATCTGACCCCTAAGCAACCTGTATTTCAGCCAACTGCTAAGGCGATGATTTCATTATTCCAGCACGGTGGTCCTGCTCATATGGACTTGTTTGACCCAAAGCCGGAATTGACCAAACTTGATGGAAAAACATATGAAGGCGAAATCGGATACAGCTTTATTAAGCGTGCCACAAAGGTGCTCAAAGGTACACCGTTTAAATTCAAGCAACACGGTGAGTGTGGTACAGAACTATCTGAATTGCTACCCGAATTGAGCACGATCGTTGACGATATTTGTCTGATTCGATCTATGCATACGGGACACAATGGACACGAAGTCTCCATTCGTTATATGAATGCCGGTATCGCTGGTGTAACCGGGCGACCAGCGCTTGGCAGCTGGATTACATATGGCCTTGGCAGTGAATCCCAAAACTTACCTGCATACATGGTTCTTACCGATCCTGGTGGCCACCCTGTGGATAGTACACATAACTGGTCCAACGGGTGGATGCCCTCTCTCTTCCAAGGTACTGTGTTGAGACCGAAAGAGCCTCGCATACTAAACCTCGACGCTCCGCAGCATTTAAAAGGCGAGGTTCAGTCGTCGAATTTGGCGTTTTTAAACAAGCTCAATCGTCGCCATGCGAAACGTCACCCGGGTGAACATGATCTCGAAGCGCGTATTGCTAGCTACGAACTTGCAGCTCGAATGCAGGATGCTGCACGTGAAGCCCTTGATATTTCTCAAGAAACGGAAGCAACTCACAAGCTTTATGGCTTGGATAATGATGACACGAGAGAGTACGGAACCCGGTGTTTGATCGCGCGACGGTTGGTAGAGCGTGGAGTGCGATTCGTGCAACTGTTCCACAGCGGACAGCCGTGGGATAACCACAATGACCTTAAGAATTCGCTGCCAAGTGCATGTCGTAAGACGGACAAACCATCTGCTGGCCTTGTGAAAGATCTCAAGCAGCGTGGCATGCTCGATGAAGTGCTCGTGCACTGGGGTGGTGAAATCGGAAGACTCCCTGTTGTCGAAGGCGATCCCAATACTGGCGGACGTGACCACAATGGCCAAGGCTTTAGTACATGGCTGGCCGGCGGTGGAGTTAAAGCCGGGATCACGTACGGTGAATCCGATGAAGTTGGACACCGAGCAGCAGAGAATATCATTAAACCTAATGACTACCAGGCCACTGTCTTGAAGTTATTTGGTATCGATCATAAAGATTTAGTTTATTTGCATAATGGACAAGAACAGCAACTCGTCGTGAATTCAGATGCACGAATTGTGGACGATATTATCAAATAGCTCGCCATGACGACTTTAAACCTTGGTAATAATCCAATTCGCACATGTAGTTCACCGCTGTCTCGGCGATCACTGCTAAAGATTGGTGCCGCTCTTCCTATTGCCGGGCTCGCCACACAGACGGGTCAATTAGAAGCCGCTGTCGATGCACCGGCAAAGTCTGTGTTATTTGTTAACTTAATTGGCGCTCCCTCCCATCTAGATCTATTTGATCCCAAACCCGATGCCCCATCGGAATACCGAGGGCCATTCAACGTCATTTCTACAAAGACACCTGGGGTTTATTTCTCTGAGCTATTGCCCAAGTGCGCCGCAATCAGCAATAAGTTCACGGTATGTCGTTCAAATGTAAATTATAGCGCTGACCACCTAATTGCCATGTCCATCATGATGACGGGATACGAGCCAACCGATGGTGGTGAGACTGGGAATGGCACACCATTCGGTTATCAGCCGAATTTTGGCTCCATCGTTTCCCGTGCTAAACGAGTTGGTGGTATGCCAAGTTTTGTCTCTCTGGCGAAAGGTGCCATTGGTGACGGACGAGGACCAAGTCTGGGCGCCGGTGGCAACAAATGGGGGCGCCGCTTTGATCCGTTTATGATTCACTGTGATCAAGCAGGCGGTGTAAGCCTGCCCGGGCTTGACCTGCTCGATGGACTGACTCCCAATCGACTTGGTGACAGACGAAAGCTGCAGCAAGAACTCAATTTTGCTAAACAGCAAGTGGACGAACTTTCCTCAACCGACCTATCTAATCTCTACAGTCAGGCATTCGAGTTACTAACGTCGTCGACGACCAACCGAGCATTTAATCTCGAAGGTGAATCTAAACAAACCCGCAATGCGTACGGCCAATCTTCCTTTGGACAAAGTTGCCTTCTAGGGCGACGCCTTGTCGAGGCTGGTGTTCCATATGTCCAAGTGAACTGGAGTCAATTTGCAGAAGTGCTGTATGGCTTTTCAGATTATGGATGGGATACACATGCGGATAACTTCGGATTGATGGAAGATTTGCACGGACCGTTACTCGATCAAGTTTTCTCGACGTTGATTAATGATTTGGATGACAGAGGATTACTTGAAACGACCTTGGTCGTTTGCATGGGTGAATTTGGCAGAACACCACGAATCAATGGCATCGGCTCCCGAGATCATTGGCATCAATGTTACTTTTCCGTATGGGCCGGAGCGGGTGTGCCACGAGGCCATGTGATTGGAACAAGTGATAAACGCGCCGAAAGCCCTATTACCGAACCGTTCAATCCCGCTATGGTTGGTACAACCATCCTTGAAAAAATGGGAATCACCAGCCAGCAACGTGCCGAATTCAGAATCTTACAGGACAGCCATGCATTTGAACCGCTTATGTAATGCGTTCGCCATGCTTCTGGTGTTTCTTGCGAGCTCATATGCGGCAGAGCCCAAGCAAATCACTAAAGATGGCCGTTGGAAACTAAGCCCTTGCTACGGCGTCGACGGTAAGGATCTCTACTATTCGCTATCGTCTGACATGGGGCGCGTCTTTCTTATCAAACAGGACCTTGCAACAGGCAAGACCAGCAAGATGTTTGAGGAAACAACTGATCATCTATACGATGCTTCTTTTTCGTCTGATGGAAAGTATCTTGCATACTGTCAAACCTCTGGCTCACCCCAGCTCTTCGTCGTTATAAGAAATCTGACGGAGCAAACAGAAGCCACGTATCGACCCGTTGGTGCGAGAAGCACTGCACGACGGCCGAGGTTCATTCCTGGCACAACACAGCTCGTCTTCAACGAATCCGGGGAAGGTGGCCAGCAGATCGCCATAGTAAATGTGGACGGGGGAAACCGACGGTTGGTTACCGAGTTGTCAGCAATTAACAGATGGCCGGACGTTTCACCTGATGGCAAGAGAATTGTCTTTTGCAGTAGTAAGGAAGGGAATTACGATCTGTTCACTGTAAATACTGATGGCACAGAGCTGACTCAACTGACCGATCATCCGTTAAGAGATATCCACCCCGCATGGTCACCTGATGGAAAGAGAATTGCATTTGTGAGTGTGCGTGATGGTGATCATGAGATCTTCATATTGGATTTAACCTCGAGAAACGTCACTCAAGTGACAAAAAATAACTTTCGCGATGACTTCCCAGCCTGGTCGCCAGATGGCAAAAAGCTCGCATTCATCTCACAGAAGAACGGCTCAACCGACATTTACGAACTCGAAATCGAGCCAGTTGATTGATGCCAGTCATGGACGCCCACTTTGTTTGTGTCAAAAAATCATAGGCTGTCCATGAATTTTGTCCGTAAATTTTCAGTATTAAGAATATAGACTGCCTATTGTTTTCAGGAGCAGTTGTGAACTCAAAACCCTATAAAACAAGTCTTTATTGCATCGCCATAATGTGGGTGTCCATGATTGGGGCGTTTGCTCGGACGATGCACGCGGAGCAATATAGACTCAGTACGTTTTCAGCTGATGTGACGATTCCACTTGGGCATCGATGTATGGGGTTGCTGCGCACAAAGTCGCAGAAGATTGTTGATCCGTTAAGAGTCTATGGATTCGTATTACACAGCAGTGACAAACCAATCGTCCTAGCAGCTTTTGATTGGTGCGAAATTCGTAACGGGGCATACGATGCGCTTCGTGATGCATTTGCGAAAGCCGCGGGCACTGAGCGACAACGGGTGATCGTCACAGCTCTTCACCAACACGACGCCCCCGTCGTTGACCGAGAAGCACAACTACTCCTGGACAGTGTCGGACTGTCAAATGAACTTCACAATACCGCCTTTCTTGACGATACAATCGATCGCGTGTCACAGGCCGTCAGAGATTCAATGGATCACTCCCAGCCCATTAGCCATATTGGCTACGGCATGGCCAAAGTAGAGAAGGTCGCTTCGAGCCGACGCGTCCGGGAAGCCGACGGCCGTATCACTCATAACCGCGGAAGCTCCGGTGGTGGAAATAAACACTACGCCGCCGCGCCGGATGGCGATATCGATCCATTTGTTCGGACCATAGCTTTTTACAATGGCAACAAACCCGTTCTCGCGATTCACAGTTATGCTACCCATCCCATGAGCTATTACGGACGTGGCGGCGTAACATGGGACTTTGTTGGCATCGCCCGTGAACGAATTCGGCGAGAACAGCGTGACGTAGAACACATTTATCTATCCGGGTGCAGTGGCGATGTCACTGCGGGAAAATACAACGACGGCTCACCAGATAACCGCCAGATACTCGCGGATCGCCTCTATACCGGCATGAAAAAGTCGTTTGACTCCATCAAGCCCCAGCCACTTACACAAATTGATTTCCGGAGTATTCCGTTTCATCTCGAATACAACCAGAAGCCGGAATACAAGCGTGCCATCCTCACGGAGCAACTCGAAAACAAAGACCTCGACATAATCAAACGCATCGCGGCAGCGATGTCACTCAGCAGCCTCAATCGTGTAGAGCAAAAGCACCCTATCGATATGGCGTGTATTGATTTTGGCCACGGAAAGGTTGTCCTCTTCCCGGGCGAGACGTTCGTTGGCTATCAATTAATGGCACAACAGTTATTACCTGATAACTTTGTATTCAGTATCGGATTCGGCGAGTCCTGGCCTGGTTACATTCCAATGAAACGTGATTATGCAGACGGTTTCAATGGGCACAGCTGGTCCTGGGTATCAGAAAAAGCAACCGATCAACTACCTGCAGCGCTTAAGAAGGCTCTCGGGATAAAGTAAAATAACACCACGATCAAACATTTCTCTACATGGAGTGGAATCATGGAACGCCGTGACTTTCTTAAAACAACCGCAGCAACAACTGCAGTTGCAACAACATCCAATGCAATTGCTCAGGATTCCCCAAGCGAAAAAATCGTTATTGGGGTCATGGGTTTAAGTCGCGGCCGATCCCTTGCTGTTCGCTTTGCCGAACGTCCAAATGTCGAAATCAAGTACGTGTGCGATGTTGACAGTGAACGAGCTGAATCCGCAGCAAAGCTCGTACAGGGCGCTGTTGATAAAACTCCCGAGGCAATTACAGACTTCCGACAAATCCTTGACGATAAATCCGTGGACGCACTCGTATGTGCAGCACCAAACCATTGGCATGCTCCGGCAACTATTCTCGCATGTAAAGCAGGCAAACACGTGTACGTTGAAAAGCCATGCTCCCATAATCCATGGGAAGGTGAAATGATGGTCAAGGCTGCACGAAAGTACAAGCGCGCGGTTCAAATGGGTTCTCAAAGACGTAGCAGCGTCTCCATGCAGGAAGCTGTCCAATTAATTAAAGATGGTGCCATTGGTGAAGTTCATCATGCACGCACACACTACTTTAGCGCTCGAGGCAGCATTGGCACTGGAGAACGGGCTGAAGTACCACCGCACATCAATTATGAAGACTGGCAAGGTCCTGCACCTCGACTACCATTTGTAAACAACTATCACCACTACAACTGGCACTGGTTCTGGCATTGGGGAAACGGTGAGCTAGGAAATAACGGCGTACATTCTCTGGATGCCGCACGAATGGGATTAGGAGTAGACTTTCCGGTACAGGTATCAAGCTCCGGTGGTCGGTACTTCTTCGATGATGACCAACAAACTCCCGACACAAGCACAGTGACCTATCGATTTGCGGACGACAAGTTCGTTACATGGCAAGGCTTAAGTTGCAATCGCAACGGTAGTGGCTTTGTCGATTTCTACGGTCGCGACGGCTGCATCAAAGTGGACGGAAACAGCAATTGGAAGATGTACGACCGCTCTAATAAAGAAGTAAAGAGTGGCACCGGAAACAATGGAGACATCGAGCATATCGAGAACTTCCTAGATGCTATCCGAAGTGATACGCCACTGGCTCTAAATGCGGAGATACAGATCGGGCATACCAGCACGATGCTTTGCCATCTCGGCAATATCGCTCAGCGTACCGGTCGCACGTTAAGTATCAATCCAAAGAATGGTCATATCGTTGGTGATGATGCCGCCATGAAATACTGGCAACGGGACTACGCTGATGGATGGGTCAAAGATCTGACGATTACTTAGTCGTCTACTTTCCACTTGTATCCCAATGATCATTGAGAATTTCCGTTAGCTCTTTAACTAGCTGTGGATTTTCTTCAGCCAGGTTGTCATTTTCATGCGGATCTGACATCAAATCGTATAGCTGTGTAGCTTTATTCGCAAAATTATGTGTTGATTTGTAGCGGCCGACCGTGCCATCATAGGTGCGGATCAGTTTCATATTTCCACTAATGACCCACCGATAAAGCAGCGTCTCTCTTGGATTTTCCAAATCTGCGATATCGTGAGCATAACTCTCACCAAACAAAACGCCTGCCCTGGCTGAGCCCTTATTGTTCGCGGGCAACAACAGATCGATCCCGCTCATAGCAGCCGGCACCTCAACACCACATGCTTTCAGAATTGTCGGCGCGATATCGATGCTTGATACCAAGGCTTGCTTTTTTCCTTGCCGAACATGGCCAGGCCAACGCACCATAATCGGGGTGCGAACTCCGCCTTCATTCGGTGACTGCTTCGAACGTGGAGCATATTGAGATCGCCAACCCATAGGCACTTCGACCGATGGAGTACGCTGTATCCAGCCATTATCGGTGACATAAATGACAAGTGTCTTCTTCCGAAGACCTTTGTCATCAATGATCCCCAAAAGATCGCCACATGATTCATCGAACCACTCACACATTGCATAGTATTTGGCCATTGCGAGAGGCCGTCCTTCCTGTTGATACTTCTCAAGCAGTCGCTGGGGTGGATTGTGTGGTGTATGAGGTAAAAACGGTGCATACCAAAGAAAGAAAGGCTTCTCTTCGGAAAGCGAATGATCGATGAACTCCTCGATCGGATCCATTCCTGTCCGACCAATTTTCAGGCCCTCGTCACCGTGCCTTCCACCACGTTTTGGATCTCCATGGGTCATTCCGTGCGTGAATCCGCCACGGGCAAAGTTTCCTTCCCACCACTTTCCGCTTTGATGGCTTAGATACCCGGCCTCTCCGAGTAACTTGGGGATTGTATCTAAGGTATCAATTTTGCTGATCAGCTGATTACGCAGCGTTTGATAATTTCCACCGGGAGGCAGTGGGTGATTTGGTGCCGGGTCGTTCCCTGTGATACCGTGTTGCCGTGGATATAGCCCGGTAATCATCGTGGCCAGCGATGGCCGACAAAGTGCGGTTGGGACGTATCCGCGAAGAAACGTAGCACTCTCTTTGGCAAGCTGGTCGATCGATGGAGTCTTGATGGCAGCATGTCCAATAAAGGAATAGTCCGTCCACGACTGATCGTCAGAAATAATCAGCACAACATTTGGGCGTTCCGATGGCTTTGCCGGCTTCGCCGCTGGTTTTTTTGCTGGCTGTGGTTTTGCCGGAGATTGCTGTTGAACGTCTCTACGCAGTTTAAATTTTTCCCGGCTGTACTCACCACCCAGTTCATTCATCAATTCATCACAACGATCTCGCATTTTGGTCAATTGATCGGCATATGCCGGGTTCTTGGCAAAATTGGTTAGCTGATCTGGGTCATCTCGTAGGTTATGCAAAAACTCATATGGTGGTTCTTGCTCTATATAACGAGCATACGTCCACTCTGTGCCTCGTACGCCTTCATACTTTGGAATCCGCCCCGGAATATGAAACAAATGTTCGCAAAAAAAGTCATCTCGCCAGCTAGTTATTTCCTGACCCGAGATTAAGTCAGTAAGTGCTATTCCTTGATATGTATCTGGCGTTTCCACACCGGCGGCTGACAACATCGTCGGAGCAAGGTCGACATTAAGGACAATCTCATCGCGAACCGTTCCTTGTTGCTTATCTGCAAGACGTGGGTCAACCACCACGAGAGGCACTCGCAGTGATTCTTCGTAGTGTGACCACTTTCCAGCAAAGCCACGCTGACCGAGGTAGTAACCGTTGTCACCCGTAAAAATGACAATCGTGTCTTTATCCAGTCCTAGCTCTGATAATTTTTTTCTTACACGCCCGACAACATGATCCACACCGCTGATCATCCCCCAATAGCCGCGCATATTCTTAGTGAATTTATCCGGCGTATCCCAACGCCAGTGAAATCGTTCTCGCTGCATACTGCGTCGCAAAAACTCGGGATGAGCCGCAAAGATTTCCGGATCAGAAAGGCGTGCCGACGGCACTTTGATGTCGTCATAGATTTCGGCAACGGATTTCGGCACGGGGTAGTGATTTTGCTTGTCACCGTCTTCAGCATGGGGCGCATTAAAGCTGATCGATAAACAAAACGGCGTGCCCGCCTGCTGTGCCTCAAGAAACTCCAGCGCCAGGTCACCGGCAATCTGAGTAACATGCCGCTGAGTTCCATCTGGTTGTGTTTTAAAGTAAGGACTTCGATTCAGCGGTCTGAAGTAATCAAACATCGGCCCAACGCCACCTTCAACGCTGACTCCAAATTTACCGACAAAACCTGTTTGATATCCTGCGGCCTTTAACTTTGTCGGGTAACTATTTGAGATGAATTGATTGGCGATCGGTACAGTACCGAAGGTGTAGCGATGACCACGTTCATACATACCAGTAAAGATCGTTGCTCTACTCGCGGCACAGATCGACGTGGTTACAAACATATTTTTAAAGCGAACACCGTCCGCAGCCATTTGATCAATATGCGGTGTTTTCACAATCGGATGTCCTGCGCAGCCTAGCTGATCCCACCGATGATCGTCCGACAATATAAAGACAATATTCGGTCGATCAGCAGCAAAGGTTTTGGCTGACATCGACCACACAAAGAATAAAAGGAGGGCGCAGAGATATTGAGAGCGTCGCTTCATTAGGTGTAGAGTCCGGATAAGAGTGTTACTTAACGATATCTATTTTATCTTCAGCCGTATGATGCTCAGTACCTTCATCAACACGAGCACGGACTGTTAATGGCATATTGAACACTGCATCCGGCGCGTCGTCAAACCGGACGTTTAGAATCCCCTCCGTTTTATCAGCTGGAATGACGATAGACTCGGCAGTAACTGCAGAAATATGCTCCGGCAACGTCACGGATACACTTACATCTCCCTGAATCTTATCGCCCCGATTCACTCTCACTGTGACAGGCACTACTTCTCCGGGTGCAAACTGCATAGACGAAACAGCGGCCTGAATTGACATCTTAGAAGCATCTACCAGCACAATGATTTGGTCATTTTGTGCGTGGGACGTATGACTGACCAAGTGCTCCGTACCGTCATGGTCGGTAATCGTTGCGATTCCCGTCACCGCTACTCTGCACGTACGACCGATCTCCATCCATGGAGGCAATTGAATTTGGTAGGTAAATCCGGTCTCACCAGCGGGTACATAAATGGGCTTACCTGTTACACCTTGCAGATGCCGTACTTGTCTTTCAGCCATGACTATCTCAATGGGTCCGTCGTAGTCTTCTCGCTCAATAAACATCGAGCGTTTATACGATGAGCCACGATGTGCAAACTTCGTTTCGAACGTACCCCAAATCTTAAACGGAGTTGGCATAGCCACTGATAGCATCAGTGAGTCCTGCTGAATATCAAGGTAATTCTCTGCAGGCTTTACGGCGACGGCGTTTACAGTCTCAGCTGGCGTTTCTTCATTTTCAGCCGCTTCTTTAGGCATTACAGTTCCGACACCAGAAATGGTGATGCTCGTTGCCTGAATTTTTGATTGATCCTCTGGCTTAATCTTGATCTCTGTATCGGATTTCCCTTCTGCAATCGTTAGGCCATCCAGCGTGATATGCTCAGGCAGTCCAGCTACCGATAGTTCAATCGGGCCTTTCCAACCACCAACTCTCTCTGCGGTAACCTTCAGTTTTCCTTCCTGGCCACGGATCACCGTTAATCCATCAACGGGCAACGTCAGCTTCAGGCTATTTTCCAGATTGGTAGGCTTACTAACAACTAATCGATAACTGAATTGTCCCGCGGAGAATCTCCCAAACCTGTCTTTAATGACCACATGGTATGTACCGTCCTCCGGAGCGGTAAAAGCCAATTTCGAATCCGTTAATCCGTTTTGAATATCATCGTTCTTTGAGATTTCTTTTCCATCTTTATCAAGTACAGCCAGGTGAGAGTCGAGCAAGGACCCCAGACGAGCTGCCTTGAGATCCAAGTTAATCACATCTCCTTTTGTTGCACTCAGATTCCACGTATCTTCTTCACCCACGTCCTGAATTCGACCATTTAAGACCACCGGCACAGTATGAGTTGCTGCCCGCTGTTCATCCGACTCCAGCACCTCTGGATAATCCGTAATATCTAATTCCAGTCGTCTGAGCGTCTTCCCTTTATGTGATAAGTCAAACACCCATTGATCAGCGGCATCCGGTGAAACACTAAGCTCCACTGGCTCCTCGGGAATCATCTGCCCGAATAGTTGCAGCTTTAGGGGTTTCCCACGTTGGCCACCAAGCGGGAACACATGATCTACGTATTCCTGATCTGTAATCGTCAATCGATACACGTAATGTTGGAGACCACCAAACGCAGCATCATAAATCCGCACTGTGTGTTTTCCGTCGGACTCGGCCTTAAATCGCAGAAATGAGTCTTCGCCAAACCAGTCACCGTTTTCGGCAACCCGTTTGCCTTCACTATCGATGACTTCAATATGAGAATCGAGTCCTGTGCCAAGGCGCTTTGCCATTACCTCGACTGTATATTCTTTGCCTGCCTTGGCATCGAATCTCCAAAGATCCACATCTTCACGTGGGAATACACGGCCATTGATCGTTACTGGCAAAGTCACATCTTGCGGAATCGGTGTACCATCAATCTCCTGCTCTATGATTTCAGGCAAATGACCGATAACAAACTTTTGAGTTGGGATCACACCCTGACTTGTCCAGACTCTCCACCGCCTGAACCCGAGCGTAGCATCTTGGGCGATACTTAACTCACCTGCCTGATCAACGGGATAGTCCTCTTTCGCTTGTGATGCTGGCATGGGAATCAGCGGACCTTCAAACCACTGAGTTCTGGCATTCCGCTTAATGGTATTGCCGGTCAGGATGCCATTTCCAAGAATCTCAAATGGACATTCGGCGCGAAGATAATGACCGCCGACGTTGAAGTTCACCGTCGTGCCTCGCTGACCGCCCGCCGGGAAGATATAGCTGACAGTCGGATCATCAGCGTGCAACGTACTGCAGGTTGCAACAAGGAATACAGCTAAAACAAGTCTACGGTACATTCGTCTCGTCCAATTGAGAGGGTCATTAGAACAAGCCGTCAATCACACGACCTTCACCGGGCACAACCGGGACGGGGCGACCTTCAGGAGTTTCGTATTCAGTAGCAGGATCAATTCCCATGGCATGGTAAACCGTAGCCACCAAGTCAGCCGGGCCATAAGGCGTTGTGGCTGGGCGTTCTGCACGTTCATTTGATGCGCCAATAATTCGGCCACCATGTACGCCACCACCAGCCATTGCAATCGCACTACTTGGTCCCCAATGATCTCGACCCGCTGAACCGTTGATCCTTGGTGTACGGCCGAATTCGCCGGTTACCAGAACCAGAGTGGTATCCAGCATTCCCCGATCATCCAAGTCCCGAAGCAGCGTAGACATGCCACTATCCAAATGAGGGAGCAAGTCATTCTTCAACACGTGGAAGTTGTTGTAATGAGTATCCCAATTGTTGTGATCCACAAATACGAACCGGACACCTGCTTCCACAAGACGCCGTGCCATTAGGCAGCTTTGGCCAAGCGTATGTCGCCCGTATTCATCTCGTAGTTTTTCAGGTTCTTGGGAAATATCAAAAGCAGCCTTTGTTGCATCAGATGTCATCAACTCAAATGCCTTGCGTTGAAACGTGTTCAGCGCTTTGGCACTTTGATTTGCGGTAACTTCAGCGGCTTTTTCAAAGCGGTTTAGTTTGCTCAGCAGAGCTCGACGATTGTTAAGTTGCTTTCCATCAACCGTAACAGGCGGTGCCAGATCCGGAACAGCAAAATCCGGAGCACTTGGATCCGCAAGAACACCAAATGGTGAGTAGGCGGCACCAAGATAAGACGATCCGGCACTATTGTGAACCTTGGGAATGCTTACATAGGGCGGAACGCTTCCTCGAGGCCCAAGTTCTCGTGCAACAATGGAGCCCATGCACGGCTTTTGGTTATTTGGATTTAATCCGGCATTGAATCCGGCCACCGGATGATAACCGGTCAATAAGTAGTGGTCAGCTGGTCCATGATCGCTGTTACTGTGTCCAAAGGAACGAACCACGCTGAATTTGTCATGCTGTTGCGCCAAGCTAGGAAGATGCTCGCATAACTGAATCCCCGGCACACTCGTGGATTTAGGATCAAATTCTCCTCGAAACTCCGCCGGTGCGTCTGGTTTCATGTCCCAGGTATCGATGGTGGACAGGCCACCATGTAGGAATACCAAAATCATGGAAATATCTTTTGCTGGCTTGCCTTCAGCAGCCGCACGCGCCTGGGCTTCCATTACTCGCGGCAAGTTGATCATCGAACCAAATAAGCCCATAGATCCAATGCTAAGCATGTCACGACGCCGTATACCATCACAGTATTTGTGTGAATTGACTACAGCCATGATTCTCAATCTCCATCACGAATTAGTGATTAAATACGAACTCTAGCGAGTTCATTAAGCTCCAAGCGATATCGGAGGCACCGACAAGTCTATTATCGGCTGTTTCCAGATATTCAGAACAGTATTCGATTTCCTGTGGTAAAGGCATTCGCCCATAAAACGTCAGGTATAGTTCTTCAATTAATTGCCCGTCGTCTTCCACTTTATCTATAAGTGACTGCACGCGGCCGCTCTTGTGAATTAGTTTTTCTTGAATGTCGGGGGAATTTAGGATGTGCAAGACCTGTGTGACGGTGGGTTGCCCAATACGTTCACATTCACAAGCTGTTGCCCGTGCCGGTCGGCCAAATGTCTTCAGAAAGTAATCCTTGACCGAGCTATCCCACAACTGAATTGCCCGACTGCCGTGTGGTACGCCATCGAACTTGGCAGGGACGCCTGTCGTCTGGCTAATTGCGTCAAGTAACACCTCGGCCGGCAACTGCTTAAAAAGAAACCGGGAGTAATTCTGCTCATCAAGATTATTAGATTCGTTAACCTCTGAGGAACGCTGGTACGTGGCCGACGCCGTTATGTAGCGTATCAACTCACGGAAGTCAAAATTGTATTTCGTCAAATAGTCAGCCAGATCATCGAGCAATGCTGCATTGGACGGCGGGTTTGTAAGACGAATATCGTCCACTGGTTCAACAACACCCCGGCCCATAAAATGTGCCCATGCACGATTTGCCATATTGCGTGCAAACCACGGATTTTCAACATCCGTCATCCAGTCTGCAAGTACTGATCGCCTGTCTCCAGTAGGCGAAGATTCCGGCATCGCTTCGCCAAGAGCATGAGCAAAAACTTCTTCTCCTGAGCGAGGATGTTTCGTGGAAGGATTACCGTCCGCGTAAACCATCTCTCCTACATTCGACGGCTTGAACTTCACCTGAGTGAAAAATGCCTGCATGCCGAAGTAATCCTGCTGACTCCAACGATCCCATGGATGGTGGTGGCATTCCGCACATTCGATTCGGATTCCTAAGAGTACTTGGGACAATGTACTTGCCTGCTTATTGGCGCCACCCACGGCTTTATAAAAGGTCCCTGCTGGTCGTTCTCGCAACGGGCCTTCCGCAGTTATCAAATCTCTCGCAAACTCATCCAGTGGTTTATTCTCTTTGAAGGATGTTCGAATCCAGTTGTAATAGGAGTAGGCATTCTTATGCCCAAGTGCGAGCCGATCGACGCGCAACAGGTCGGACCATTTGAGAGCCCAGTAATCGGCAAACTCCGGCCTTTCCATCAAAGCATCAACGATTAGAGAACGTTTGTCCGCTCTAACATCTGTTAGAAACTGGCGAGTCTCTTCTGCGGTTGGAAGTGTGCCTATAAGGTCTACATACACCCGACGAAGATAACTTGCATCATCTGCACGACCAGATCGAATAATATTTAGCTTCTTCAGTTGGTTATTAACGTGTGAGTCGATGCTGTTGTTCTCTGCGACTTCTGGAAAATCAATTGAGCCTTCGACCCGGGGAATAAATGCTTTGAAGACATCCACGTTTCCCATGTAGGTGGCCATTACAGCTACGACACCCGGAGACTGTCCGGTTGTTATGAGCCCCTCGGGATCCACAACAGCCTGTGCGGCAGCGTTCGACCTGAACTGAGCAAGTTCCGTCACATCCACCTCGCGCCCATCCGACATCGTGGCCACTACTCTCAGTTGTTGCTGGTCACCTCGGTGCATAACCTGTTGATTCGGAGTCAGTTGAATCTTTGTAACAACCGCATCCTCCGGCGAGCCCACCGGCATGCCTTCGAGGATCCAATCTCGTACTGTTCGGTATTCGGGCCGGGCTGGGTCAATGGGTATCCCACCGCCATGCGGCACGCCGCCGCTCATCTTTTGCAGTAATAAGCTCCGTTCAGGTGACGACGGAAAGACGCGGCGCCCGCGAGCCTCCATCACCAGAGCAGAGTAATCTGCAACCGGGTCAAAACCAAACACGGATAGCTTAAATCCATTTTGACCTTCAGCCTTTCCATGGCACCCGGAGGTATTGCATCTATACCTGGATAAAATCGGCTCGATGTCATTTTCAAAATTCAAAGATATCCGATGGTCAGATGAATCCACACTTACCGGGATAGAGATTTCCCGATCATCCACCATTACAACGACACGAGTCTGACCATCCTGAACACTTCGAATGATTCCCGAATCGTTGAGTTGAACCAGCGATTCGCCATCAATCCGGTAGCTCGCTGTACGAGTCAAGTCAGTTGCTTTTCCCGTTTCAGAATATCCTGTAATCAGAAGCTGAAACGAAGCGTCTTTGCCTTGCAGAATGACCTGCTGTGGAGTGACATCTATGCGAGCATACTCAGCGCTAAAGAGACTACTGACGGCGCAGAAGCAGCACAAAACAGTAGCAAGCAACAAGGGGTTATTTCGGCAATTCATTTCACTTCTATTATGCGTGAAGCGTATGCACTATCCAAGAGCGACATGCATGACACACCCTACCAAAAGTGGGGGCTTCACTATGCCAATCTACTGTCATATGGAATATCCGGCCTCAAAACATGCAAGTTGGTCCACACCGATCAAGCGCGTAAGCCTACTAGCAGTCATCGTATAGGCAAAAGCTAGACCCACAAATGTTTTTGGTGCCGTACCAGCGCTGCGCTGAAATACAACCTCACCGAGATCATCCGTGGCAGGGTCTATTCAGCATGCACCTTCACTTATTCGGCTTTTGGCCAAAGAACGGATCCAGCCACCTTTGTGCGGACCTGCCAGATAGTCTTACCAGCAGTGATATATAGCGTCTTGAGATCTGCACCACCAAAGCAACAATTTGTAACCATGTCTTCAGGCACTTTTATGATCCCACGAAGCTCTCCTTCAGGTGAAATCACGTAGACTCCGGCTGGGTTACTAGTGTCCTGATTTGGGTACTTTCGGTCAGCACCACCTGTGACGTATACATTGCCTTGTTGGTCGATGCTCAGACCATCGCCACCTCGACCGGTCCCCCAGTCGTACAATTCCTTGCCATCACCAGCAATATTGCCATCTCCATCCAATGGAAAGGCCCACAGTTTTCGCACAGGAATAATGGGGTGGTTATCCACAACATAAAGTGTCTTTTCATCCGGTGAGAGGCCAATTCCGTTGGGCCGTGAGATTTGACCTTTGCCGAGAACACGAACCAACTCTGTACCATCTGAATTGACACGATAAACACCCTCAACATCAAGTTCTAGCTGGTCTCGATCCGGACCATAGTAAGGATCCGTGAAATAAATTTGCCCGCGTTTGTTGATGCACAGGTCATTGAGACTATTGAATCGCTTGCCTTCAAAGCGGTCTGCGATAACGGTTCGTTTGCGGCTGATGATATCTATTCGGACAAGTCTTCGGCCGCCAAGACCACCTTTTTCATTGCCTTCGCAAGCGACCAAAAAACCATGAGCATCGAACATCAACCCGTTTGCACGACCGCTCGGCTGCAGAAACGTATGAGCTTCATCCGCACCGGGATTCAGTCGCATGATTCGGTTATTAGCGATGTCTGTAAAGAACACACTGCCATCTCGGTGGTATGCGGGGCCTTCGGTAAAGACCAACTCCGTGGCAGCTTCCACGTTACCATCAAGCACATCGGGGCTATCCTGTGCAAAGCTGTTTGTTGATACAGCAAATCCAATAAGCAGGGCAAAGAATGGACGAATCATGGATTGGACCTCATCGAGAATGAACTTAAATGTGCTGGCGTTATCACGTCCTAGCGAAAATTTATTTGACCATCAATTCAAATGGTCCTCAATCGGCGTTAGCCACACGAATTACTTCGGTAACAAAGCTGGCATCATTCTCGATGGTGATCGTTCTATAGCCGGGATCCACCGAATCGGTTGTGAACTCTGTAGCTCCAGGTAGAAATTGAACGCTGGTAGACGGCGTCGTATACAACATGGCCTGCCCAAGTGGCTGGGAATACTCCTGATGAATGTGCCCGCAAATGACCAGTTTGATTTGAGGGTTTTCTTCTACCACAACATTGAATCGCTCAAAGGATACCAACCCCAGTTTATCTACCCACTTACTGCCCACGATAACGGGTGGGTGATGCATAAAGATAGCCGTTGGACTATCTCCATCCGCTACGAGGATATTCTCCAACCAATCCCATTGTGCGTCGTCAATGTCTCCTTCGACACGTCCGGCGATTAGTGTATCCAATCCGATAATCCGCCAGCCACCATGTTTTACATCAAAGGTGATATGTTGATCACCCAGCCGGGTTTGGCAAGGAAAGACACCGGTTAGAGCTTCACGCACATCATGATTTCCGGGAATTACTTCGAGCCGATCATGCCAGTCCGTTAATAGACCATGCAGCCGTTGATACGCCGCACCGTCATCGTGGACCAAGTCCCCTGAAATCACCATCAGATCAGCATCGGCATGATGCTGGTTTACATGCGATAGGACAGACTCGAAGCGTTTATTTGTACACACTTCAAGCAACTCAACAGTGGGATCTTCAAATAGATGCGTATCTGTAATTTGAATAATCTTGTACGTCATCTGGTTCTTACCCGAGCTAAGATTACCGAGTGGATCACAGCAAACTATTTAGCCCCATCAGCTGTTTCGTTCTTTGGTGCCACAGTAATGAAAATTGGATCGCTGGCATAGGTAGCCTTCATCACAAAATTAAGCGACACGTTTGCCATCACGCAGAAGAGTTGTCGATCGACGGCTTCAGCGGATTCGTCTGCTACCAGTGTAATCTTACCTTTTGCTAAATCACCGGTTAACAGAATCTTGCTCTTGTTGCCATCCATCTTCACCCCCTTGGGCAAAGAGTTTCCATACACTGTATTGAGATGTTGGAAAATCACATCCAGTGAGACGTTCGTGGCAAACCCTTCTTTACGAGTGACTTCTACATCAATTTCAATTTCACCACCTGGGTTAATTGTCAACTCGTTTGTCGAAACCGTTACAGCCAGTAAATCACTCGGATCGGCTATTGAAACCGTATGCACATCCACCGGGAAGTGGCTGCGTCCGCCACCTGGCATGTATGTTTCCTGGTAAGGGGCTGCCTCAACCGTAAGCAATTGCTTATCGCCATTTGGCAATTCCAGTTCAGCAGTACCGTAGATGCGCACATTGTGAATGCCTTTCGCGGCATCCGGTGACGCCTTGAATACCACACAGCCATCGTTGCCACTGGCCAGAATACGACTCGCTGTTGCGGTAACTCCTTCTGGCACACCGTCAACGTGCAGGTGTATTTCACCGGTAAACCCACTCTTCCGCGTAACTCTGCAGAAAACCACTCCACCAGTGCCCGGTGTAGTTTGGGTTTTGTCTGTATCTAGTGACAGCTCAAATGTCGGTGCATCGTATGACAAACGGATTGCATACACATATTCATCACCACCTCTCAAGTGGCGATCGTGTAGTTGAATGTAATACGTCCCGTCCGCTGGAACAGTCCAATTCTCAATCTTGGAATCAAAGTAGTTTCGTTTTCCACGAGTAAAGTCATCACTGGAATTCAGCTGCGTTCCTTCCGCATTTACGATTCGTAAATATGTGTCTGCCATCGATCCACAACGTCGGGCAATCACATCGATGGTCAGCTTGTCACCCTTAGAGGCTTGGAACGCAAAGTAATCAACATCAGCCTCTTTCTCCAAACAGCCGTTATGCACAGTATTTACAGCTACTTCCTGAGCTGACTCAACCGAGTTGTTATCTGCCGTGGATTCAAACGTGATTGGCAGGTGCGTGCCATACACAGAAACAGGATTGGATAACTGCGCTCCCATTGGAATCGATATAGATTGAGATCCCTGTTTAACGCGAGTGTATTTTGGATCCAGATTGATGCTGTTCTCTGCTAAGTCGCTACCAATCAACTCAACGGTCGTTGCACGATTTATAGGCAAAGCTAGTGGAAACACATTTGTTACAAAATCCCGGTCAACCACTTCAACGCTGTATTCCCAATACGCATTAGATTTATAGCGCACGTCGCGGATTTCCAGATAGAATTCACCCGTCTGCTGAAACGTGTGCACGAGGTAGCAATCGCCGGCAAAATAATTGTCGTTTGCTGCAATCGTTGATCCCGTTGCATTACGAATCGTGATCATCGGGTCAGCATGGGTCTGAAGGTCATGGATCCGATTTTGCAATCGCATGCACCGGACATGAAAGGTCACCTTAGTGCCGGCCGTAGCGTTGAATTTGAAATAATCTACGTCTTCAGCCTTTTCGATTGCTCCGCATATCACCGATGGCAACTCAAATGACTGGGCAGTTTCTCGTGTATCGTTTGCCTGACTTTCATGTACGACTTTGTCCCGGACGATAACGACTTGCCCGCCCGTACTCACACCTCGCGGTGTCGCAAGCCGGAAGTCTCTCACTCCCGGTTGAGCACTTGCCGAAGCTGTGACACGAATCGTAAGCGAGGTAATTGACGGTGGGTCTTCGCCATCCTTCAATTCCGGATGGATGACTTCTGCTGAAACGCCTTCTCCACTAATGAATACATCAGTCGTCCCCCACAGATCATATCGCGACTTGACTACATGGTCGGTCGTCGTGCCAACTTGAATTGCCACCGGATCCAGGCTCATGATCATAGGGTACGACTGCTGCGCATTTGCGCTTGCATTACAGATTACGCATATGATCAAAGATAGGAGGGATAGGAATGCTAATCGCATTTTGGTCACAGCATGACTCCTGCTGACCCGAAGGCCTTCGGTTAATGGTTGTAGAGGAACTGTTTAGAATTCATTAACGCCCAGAGTAAATCTTCCAAACCTTCTTTTTGATTGGGCGCTGCGTCGACTATCTCCTGACAAACCACTCGTTCTTCATCCGAAGGGTTTCTCGCAAGGGTGGAGATGTAGAGTTGATTGATAATCTCAGCTGACTCGGTTTTGCTTTCAATGAGCTTGGCGATTCGCCCACTCGCAGAAGCTATTTTGGATGTAACAACCTGTCCGTTTAACGTGTGCAGGGCCTGAGCCAGATTCTCATCCGGTGATCGTTCACATTCGCAAACACTGGTTCGCCGCGGCTTACCAAACGTCTTGAGAAAGAAGTTCGGATAGTTGGCATCCGGCAAGTCAATCGCTCTGGTCCCAAGCGGCAGGCTTTGGAATTTCGTTGTTGTGCCGGCGGAGTGATCGATGTTGTCCAGCAGTGTTTCAGCAGCAAGACGCTTAACTCGGTAATACGCGTAGAAATCACCGGCTTTACTATTCTCCGCGGTAGGTTGTGAGTTTAACTGATACAGGCGGGAGTTCATGATCACGCTGATCAGCTGTTTTAGGTCATAGTCGTTTGCGACCAAATGTTCTGCCAATGCCTGAAACAATTCTTCATTCGTCGCGGGGTTAGTGCTACGCAAGTCGTCGACTGGCTCCACTAATCCTCTGCCCAACAAATACCTCACATATCGATTTGCAACAGATTTGGCAAACCAGTCATTGTCAGTTGATGTTAGCCAGCTAGCCAGCGGGATGCGGCGATCGAGTGGATGTGAAAGCTCGGGCCCGTGCAGTGCGGTAGGCACCATTTTCTTGCCAGTCTTCGGGTGATTTACATCGCCGCCATCCTGAACAACGACAATCGTCTCGCGGCCGAACAGGCCAAACTCCTCGCAAATCTAAGAGCCAACCCGCGCAAAAAATGCAGCCATGCCGTAGTAATCCGCCTGACTATAGTTTTCAAACGGATGGTGATGGCACTTCGCACACTCCAGACGTACACCCATGAATAGCTGGGCGGTTGCTTCAGTCAATTGGTTTACATTGCCATTGATCCGAAAGTAATTCGCTGGACCGTTCATATAGATTGACCCTTTGGCGGTCACGATCTGTTGAACGAATTTATTAATTGGCTTGTTCACACGGAAGGATTCGCGGATCCAGTTGTGTAGTGACCACATGCCCTGTTCGCCAAGATTGTCCGTGCTGTTTCGGATCAGGTCTGACCACTTTAGCGTCCAGTAAGAAGCGTAGCGATCGTTGTAGATATCCTGTGCCGGGTCTCCGGTTAGTCCAAGTAGCTTATCGATAAGCACCTTGCGTTTATTTGGATCGGTTGATGCCAGAAATCCACTCACCTCTTCTGCCGTTGGCATACCGCCCACCGCATCGAGGAATGCACGACGAATGAATGTTGCGTCATCACAGACTGCCGATGGTTCAATGCCAAGCTCGACGAACTTCTTTGCAGCTAGTTCATCTACAAAGTTTTTACTTTGCCAATCCGTGAGCTCCCGTCGCTGACTAAATGGCACCGAGACAATAAACAAACCAGCGTGTCCTTCGAATCTCACCATGATCGGACCCTGACCTTCCGCATGAACGCCCACCAGGCCGTTGTCATCTACACTCAGCATTCCTTCGTTCATTGAGTCATAACGGGCAAGCCGGGTTACGTCCCGCACCTTTCCATCGGAATACGTAGCCAGGACTCGAAGTTGTTGAAGATCGTCAACTTTTGCAACCCGACGGTTAGGGTAGATTTCCAGTTGCGTGACCTCCGCTGCTTCATTGCTGGGAGCTGGTGTGCCGGATGCGACCCAGGCGACGAGGGTATCATAAGCCACCGTACCTTTGCGCAGTCGCTTGCCGCCACCATGTGGTGCCTGCATGGTCGGCTTCAACAGGAATAGGCTGTTGTCCGGTGTGATGTAATCCACCCGGCGTTGCAGGCGATCCTTGGTAATGGCCTGATGATCCTTGCTTGGCTCAAACCCAAACACGCTAAGGATGAAGCCACCCTTGCCATGCTGGCTGGCATGGCACGCACCCATGTTACAACCCAACTTGGATAACAACGGCTGAACGTGATAGGCGAAATCTATACTTGGGCTCGGCTCGATGCCATCGACGGTTACGCTGATTGTCTCTGACCAATCTTCTACGGAAAGCTGAATCTCAGCCTGACCGTTTCCTTTGGCAACTAATCCACCACCGGCAAGGACTTCCACAACCGATGGGTCTGAAGACTGAAAACTTACCTCTGCTGAAACGTCTGTGGACTCCGGTGTAACGGCACCATCAGAGCTTAATGACATTACTACAAGTTGTGCTTGATCGAAATTACCGCTCAAGGCTACCGATTCAGGCACCACCTGATAGGGCCCGGCAGCACTAAGTGTACTTGCAGTTATGACAAGGCTCAGCAGAATGGCAAAGCGAGTGATTAGACGTGTCATAGGTTTAAACTCGTGAGCCACGGAGGGCGGGGCTATCAAAAGGCGGGATAAATCACGCTTATTCAAAACATGTGAAAATCGGGCGTAAACACCACTGTTTCCAGTATGTGCCATTATGTTTTAAAACTCCATAGCGACATTATTAATGGGCCCCCCCTTTAGAAGTACAGGAATGCCTCTAATTCCGCTTGTCGCTGTGGTTTTGGCACTGACAACGCCGATTCTTCTTTTAGGGGTTTTGAGTCTCTGCTAACATTAGGTTAGATGATATTGTGCTTAGATCTCATTGAAATGCATAATTCTGGTGATGGCACAAAACCAAATAAATCAGGAACAAGAAGCGATGAATCAACGTATTGATGACGCTTATAAGAATTGTGATGGTATCAGTCGTAGGGGATTCCTACAGATTGGTGCACTGTCGGGGCTAGGTTTATCTTTTACCGACTACTTACGCGGCACGGCCCAGGCCAAGCCTGTAAATAAGACGAACTGCATCCTTATTTGGACACGCGGTGGCACCAGTCACCATGATACGTTTGATCCTAAACCGGATGCGCCGGTAAGCGTACGTGGCGAATTCAATGCTATTGATACAGCTATTCCCGGTGTTCAATTCACTGAAATCGTTCCCAACTTTGCAAAGCACGCTGACAAGTTTGCATTGCTAAGAGGCTGGAACCCACGAAATGGCAGTCACGGTACGGCAGACCAGTGGGTCATGTCAGGCCGCCGATTCAATGCCGCTGTCGCTTACCCGACCTATGGTAGTGTCGTAAGTTACTTCCATGGATTCCAGTCAGCACTTCCCCCGTTTATTCAACTCAATGACCATGTGGACCGTCGATTCGGTGGTGGAACAAGTGGCATCCTTGGGCTTGAACACAATCCATTTGTGATAGACGCCGATGCAAATGCTGACAACTTCAGCGTGCGAGATATAACTCCACCAGAAGGTGTAACCTTTGAACGTGTCGATCGCCGCCGAAACGCACTGGCGAAAATTGATGCGCTACAGCGTCGCGCCGACCTACAGCAAGATGCCCTAAAGGCACAGGACGAGTACTACGAAGCCGCTATGAATATGATCACGGCACCGGAGACCAAGAAGGCGTTTGACATCGAGAGTGAAGAAGACGCTACTCGGGATGCTTATGGACGCCACCGCTTCGGACAAAGCTGCTTGTTGGCACGTCGGCTTGTCGAATCGGGAGTTCAATTCGTAACCGTAACTGACGGTGGATGGGATACACATCAAAATAACTTTAAGTCACTCAAAGACAGTCGGTTACCTCCGTTAGATCAAGCTATTCCACAACTGATCATTGATCTGGAAGAACGTGGACTGCTCGAATCAACCTTAGTGGTTTGGCTAACCGACTTTGGACGTACCCCAAAAATTAACTCTGCCAGCGGTCGTGATCACTGGGCATCAACAGGGTTTGCCATGATGGCTGGAGCAGGCGTACCTGCAGGCCACGTTTTGGGAGCTACCGACGCTGAGGGTGGTTATGTGTCGAAAGATGAATATTTCTCTGAAGACATCGCAACCACGATTTATCAGAAACTTGGAATGCCTTCCGATTTGATCGCGCACAGCCCAGACGGTCGTCCCGTCCAGCTGATCGAAGGCAAGCCAATCGCTGAATGGATGTAGAAGCACGATGTTGAACATCACTGGAAACTCATATAAGCATTGCGATGGTGTTAGCCGTCGTGGATTCCTCACCGCAGGTGCTGCGGGCATGCTTGGGCTTACACTCGCAGATATGCTTCGCCTGGAGGCAGAAGCGGGCGTTGGTTCATCCGAGCGGGCAATTATCAACATCCATTTGGATGGTGGTCCTCCTCAAATGGACACCATCGATATGAAGCCCGATGCGCCAATGGAAACACGTGGCGAATTCCACCCGATTCAAACGAGCATAGCCGGAATTCAGATCAGCGAATTGCTCCCCAAAATGGCAGCAAATGCTGATCGATTTGCATTTGTTCGCAGCATGGTTGGCGCCGAAGGCCGACACGATGCATTCCAATGTATGTCCGGTTTTGATATTCGCAACCTTGCCGGCTTTGGTGGTCGGCCAGCAATGGGATGCGTGCTGACCAAGCTACTTGGCAAAGTTACGGATCCTGCTCCAACCTACGTCGATATGATGCAGGGTCGACCGCTTGTCCGAAACAGCGCTCGTCCCGGATTTCTTGGCCCATCATACAAACCTTTCCGTCCAGACCTTTCCAGCATTTTTGATCGGCCACTCGAACCTGGAATGGTAAACGAATTGGCCGCTCTCGGTTCCAACCATACCGTAAGTCTCTCGCTCAACGCAGAACTGAATGCACAGCGGTTAAACAGTCGTAACGCACTGCTGGGTAGCCTGGATAAGATTCGGCGTGAAGTGGACGCCACCGGCATGATGGATGCCATGGATCGATTCTCACAGCAAGCCACTGGGATTTTGCTCTCGGGCACATTTGCCGACGCCCTCGATCTATCTAACGAAGACCCCAAGGTCCTTGAAAAGTACATGGTCCCTGATCGCCCTGTCGTCGGGCGTTTTACCACCGCCGACGAACCGAAAGCTTCGCTGAAATTGCTCATGGCTCGCCGCCTTGTCGAAGCCGGGGTGCGATGTGTATCTCTAACCATCAGCGACTTCGATACACACAGCGACAACTTCAATCGCATGCGGTACACGTTGCCGATTCTTGACCATGCAATCGTCACGTTTATCAACGACCTCGAAGAACGAGGAATGCTTGATAACACGTCAATCATCTTGTGGGGTGAGTTTGGCCGTACGCCGAAGATCAATGGAAATGCTGGACGTGACCACTGGCCACGAGTAGCACCTGCGATTTTTGCTGGTGGACGTATGCGTACCGGGCAAGTGATTGGCAGCACAGATCGCACTGGTGGCGAAGCGACCAGCCGACCTATCCACTACCAGGATGCGCTGTACACGCTTTATCACAACCTGGGAATTGCAGCTGACCGCACGACAATTGACGACCCAAGCGGACGGCCCCAATATTTACTCGACGAGGGCGGAGTCATTCCAGAGCTCGTTTAATCTCTGGCTATTTGATCTCTTTATCCACGGCCCAAAGGATCGCGTTCTTGAGCAACCTATTCATCGCTGGCTGTGTGAAATCGTCGACGTGTCCAAGCGAGGTATAGAAAGCCTTGCCACCATATTTCGTCTCGTTCACCCAGGCGATTGTTTCAGCGGGTTGGCCTTCAATCGTTCCGGTAAGCAACGGAGTAGTCCCTTTCGAAATTGGATTCACTTTGTATAGCGATCCCATTCCTTTAAAGGTGTTCACGTCCACTCCGGTCATAATTGGATGAGGTTTTGCTGCGACTAACTTTACATTTGGGCCCACACCGTGATGCCCGGTGTAGCTGCCACCAAAGATCTCCGCATCGAATGCTTCCCATGCCTTGTAACCTGACGGTGGGTCCTCACCACGCAATGAAAAAGCGTGGTTTGCTGTACGGATTCCAATAACGGGTTTCCCACTCTTAATGAATCTCTCCACGATGGCGAATTGGTCGGCCGGTAACACTCGCCGTCGCACACTTACAAGCAACACATCTGCATCCTCCAGAACGCCAATCCCCGGCAAATCATTTCGTTCATTCGTGTTTGCATGGACGAAGCTGACCTTGAAATCATTACCAAGTTGTTCAAGGGCAAATCGGGGTAATGACTCGTTAGTCTTGTACTCTCGTTCCGCACAAGCAATTACCACATGCGGTCGTGTGTCATTCTTAAAGACAAACGGTTTGCCTCCAAGAATTTGATCGCTGGTGACGGTGGGACAGACAACCTTTTCGATGTACTCCACAATCAAATCAGTGCCTGTGAAGTGGCTGACATATGGTTTCATTTTTGGGTTGTACATGGTGTCTGTCATATCTCTGACCAATACCACGTTTTTGCCGTTTTGAGCCATTTGACGAAGACCGAAAGGACGGCCTAGCACACACATGTTCGTGTGGACGCCGACAAGGATCACATTCTTGATCCCTTTCTGCTCCAGGACATTCCAGATTTCGACACCGCTATCGCTGATGTAATCTTGATTCTTGATAGTTAGCAAATCAGTCTGCTTTGTCCACGGACCTCTGGGATTCAAGCCTTTGCTTTCAAGCTCCTTTGCCCATGCTTCATGTTCTACCGGATCATCATCTTCACCACCGTCAGACTGGTCGATGGGATACTCTACCTCTTCTTCGGACGGAATGCTGTAACACCATTCACTGATCTTCTCAGGCAATTTACTCGCCATCGGTGCGGCCATTGCCCGTTTGCGACCTGGGTGGTTCGCATATGGTTTCATGCAAGAACTTGGTGCGTGAATGATGGTTGCACCTTGAGCACGGGCTTTCTTCAACAGCGCATTCATGCGAGGTGCCAGCTCTGCACCACGTCGTGTGGCATTCAGGCAATGATGCAGATCCCACATGTCACAAACAATTACCGCGGTTTCTGTAGCTTTCCAGCTCTGTTGCTCGAGCACAGCATGATAGCGCACACTGTTTTCTTCAGTGGCTACGCGACTACGCAGTACCAAATCAAATGAGTTCGGTGCAGCTTGTGCCAGAGCCGGTAAAAGTGCGGTAACTGAAGCAACCAACATGAGAAACTTGCGCATAAGTAATCCAATTCGTATTTGTTTTTGGGATAGTCTAGTTTTAATTCGCCAGATAAGCAGAATCAAGCAATGACACGCATGGCTGGTTAAACGTCACACCACTGAATTGCCTGCTCGAGGCCGGCAAGAGGATCTCTGGTCGGAATAAATTCATGACCGACATAGCTGTTGTAGCCTATCTCCAGCAAGGCTTTCATGCACGCCGGATAATTAATCTCTTGATTATCGTCTAACTCAGCACGACCCGGATTCCCAGCGGTATGGATATGGCCTATCACCTCTTTGTGCTGGTGTAGCCGTCTAATCACATCGCCATTCATGATCGATACGTGATAAATATCAAAAAGCAGCTTCACGTTTTCTGATCCAACAGCTTTTAGAATTTCCACAACGTATTCCACGTCATCGCCCTGATATCCCGGATGGCCTTTCATGGGGTGCGTGTCATCTCGCGTATTCAGATGTTCCAGGCAGATGGTCACGCCCCGCGCTTCTGCATAGCCGGCCACTTCCTTCAGGCCCTGAATGCAATTCTCTGCGCCTTCTGCCTTAGATAATCCTTCCTCGTAGCCGGTAAAAGCAATAACTTTTTTCCAACCGAATGCATGGCACTCATCAATCGATTTCTTGGTCGCAGCAATCACTTTTTCATGATACTTAGGGTTATTGAACCCTTGGGTAAACGGAGGCACACCAATGTTGATCCCAGCGATCGCCAGTTCCATGTCATGCTGTTTGAGCGTTGGATAGAATTCCGGACCAATTAGCTCCACGCTGCCGCAACCAAGCTGCTTGGCAATCGGAATTAATTCGTCCATCGACCAATGGTCTTGAAAGCACCATCCAACAATGGAGTGATTAATGTTGCCATTTTTTGCAACTCGACGAATCTTGGTCATAGTTCTGCTTCAACTAGTTAGTGGAAAACGCTGAATCAAATGTAGGAGTGAGGATTACTTTACCACCCTCACCATAAATCTGTTTGACAAGAGCCGGCAATTTGCTTTCACCGGTTATTACCAATGGGTGTGGAGCGTTTAAAGCCAGGATCCCAGGCAAATCTCCATACTTAATAGCTCCCGGGAAGAATTCCGGATGCGAGTACTTCGTAATATCTGCAAACCGAAAACCTTTGGTGTCGATGAAGGCAATATCGATGACCGACCCTGCTATCGCTCTGGCGGTTGCCGCGATTGGCCCGGCGCCGGCCGCACCAATCAGTAAAATTGCATTCGGTTCGTGCTCATCATTTGCAACAAATGAGATCAGGCTTAATGCATCATGAACTCGATGGGAGAACAGAGTATGGTTGTAACAAAACGTATAGGCCGATACAGCTCGATTCGTTGTTGTAGCCAGACGTTGCGACTCCACGCTCTTTCCTTCTTTTAGGAATTCCCCCTGATAAAGCAAGTCCGCCGAAATAATAGAGCTGCCTGTCGACAGTAGCTTTTGGATTGTTGCATTTAGCTTACCTTCGGCATCGTAAAGCCCGGCATTGCCTTCGCCGCTTAGCCAAATGGTGACCGTCTTGTTCCACTCTTGCTCTGTCGGAAACAGCGATACCAATGGCAATTCAGCACCAGTCACTTTGTTGCGCAGGATATCTCCAAACTCGATATAACCGTCTCGGGCAACCTTCTTTACTTTTTCCCGTTCCAGATCATCGCTCTTAGGTAATCCATGAATAATGATCGACTTGATTGCCTCGCCATGAATCTCTTTAAAGGTCGCGGCTGGATCCTCTGCATCGGCAATGAGTTTTTCGAGTTGCTTTTTAGACGCATCATCGATTGCTTTTAATAATTTCACTTCATGAGCGATGCCTGCTTCCGGGGCAGGGTGCTCATCATCCCAAATGTGAACTTGCTCATCAGTAAGCAGCTGATAATCTTTTTCAACGATTGGTTCTTTGTGCCCAAGGC
The DNA here is from genome assembly GCA_022451045.1 of Pirellulales bacterium. Classification (GTDB taxonomy): domain Bacteria; phylum Planctomycetota; class Planctomycetia; order Pirellulales; family Pirellulaceae; genus UBA11883. Next base: position 16,039 of record JAKUOW010000011.1, on the reverse strand, counting down.
CGAGATGCTTGTTAAACCAGTGGTACATTACGCGCCGTGTTACATAGTTATAGTTGTGCCCAAACTGTAAATACGACACACAGAACACATCCTCCGGCTTATCGTAGAGACCATAGAGTTTTTGCAGCTCCGGATATCCTTTGGTTTGAATCTCGCTCGTCCAATCGTTTGCGCCTGTCATTGCAATCGGGCGAGGAGCAAACAAACCGGCCAATTCCACGTTGCCGGTGTCGACTCTCAATAAATTGCAATTTTCACACGGGCAGCCGCCCTGCATATCGGTAGACACCATGCCTTGTGGAAATGAAACGACTGGTCGATCATCAATAGCACCCAATACGATTGTCTGGGTACCGCCACCGCTACCGCCAGTGATTCCGATACGCTTCGCATCGACGTCTGGTAATGACGTTAGAAAGTCGAGTGCACGGATGCTATTCCATGTCTGAACTCCCATAATGCTCTGCAATCGCATTTCAGCCTGTGCTGAGAAAAACCCCCACTGCTTTGGCGATTCCAGGTCCGGTCGTGCATTATTGAGGCGATGCGAAACCTCCATTGGTAACTGAAGAGAATCTACATAGCCTTCCATGTCATAAATAAATGTGACGCATCCCATGCGAGCCAGTTGTGCACATCGAGCAAGCTTTGGAAACCGTCCCGAAGCTTCATACACTTCGTCACCGTTTTCTATCAAGCCTTTTATCCCATCGCCGTGATCCTGTAGGCGACCGCCATGCCCATGAGGTGATAGCACGGCCGGGCGCTTGCCGTTGGACTCGGTTGGCCGAAAGAGTAGGCCGCTGACAAAATGGCCTGGATAGCTCTCAAAGTAAACCTTCTCAACGGTAAACCCTTCGCGTTCTGTCTTGCCGAATACTTTCGCGTTTAGAGGTGTGCGCTCGGGCAGTGGCCATAGTCCGTTAGCAACGAGCAATCGTTTCCGTAATTGAGCTTGTCGTTGTTTCCATGAATCTATGTCTTCAGGCACGTCAAACGGAAAGTAATTGTTCAAGTGCCGTAGCTCACCTAGACGTGAATCCGCTGGTAGCTTGCCATCCTCATATACTCGGATTTGCGAACTAGCTGTTAGCGCCAGACTCAGCACTAGTGAAATGGAAAGTAGGGCATTCTTGATATTCATAACGTTCTAATTGCTATCTCCTATTGAGTCCGCATACCAAAAGAGCGTAGCTAAAAAGCCACGCTCTTGATTGGTTCGATTTGTAAGCATCTCTTATTTCAGCTCTTTAATCGTGATGTTTCGGAACTGAACAGGATCATTGTGTCCAGCGAAACCAAAAAATCCGCTCTTTAAGTCTTTGCCAGGATGCTGTTTGATTTTCGCTTCGTCTGTTACGTCGGCGAGATCGCAGTCGAGAATCACTGACCCGTTTAGCTCTACTTTGATCTTCGAGCCAACTACGGTTACTTCCTGATAATTCCAATGTCCAGCTGGGTAAAGATAACCGCGGTGAGCTGGGACCATGGAATAAGCGGAACCGTGGAATTGATACGGTGCAAGCTTACCTGGGTACTCAACATCTAAAACCTGTAGCTCTGTCATGCCATCAAAGGCTGGGTTGCCTTTGCCCGGATATCGGATTGCGAGACCATTATTGCCGGCTGGAGGAGTTTTAATCTCAAGACGTACGACGAAATCGCTGTATTCTTTTTCCGTGAAGAGATTTCCACCCGTGCCTTTGCGACATTGGATAGCACCATCAACAACATCGTAACTCGCCGTTGCTCCCTGCCAACCGCTCAGATCCTTGCCATTAAAGATCGACACGAATCCTTTGTCATCAGCGGACTCACGGAGGATGTCCGTTGCTTCATCAGGACTAATCTCGCGTACAAACACATTCCGCCAACTGATTTCACCACCGTGCGTTTGAAGCTGTATCGGGCCTTGTGGGAACAAGGGGCGAGAGCGATCAAAGTAATTCTCCATGATGGCATTATCTACAAGGAGTTTGCCATTCATCCAAACCCATGTGCGTGAACCAATTTGACGAATTCGGAAACTATTCCACTCGCCGAATGGTTTATCTGCTCGTACGAGGGGGTCTTTGCCTTTAGCACCTTTGCTGTTATTCCAAAGCCCGCCGGATCCCTTGTCCGCACCAATTCCGAATTTAGCTTCTTCGGTGTAATCCCAGATTTGCACTTGCGGGACAGCTTTCAGATAGATTCCGCTGTCCGCCTTCGGTACCGTCTTGTAGTCAATCAGCAACTCGAAATTACTGAACTCTTCTTCTGATGTCAGGTAAAGGCCATGGCCATCATTGACCAGAATACCGTCCTGAACACTCCAGTGTTGATTGACATCTTCGAGTGACTTCTTTTTGTAAGCTGCCTGGTCATCTGCACTCATGCTCCAGAGGTCTTCTGGATTCTTTGTTGACCAGCCGTACCAGCCACTAAGATTTTTGCCATTGAAGAGGGCTTTAAATCCCTTAGGTGGAACGTTTAGTTCAGCGGCATCTGCAGACATCCCCTGCACAAACAAAGATGTTATGACTGCCAAAATGATGAATGTTCGTGTCTTCAAGATTCGTTTCCTCATTAGTTCATAGAGAGGTCAAATGCGGTTTGAGTCGCTTAGACTCATGTTATCCCGTTGAAAAGACTGATGCCACTTCCACCGCACATCTTTTTCAAAGAATGATGGTCTCTACTTGGCGTAGCATTTGGGCTGACCCGTTAGAGAGTTTGCTTTAAGCAAGCAATTCTGTGACCAGTCTGCTCTCTGTCTCAATTAATTTACGGCGACGGCCATTGTGCTCGTATGTTAACTCCTCCGGTCGAATGCCGAATAGGTGGAGGATCGTGTGATGGTAGTCAAAATGATTGACAACATTTTCAACCGCATGATGGCCAAACTCATCCGTTGCACCGTGGGTATAGCCGGCCTTGAAACCGCCGCCCGCAACCCAACTGCTGAAACCGTATGTGTTGTGATCACGGCCAATATTGGCTTCATTTTGAATAACAGGCAGCCGGCCCATCTCGCCACCCCAATGCACGACTGTCGAATCTAAGAGGCCTCGCCGTTTGAGATCTTTCACCAACGCGGCTGAGGGCTTATCAACTTTTTTGCAGGACGATGGCAGGCTCTTCAAAATGCCCCCATGATGATCCCAATATTGATTCTGGGTATAGACCTGTACAAATCTAACGCCACGTTCGATTAATCGTCTGGCAATAAGACAGCGAGAACCATATTCCGTTGTGTCCGGATCATCCATGCCATATAGATTTTTTGTCTCTTCCGTTTCCTGAGACAAATCCATCGCTTCCTTTGCAGCAACCTGCATACGTGCTGCCAGTTCATACATTTCAACGCGAGCTGAAAAATCGAGTTCGCCGGGGCTGTTTTCTATATGTCGCTTATTTAATTTGTCTAGAAGTGAGAGATAGCGTTCCTGAGGCTTGCCGGCAAGCTTCTCTGGTGGCGTAAGATTTAATATTCTCGGTTCCGTCGGGCGGATAACCGTTCCCTGATATATGGATGGAAGATACCCATTGGACCAATTTGCGACGCCTTCAACAGGGAGCTGGCCTGGGTCTATCAGCGCCATGAATGGAGGCAGGCTGTTTGATTCGCATCCGAGTCCGTATGTCAGCCAGCTGCCAATCGTCGGATATCCATTTTGAGTGACACCTGTTTGAAGGGCTTTAATGGACTGACCGTGGTTATTCACGCCGGTATGCATTGAACGAATGAGTGTGATTTCATCGGCAATCGTTGCAATGTTTGGGATCAGCTCTGATAGCTCCATCCCGCATTCACCGTGATTTGAGAATTTCCAGGGCGAGCCAAGTACTTTAGAGCTTGCCTGGGCTGCATTGTCATATTTAATCTTTCCAGGAAAACTCTGGCCATCGAGTTCCGTTAGTTTGGGTTTAGGGTCAAAGAGATCGATATGACTTGGGCCACCTTGCATCCAGAGTGAAATCATGGCCTTTGCTTTGGGCTCAGAATCCGGCTGCCGTGGATCATTGTTAAATGTCTTGACCGTTAACTCTGGTCGCTTGGGTGCAGCCGATAGTGATCGTTCGTTCAGGGCCCATGCAAATGCAACTCCACCCATACCTAACGACTGATTTGCTAGAAACCGGCGCCGGGATATCCACTTGTCATTGTTTGTAGGCATATCTACTTTCAATTACTCGATATATAGGAATTGGTTGCTGCTAAACATGGCCTGACAGAATAATGCCAGCGCGTGGCGGTGCGATAATTCATCCACCATTTCCTGTTCCGGATTGGCTTCAACGAATTCCGCCTTGGTATCTGCCAGAAACTGGAGAGAAATTTCTAATACGTCCGCTGGAATCTCTTCGCTAAACGCTAGCTTCCAGCCAAGTTTCAATTGGTTTTCGGATTCTGATTGGGCCGTGATGAGTCGGTCTGCAAAGGATTCTGATTGTTCAACGACAAAGCTGCTGTTCATCATCATTAGAGCTTGGGTAGAAGCTGTCGATTTTGCTCGCTTGGTGCAATTGGGAGCCAATTCAGGTAAGTCAAATGTCTCCAAAACTGCTAGCGGTCTGCTGCGTCGAACTTGAATATAGATGCTGCGCCTATATTGATCGCCTTTCATGTCGACCACTGCACCTGGCCGACCTGCGTTCAGGTTTTCCTGTCCAATGACCCACTGCCCGGTGCGATCTGCCATGACCGGCACTGGTTCACCGTATGCGCTTGCGCTCAACTTCTCGACAATGCTCAAAATGCTGTCCCGGACAACTTCCGATTCCAATCGTCGTACGGGCATAGCCCAAATCAATTGTTGGAGAGCGTCCTTTTCTTGTCCTTGTGCGTTTCGCTTCGAACTTTGCTGATAGGCCCGCGATGTCATGATTAATCGGTGTAAGTGTTTGACGCTCCAGCCATTTGTCATCAATTCTGTTGCTAGCCAGTCCAGCAGGGCTGGATGAGTTGGTTTGGCCCCCAGAATTCCAAAGTCGCCTGGTGTGTTGACCAAGCCCGTGCCAAAGTGGTGCATCCAGATGCGATTCGCTATGACTCTAGCAAGTAGTGGGTGCTCACCGCTTGTTAGCCATTTGGCGTAGTTCAGTCGACGGCCACTTGTTGGAAGCGAAGTGTCATTTGCTGGGATAGTAGAATCCGCACTAGACAGTACTCGCAGTTCACCCGGTTGCACCGCTTGTTTCGGTTGGTCAATATCACCCCGGAAAAACACAAACGTTTCCGGAACAGTGGTATCTGCGGGCTCTGTTAGTGCACGTAGAAATCCTTCAACTGGCTTGGTGCCTCTCAGTTCCGTTGCGCGATCCGAATAGGATTTCAGATCATCAGCCGCCTTTTGGTCATATAAGTAGAGCGACCCTGCTGTGACATTGGCACTTGGGTGCTTTTGCAACAACGCTTCTTGTTCGGGTGTTCGTTTGCCAGCTGGTGTCGCGTGCACTTCACGAAGTGGCTCCCGCACTTCTTCCGGTAGTTTTGCTAGTTCTTTTTCAAAGGTGGCGGCGATGTATTCTGCCTGTTTGGTCTCGCGTTCTTCCAGAATCTTAGCGGCTTCAGCCTCAATCTCTGCTGATCGGGCAACATCTGCATCCGTGTAAAGTGAAATTTGGCGTTGTTGTGGAGTCTTCCAGCTATTCCAGTTTAAGGCGGGCTCAAAGATGGCGCGGAATTGATAGTATTCTTCTTGTGAAATTGGGTCATAGCGGTGGTTGTGGCACTGTGCACAGCCGACCGTGAGACCTAGCAATGAGGTGGACACGGTCTTAATTGTCGCACTCATTACCGCGTTGCTAGCTATGTTCGTATTGGGTGAACCTGAACCGGTGCCATCCGGTGCCATTCGTAAGAAGCCTGTGGCTGTGAGCAAGTCGATGGTCTCTGCATTCATATTCTTGAACGGTAATGAAGCAAGTTCATCACCGGCAAGTTGTTCTATGACAAAGCGATCGTAGGGTTTGTCGGAGTTGATGCTTCGGATTACATAGTCACGGTATCGATATGCTTGGCTGCGTACGGCATCAGCATCAGCCATGCCTTCCGAATCTGCGTAGCCGGCGATATCGAGCCAATGGCGACCCCATCGCTCACCGTAAGCATGGTGAGTAAGGAGTTCGTCGATAAGTCGCGAATACGAGTCCGGCCTTTGGTCAGCGATAAACCGATCGGTTTGTTCAGGAGTTGGTGGAATTCCAAGTAAGTCTAGATAAGCTCGCCGGATAAGCCTCGTGCGAGAGGCCCTGTCAGAGAGTCCTAGGCCAACGGCTTCTAGCTTACTTAGGAGAAACTGATCTATGGCATTGTCAACAGTGCCATTCACCATTGGTGGAGAGGGAGAGGTTATCGGTTGAAAAGCCCAGTGTTTTTTTTCTTGTTCGGTGACGTAGAAGCCACTTGGTAACGACTCCGGCTCATCGTTAAGGACAACAGCACCAGAGTCCACCCATTCCTTGATACGTTGAATCTCCTGTTGGCTTGGGCGAAGCTCTGTTCCTTCCGGAGGCATAACACCTGATGTCAGATATTCAACTAACAGGCTTTCGTTGCTATTTCCGGGAACGATAGCCGGCCCGGAGTCACCACCTGTTTGAATGAATCGCTTTAGACGTAGATCTAGGCCTGAGGCGAGTTCTTCCCCTTCACCATGACAATGAAAACAGTGCGCTTTTAGCACAGGGCGTACATCATTTTCAAATGACGGCGCATCACGTTCCGCAGACACCTGACTGGCGCCAAACGCCAACAAAACAACCCAAATTAAGCAGTTTCTTCCCATCACACCATTTTAAACATAGACACCGGCCTTTTGTGAGCTCAATCATGGACACCCACTTTTTATTTGCCCGAGCTTTTTTCGATGTTCGGGGCAATCGGCATGACTCAGAAAAAATCTATGCCTGTCCTGCATCTTTCGCGGCTTAAATCCACCTCCTTAAATTCATCGGCAGTCTATGTTTACGAGTGGCACAGTGTAGTTTGCGTGTGCGGATTTTTGCCTGTCTTGAATTCTGGTCGGATTCTATTAGGCATTGACTGTTGAACCTCATTACAATGCGGGAAATCGACTCAAAGGATTCAAATTCAGGTGACACTCCATGACAAGTCAAACACGACGTGATTTTGTGAAACAAGCTGGTTCAACAACGGCCATCACAGCTGCTGTGACTACCCTAGGTGCCGTGCACACTCAAGCTGAAGAAAGCACAAGCGAGCTTTCAATTGGGATCATTGGGTGTGGTGGAATCATGACACACCATGTCAAAGGTATCGTGGGTCGCAAAGATAACGTGTCTATTTCCTGGCTATGCGATGTTGATACAGCTCAAATCGAACGCATGGCACAATTTGTCACCAAGGACTTTCAGTCTGCGGCACCAAAACGCACTACAAAATACGAAGATGTCATAGCTGACAAGAACGTAGATGCCGTCATCATTGCCACTCCACACCATTGGCACGCTCCGATTGCAATTGCAGCGATGCAGGCTGGCAAAGACTGTTACATCGAAAAGCCAATTTCGCATGTATATAACGAAGGTCCGGTAATCATCGAGGCTGCTAAGAAGTATGGACGCGTCGTCCAACAAGGCAGCCAAATGCGAAACAGCCCTGTAACGCTAAAAGCAGAAAAGCTACTCCGCGAAGGCATAATCGGCGATGTGCTTATTGCAAGAGCTTGGACTGCTGAAACCAGACAGGTTGTTAAACCGGTTCCAGATAGCACGGCACCGACCACAGTAGATTACGATCGATGGTTGGGTCCCGCGCCGGAGCATGCTTTCAATAAATACCGATTTCACGCTACATGGAGGTTATTTCAAGATTACGGCAATGGCGAGATTGGTGATGATGGCATCCATGACATCGATATGGCTTGCTGGGGACTTGGTGTCACAAGTGTGCCATCAAAAATAACAGCTCGTGGAAGCAGGATGCTGCTTCATGGCCATGCTAGTGACTACCCAGATAACATGGTTGTCACATATGAATACGAGGATGGTCGCCTTGTAATCTACGAAAATTACCCTTTTACTGCCTATGGCCTGCATGGCTTCGATAACGGTAACGTCTTTTACGGTACCGAGGGATACATGATTTTCTCAAGGCGTGGCGCATTTAGCGTTTTTCTAGGACCAAAGAACAAACCAGGGCCAACAGAAGGGCAGGAAATCCGAGGAGAACGTGGTTACGCTGAGCATATGCACGAATTCCAAAATGCTGTAAGAAACCGCACAGGAACCAAAGCAAACCCGCAAACAGCGCATTATTCCTGTGCCTTAGTGCATTTAGGAGAAATCGCCTATCGCACTCAAGGACAGGTGGAATTCGATCCTAAAACAGAGCGGTTTATCGACTGCGAACCGGCAAATGAGCTGCTCGACAAGCAGTACCGAGGACCATATCAGCTGCCCAAGGTCTAAATCCAAGGAATCTGAAAAGAATCTGAGACAGGCATAGATTCTTGCTGATTCATGCCGATTGGCCCGAACATCAAAAAATCCGGAGCGAATAGAAAGTGGGTGTCCATGTTTAACTCGGACAAACATAGACTGTCTATTATTTTCCGGGGATTTTGGTGCGAAAGCTGACGAGTTTGGTGCCGCAGGTGACAAAGAGAGTACGATTGTCCGGGCCGCCAAATGTGCAGTTGGTAATCGTGTCTTCCGGAGTCTCGGCATAAGCCACGAGTTTGCCGCGTGGTGAAATCACATGGATTCCAGGTCGGGTATCAAGCGTTTCACTGGTCTCTCGGGTCGCATGTAGACCCGCCGCAACATAAAGATTACCTTGAGCATCAATGCACATTCCATCACCGCTACGGCCAGGGTAGAAGTCAACGTGCACCTTCTCATTCACTAATGCCCCGTCAGCCGCAATGTCATACACTCGGATATCCCGGTGGAAATCCGCATCGGGATGCGCTTCAATCAGATAAAGCTTTTTGTCATCGGGTGACGTCACAATACCATTCGGCATATGAATATCCGGCCATGCCAGTACCTGTGTCACACTACCATCCGGATCAATTCGATATACGGCATTCACATTGCCCTCGGTTGGATCTTCAACCCCCGGACGTGATGTAAAAAAGATTCGCCCTTTGTCATCCATGCACAAGTCATTAGGAGCAGCAAACGGGAACCCATTAAACTCGCTGGCAACTACTGTAATCTCACCGGATTCCATATCCGTCCGGGTTACGCGTCCTGCTCCACCTTCACATGCTAGCAAGTCACCGTTTGGCGCAAAATACAAACCATTCGCCTTGTTAGATTGTTCTCGCCACACCGACAGTTCTTTGGCTTTGGGATCCCATTTCAGGATTTTTTCAGCAGGCACGTTTGTGAAATACAAATTGCCATCCGGCCCAAATGCTGGCCCTTCCGTGAAGACTTTGTCATCTTCGATGGTGGCGAGGATTGTGCCGCGGCCAAAATACTTATCGCTGTCTAGCCTGCGGTAATCTTTTGCCACTGAAAACGCACTACTCCACTGACCGGCGGCCATCGTGGCGCCAAACGCAGCTGATGAAACGAGAAGCTGTCTACGGGAAAGTGATAGTTGGTTAGTCATAGCAGTCTCCGTTGAGTCGTTTTAGAATCCACCGAATATCCTATCGCGCGAGCCATCGCTCTTCATCACTATGACGACCCACAATATCTATTTCGGTTTCCAATAGCGCATAAAAAAACAGCCCGTGAAAACACGAGCTGTCTCTTATATGTCCAGTAATTTCTTACTAGCCCCACGGATTCTGCTGCATGCAGATAACCAATGCGAAGAAGGTGAAACCTTCAATAAGTGCAGCGGCAATAATCATAGCGGTCTGGATACCACCAGCAGCTTCTGGCTGACGAGCCATGCTCTCAAGAGCTGAACCGGCAAGCTTACCGATACCCAAAGCAGCACCAATAACGACCAGTCCCGCTCCGAATGCGCCGGAAAACTCAATGGCAGCACCACCGCCATCTTGAGCCAACGCCGGGCTTACCATAACGAGCAAGGCTGCTAACCCAAGGGAAGCAATTTTTGCAAACTTGTTCACAGAATATCTCCTATTGTTTCAACGTCAAAACGTAGCTCATCAAATAGGCTGATCAATGCCTGGAGCTAACTCGGTTAACCGAAAATGCCGGAAAACACCGGCACTATTCGCCGAGGATTCCTCGGCGAAACCCCTAAATTAGCTATCCTACCTACCACCTGTCAACCGACCCAAATCGGAGAATATTGGACTAGGGGGAAAAAGTCCTTTAATCATAAAAAATACGTTGATTTAGGCCTAATTCAAGAGCTTTCTCTTGAGCTGATCCACCAAAACAGCCACTAGAATCAACGCCCCATACACAACATTCGCAGTATAGGAATCAACACCCTGCATGTTTAAGCCATTTTGAATGACACCGAGAATCATGGCTCCGATAAACGTCCCAAGGATCTTACCTTCACCACCCAACAAGCTAGTGCCACCAACCACCACAGCGGCAATCACCTGAAGCTCAAAGAATTCGCCTGCCTTGGGTCTCCCGCTAGTGAAGTGAGACGCGTCCATCACTCCCGCTAAGCCAGCTGAGGCACCACAAATGGCATAGACAATAATGATGACCCAAAACACCGGCACACCTGATAGCCGGGCAGCCTGCTCATTTCCACCGACAGCATAGATGTAACGACCCAATGCTGTATGGCTCATTACAACGTGAGCGATAACAAATAGACACAACATTAACGCAATTTGATTAGGCACCCCAAGAATAGTGCCGCTATAGAGTAATTCTGCTCCGGTTGCCTGGATATCAACGGGATCTGCACCGCCAGCCAAGATGAACGACAAACCGCGGGCAACCATCATAAGTGCCAGCGTCACAACAAACGGGGGGATTTGAAACCACGTCACCATAAGTCCAACAAATACACCGCAAGCTGTACATACGAGTATTCCAAGCAGGAAAGCGGTTATGATTCCGAGAGCCGAAGCGTCTGCATCACCAAACCAACTCCTAAGAGTCACTGCGGAAATCAACGCGGAGAGTGCCATCAAGCTGCCGACTGACAGATCTATACCTGCGGTAATAATTACCAGAGTCATTCCAATGGCCATGATGGCAACGGGAGCGTTTTGGTTGAGAATCGCAATCAGATTCTCCGCGGACAAGAACGCCGATCCCATTCTGCTCTTGGGCTTATAAGGGCGGATGTCTTTGAATGACTTATGACTCGACGCTAAGCCATCCAGCGTCGCCTGCTTCAGAACTCCCCAAGTGCTAAAACAGAAGTTGTGCGTCGCAATAGCATTTATGCGCGTATTGCTAACACCCAACTTTTCAAGCTCAATTCTTGCGTCGCGGGGATTTCGCACACGTATGACGGCTTTTACAGAGGAGCCTCGTTCTGCGATTTGATCTTCAATTGCTTTCACGAATTCATCATCTGATTTCGTTTGGCGGGCCATAATCGCAACATGCAGCTCCTCGCCTTTTAGATCGTACAGACCATTGGCCAAAGCTACTCCGGCAGATGCATCACTAGGGTGCTGCTCTTCCCATGTTGCCCAAGTAATCATGCCGCACAGCAACACGAGGACGAGGACCATCCCGTAATCACGAAACAAGGAAAAATCTTGCGGTAATTTCATTCGGCTAGGCACTTTCACACTTCAACAGCAACTTCACCAGTAGAACCTGTCGCCAGTTTCATAACATCTTCCTGTGTGGCGGATGCCGGGTCCATGATTTCACCTGCAATCCGGCCTTCGTGCATAACCAAAATACGATCACTCATTCCTAACACTTCAGGCAACTCTGAGCTGATCATTAGAATGGCTTTCCCTTGGGCTGCCAATTCGTTCATTAGCAGGTAAATCTCATACTTCGCACCAACGTCAATTCCACGGGTTGGCTCATCGAAAATTACAACCTCAGCATTTTGTTGCAGCCATTTTGCCAGCACCACTTTTTGTTGATTCCCACCAGACAATGTTTCGGCAATTTGCGAGCCACCAGTAACTTTGATTTTCAGTTGGTCGATATAACTGCCAAAGGCTGACCCTTCTCTCTTTCGGCTGACAAAACCACGAGCGGAAAAGTCCGATAGATTCGCCAGTCCGAAGTTTTCTTGTACCGTCTGGCCCAAAATCAGTCCTTGTGATTTGCGGTCCTCTGTGAGTAAACAAATCCCATGTTTAATCGCCTGACGCGGGCTCTTTATTTCTACTTTTTCCCCGTGAAGTCGGATCTCACCCGAGTCGAGCTTGTCAGCACCAAACAAAAGCCTCGCTGTTTCCGTTCGGCCAGCTCCCACTAAACCTGCAACACCAAGAATCTCTCCTTTACTCAGTGTTAACGAAACTCCTTTCACAGCAGGTAGCCGGTGCAACCCCACAGCCTCAAGAATCACTTCGCCGGCCTTGGATGCTGCTTTGGGAAACTCATTTTCAATGCTCCTCCCAACCATCATTTCGATCATCTGATCGCGGGTAACTTCATCAATGGTTTGATTACCAACATGCTTGCCGTCACGAAGTACAGTTATACGATCTGCAAAAGCCTCAACCTCATCCAGTCGATGGCTAATGTAAATCACTCCAATTCCCTGATCCTTCAGTTCCTTAATTACTGCCGCAAGACCTTCGACTTCTCTTGGAGTCAGCGCCGCAGAAGGCTCATCCATTACAACTATTCTCGCTTGCTGCGAAAGTGCTTTTGCGATTTCGACAATTTGCTGTTGTGCAACGGTTAAGTCGCGGCAGAGTGCTTCTGTGGAAACCTCTATTCCGATACGGTGAAAAAGTTCTGTTGCCGCTGCACGCTCCTGGGATCGATTAGTAAGAGAGAACATCGAGTGCTGGCCCAGGAATATGTTCTCGCGGGCTGTTAAAGCTGGCACCAGGTTGAATTCCTGGTAAATGATTCCGACTCCCGCTTGTTGAGCGGCCGCCGGCGATTCCATTCTTACTTTTTCACCATCTATATATATGTGTCCGGAATCCGGGATATGCGCGCCGGCTAGAATCTTGATTAAGGTACTTTTCCCAGCACCATTCTCACCGAGCAAGGCTAGCACTTCACCTTCATGCAAAGTGAGATCAACATTATCGAGCGCACGCACGCCAGGAAAGGACTTGCTAATCCCCTTCATTTCCAGAAGAGGTGGAGGTGCGCTATCATTAGACATATGAGAATTCAATTCTCGTTTTAGTTTTGCAGTTCCGGATCCTGCTCAGCATCGGCCTTCTTATACAGGGACGTCGGAATTAGCTCGATGGGATTAAACTCCTCTCCTGCCTGATAAGCCAGGATCTTTGTCATAATCTCCGTTCCCATTTTCTTTGGGAATTGAATCGGGTCGGCGTAAATCTTGCCTTCGAGAATTGCCTGTTTTCCTGCCTTGGCCCCGTCGAATCCAACAATGCTGATTTGGTCTGTCTTTCCAGCTTCATCAATAGCCTTCCAGGCACCGAGTGCTGACGGGTCATTGATAGCAAACACGCCGACCAGATTTGGATGTGCTACAAGATTATCAGCAGTTGCCTTGTAACCAATCTCTTCGTCGCCACCACCATTGATTTCAGCAATCACCTCGATTTTGCCTGCTTCACGCCCTTCGTTATGAGCATTTATGACTTCCATGAAACCTTCCACCCTCAGCACACATGAGTTCGCTGGCTTGTAATCCAAAATGATGATTTCACCGCCTTGATCTCCCAGTACCTCAACCATGGCCTGACCAGCAAGCGTACCACCCTGTCTGTTATCTGTTCCAATATGACCGGCGATTTCCACATCTTCTGCGACACATTGCAAATCACAGGTAAAAACCGGAATTCCGGCGGCATTCGCTTTCTTTATAGCTTCCCCAATGGCAAGCCGATCGGTGGGATTGAGCACAATTGCAGATACGCCCTTAGCAATAAACTCATCTATGTGATTTGCCTGCTTGCTGACATCTGTATCAGCGTCGTTTGCAATCAAGTCATAGCCTGCATCATTAGCAGAAGCCTCTAGGCTATCCTTAATCACAACAAAGAACGGGTTCTTGAAGCTCATGGCCGAATAGCCAATGGTTCCTTTTGATTCACTGCCATCATTTGTGTCGGTTGTTGAGGAATCCGAGCCAGCATCACTGGACGTCCCGCTTGCACCCTCATTCGTTGTTTCAATACCTGAATCTGATGAACATCCGGTAAAGGAAATGAGAATCGCGAATATCGATAACCATGCAAACGTGCGCATCGTAGATACCTATTACAAAAACAAGTCAATTGAAATGAAAACCGCTCAGCCGCGTGCTTTTAGCTTATTCTCTATAGCCACAGATTACGACACCCTAATGCGGAAGCCATAAGTTAACTGCAGTCATACTGTGATTGGGATATACTAAACAGCCGACAACATATTTCGAATTCCACACGAGAAAAAACGCATGACGACACGTTTATTGACCTGCCTATCAGTACTTATGTTTTTCTCAACATCCATTATGGCTGAGAACTGGCCTAGCTGGAGAGGACCACTAGGCACAAGTATTGCCCAGCCGGGTGACTATCCAACACAATGGACGACCACCGGTGACAATACCAAGAACCTGAAGTGGAAAGTACAAGTACCCGGTAAAGGCAGTTCAACACCTGCTGTATGGGGCGACAACATCTTCGTCACCTACAACCTGCCCGATGGCAAAAACTCACTGATGTCACTGAACAGAGAGGGCGAGAAACGCTGGTCGGTTGAATTTGGTGCAGCGACGCCTGGCAAATACGGGATTGCCAGCGGAGCAAACCCCTCACCAATCACCGATGGTGAAAACGTATACGTCTTTTATAAAAGCGGTGATCTTGCCGCGGTCGACTTCAACGGCGACATCGTCTGGCAAGCCAATATTCAAACTCTATTTGGCGAAGATACGAGTGACACCATCTGGTGGGATATGGGTACATCCCCCGTACTAACAAAGTCCGGTATCGCCATTGCGTACCAGCGGTCTGCTGCAAAAGGCGAAGGTGATGAGCAACCACCGGTTTACTCGGATAATTCCTTTGTCGTTTCATTTGACAAGAAGACCGGAAAAGTAAACTGGAAACAGGATAGAAATCTAAAAGCACCACGAGAGTCTGCTCAGAGCTACACAACTCCGCTGGTTGTCGAAGAAGATGGTAACGAGACCATTGTGGTCTTGGGAGCTGACTTCGTTACTTCACACGATGCACAAACTGGCAAGGAAGTCTGGCGATTTGGTACGCTCAACCCTAACCACGAGGCGTATTGGAGAAGCATCGCTTCAGCCACTTACTCCGATGGAGTCGTATTTGCTCCATATGCTCGTGGCGGCAGCCTAACAGCAATCAAGGTCGGCGGCTCTGGTAATGTGACAGATTCCCATATGCTGTGGCAGGTAAACGGAATTAGCTCAGACTGTGCTACCCCCGTTGCCAATAACGGCAAGGTCTACAGTGGTACTGACCGTGGCCAATTAGCATGCGTGGATGTTGAGAGTGGTGAAATCGACTGGCAGATCGATGTGGAAAAGAGTGGTAAACGCTACAAATCCTCTTTGACAATGGCTGGCAACCTAATCTATTGGCCGCGGGAAGATGGTACCGTCTTTGTTGTGGATGTCAGTGGTGAACCAAAGGTAGTCGGCAAAAGTATCATGGAAGAATCCATCGTTGAATCACCGGTTCTCGTTGATGGCCTCGTGATCATTCGCACACTGGACGGACTCTATTGCATGGGCAAATAGTTCCATCTCATAGCTCTTCAGGGACGACACGTGCAGGCAATCAGCGGACCATCTGTTTGGACGGGAGAAGAACTCTCTATTCGTGATGACGTTCACTATCAATTTAGTGAACAGGATGTTGGTGAAATCCGTGAGGCGCTGGACGACTCTCCAAAACTCGATGGGCCTGTTTATCAGCAAGCGGCTTTGGCAATGCCAACGATTGCAGCTCGGTGCAAAGACTTCCAGAGCCACCTAGAACATGGCTCCGGTGTTATTCGGCTCAATGGGTTTCCCGTACATGAATTTTCTCAAGCCGCTATC
>JAKUOW010000109.1 GCA_022451045.1 Pirellulales bacterium | reverse complement strand
TCGAAACCCGTGGAGATTTGGCCTATTCAACTGCCCAGGAGCAAACCGATGATTTGATACTCGATCGCGACGTTTGGGACGGATCTATCAGCATGGGGACGGACGGTACCAGGGGGAATTCGGAAACCGAGCGAATTCACGGTCAGGTCGAGCTTGAACGATTAACGCGGTGTGGGGTACTCGAACTGGAATTGGATTACATTCGCAGCGATGCAAATGATCAACTAACTAAACATCACGCGTTATTTGAACTATCGCATCAGTGGATCAGAGAAGACGCGCCAACGAGTTGGTTTGGTGAATTTGGTATTGATTATGATGAATTCAAAGCGTTTGTTTTGCGTCTAAAAGCCAACGGTGGTATCGATAGGAGATTGTTGAAGAGTGAATGAAATACGATTATCAGCCGATTTGGTGCTGGTGTATCGAAGGAAGTGAATGGACCGGATGACCGCGTTGTGCCGGAAGCGGTGTTCGGATTTGACTATGCGCACTCAAAGGATGATTTTCAAACGTGGCAAATTCAGTTTGAGTACTTTCCGGACTGGACGGACTTTACAGAGTTTCGTATCGAGGCGCGAGTGGAATGGGAAGTCATCCTAGATAAGGACTACGGTCTTAGCCTGAAAATGGTCGGAATTGACCGTTATGATTCAACGCCGATTAATCGCAAACCGAATGACCTGACGTACTCGATTTTGCTGTCTTGGAAATTGTAGACGGTGAATTGGTCTATTTGGGAAGGTCGCGAGGGAACGGTGGGTCTTCGTGCGGCGGTGGCACCTGACCATTCTCTAATTCCCAAAGGTATCGCTGGTCATCGTTTGCGTAATACGTTAGCCATGCGTCTGGGTCTGAATCTGAATCGACGAGTCGCCAGCGTAGGGGGTTGCTGGGCTTATCAATTCTCTTTTCCGTTGACGGAAGAATGTCCCGATAGAGTATTGCGTACAAGTCACGGTCTGACAGGTGGTCGGTATATTCAAGAACGATGTTTCTGTCAGCAAGCCGATTGATGGCATCCCAAAGCAATCGGCTGAGTACGGCATCAGAAAGCGTGTCTGGTGGAGGTAATTCCAGTTCCGGCTCAAACCAGTGGCTGATCGGCAAAGCTGGTGCTCGTTCCCACTGCAGCATTGATGCAAGGAATTCATTTTCCCGGGCGGTAGACATCGCAGCAACATCTACGAGCTCCACAGATTCGTCCAAAAATGGCTCGAGTTCATCTCTCAAACGAGCGTTTAAGAGTAATTGATCTACTTCGCTATTTGTAAACTCTGTCGCCATCTTGACTGTATCTTGCCCCACTTCGTTCAGCTGCCCATTATCGATGTGCCGAACGATTGTCTCCGATTAGTATGTATGATTTTGTTTCCTTGTGTAGTCGACTGTACTTGAGACAGAATGCAAAACAAGCCACACCGGATTCAATATTGCATAGTAAAACAAGGCATTTTGCGCACGATTCGGCGCGATCGTTACTATCGGTTTGGGCGCAGCTAATCACAGCTGAAGAAGTGCTATAACCGGTATAACCAATCACCGAGCTGCGAGTGGAAATCGATGATTACTCGTCGATTGCGTGCTTTTCGAGATCTGAAATCTTGTCGATTCGGCGTTCGTGTCGACCACCTTCGAATTCCGTTGTGATCCAGAGTTGAACGAGTTGATCGATGCTGCGCTGGCCAAGCATGTCACCGGAGAGGCAAAGCACGTTAACATCGTTATGACGACGGCTCATTTCTGCGGTGATTTCATCGTGACAGGTAGCTGCGCGAACGTTGGTATACTTGTTGGCCGTTATAGCCATACCGATACCCGTGCCACAGAGTAAGATTCCGCGTTCTACCTCACTGTCTGAAACTTGTTGGCCTACACGCTTTGCAATGTCAGGATAGTCCACGCTCTCGTCGCTGTTAGTACCTACGTCGACCGTCTCATGGCCGAGCTGGTTTAATAGCTCGATCACTTTGGACTTAACCTTGTAGCCACGGTGGTCACTGCCAACGGAAATTCGCATCGACTGTCTTCTCCAGATATTATTGTCCGGGAATGCTTGAGATTAGCGTTTCCAACTCAGGCATTCGCTCTTCCAGAAATTGTTTAATTTGTTCCGCACACGCTTCATAAACTTCCAACGGACCACCAATCGGATCGGAAATGTCATGCCCGCTCGGTGAAAGTACGGTTGTTTTGTTTATCCATTGTGGCCAGGTCTGGATGATCGCGTCACGATGACTGTTTGTCATGGTGAGTATCCAGTCGGCATCACGTGCAAGCAGCGGCGTTAGCTGCTGACTCGTATGGTCTGTTAAATCCAGCCCGAATTCAGTCATAGACTGGATCGACTCGGCTGATGCCGGGCTACCGTTCATCGCAGCAACCCCCGCTGACTCAACCATAATACCACGACTTTGCAATTCGTTTAATTCGCAGTTTAGGTGTTCTGCAAGTAGTTTTTTCAATAAGATTTCCGCCATCGGGCTGCGACATGTATTTCCGGTGCATACCAGGGTAATTATGACGCTACCAAGTTGCTGTAAATCTTCAGGGCTGAGAGCCCCCTGTCGTAGTATGTTAATGCCATCGTTATCAATGGATGCGACCGTTGACGGTGTGTTGAGTTGGCATGACCCTCCGTTTAACACCAGGTCGACGTCATCTCCAAGTTGTTCGATGACCTCCTCTGCTGTGACGGTATCTGCTTCACCGCTGCGATTTGCACTGGTAAGGACTAACGGGCCCGTTGATAGTTCAAGCACGTCGAGCAAAGTGTTGTTTTGTGGTACACGCATGCCCACGCGTCCGTTTGACACAACACGCTGCTGAACGAATTCCGGTAATTGAAAGACGGCGCTGTCTGAATTGCACGCGTCCAAAACCAATGTAAGAGGGCCGGGCCAGGATCTCCGCGCCAGACGACGTGATAATGGACACATTGCCGGTGCCAAATCTAACGCCGCCTCATATCCCTTAATTGCAAGAGTCATCGGTTGATTTTCAGGACGACCCTTTATTTCAAACAGTCGATTCACAGCGTCTTCGTTTAATGCGGAAGCACCGATTCCGTAAACTGTTTCCGTCGGAAAAGCGACAACTTGTCCTTCAGCGATAGCCTGCACTGCCTGATGCACGCTGTCTCGCTGCATTTCGGGTGATTCGATTTCCAAGACCAATGGTGCCATTTGTAGTTTGCTCAGCAGTTGATGAGTTTTGATCGACGGTAATTCTCGGTGGTTAACGTCCGAGTTTGAATTGTGCGATGAGCGATGTGAGTAGGTTGTGTTTTCTTTGCGTGCAATTCAGCGATAAATTTCAACTACTATTTTGGGGATATAGCACCATTATGTGCAAGGTGGGGCAGGATTTAGAGGATGTTCGTTGCGTCGGTTCTCCGAGTTCCTATTGGCTGTCACCTCATGCGCCAGGTGATCATGAGTTAGTTGGATTGCGCTTCACCTTTTACTTTCTCTAAACTTATATACTTGACTGAGTTGATAAAGATAAATAGGTTAAGTATTCAAACATATGTAAAGGTCGAGTGTTTAGATTACGGCCATTGGTTTTACACGGCGCGAATTAGCCACCAGACAAAATGACAGACGTACGCACTACAAAACAAGCTGATTCGGATAAAAAAGAGAATGGTACTCCGACCGTGACACGGCTTGAGCCTACAACGGAATTGCTTGCTGAGATTGAATCCAGAAGCCAAGAGCTTGAGACTGCGACTCCACAGGAGATACTCTCGTGGGCGAGCGAGCGGTTTGGACCTTACTTCGCAATGGCAACGGCATTTGGTCCGGAAGGCATGACGATGATTCACATGCTTTCTGAAATCGCTCCGGAAACGCCTATATTCAATCTGGAAACGGGGTATCAGTTCCAGGAAACTCTTGATTTACGAGATGAGGTAAATAAACGATACGGCATCGAAGTACAGCTGATTACACCGGATCTCACTGTAGAGCAATATGAAGCTAAACACGGTGGACCGTTATACGAAAAGGATCCGAATCAGTGTTGTTTCGACCGGAAGATCAAATTGCTTCAGGATGTATCCCGCCGACTCCACGCATGGACGAGTGCCATTCGTCGTGATCAAAGTAGTCATCGTGCACAGGCTCCGATTGTTGGATGGGATAAAAAATTCGGATTGGTAAAGGTCAGTCCGCTTGCTAATTCCACGAAGCAGGATGTCTGGGAAATGATCACCAAGTACGACATACCGTACAACCCACTACACGATAAGGGTTATTCAAGCGTCGGATGCTGGCCATGCACACGAGCCGTATTATTTGGTGAGGACGAACGCGCTGGGCGGTGGAGTGGAACAGCTAAGACAGAGTGCGGCTTACATTCGATTGACGACTAGTCACAGTGAAATATCAGGTGTTGCCTGTGAACATTTCAGCCAAAACTGAATACGCTTGTCTAGCGGTCATGGAGCTTGCGGCTCGATACCATGATCCGCATCCAACACGGCTCAACGACATTGCCCAACGTCATGGAATCCCAAACGGGTTTCTTGTGCAGATACTTATTCAATTGAAGAGTGCTGGAATTGTATCCAGTGTCCGGGGAAAGTCTGGTGGCTATCGACTAGTTCAGGATCCGGCGACGGTCTCGTTAGGATCAGTCATGAGCGCCGTAGACGGAAGCATGGGAGAGGTAATCCAAAACTCGGAAACCTCGACACCATTTGGCGATGTATTGAATTCCAACTGGAATTCGATTTCTCAAAACCTATCCCTGCAGCTTGCTGAGATCACTATCGCCCAGCTGATTCAGGAATCACGCGATCTGGGCGAATCGATGTATTACATTTAAGCCGAAGGGCACGGTAGAGCATTTTCAGAGGTGATGGGACGCATGCAACAGGTTTATCTTGGTGTTGATATTGGTGGCTCGAGCGGTCGCGTGGTCGGCGGTACATTCGACGGGTCGGTCATTTCCCTTGAAGAAGTGCACCGTTTTGCAAATTCCGGTGTTCAGGTCGGACCCTATCTAATGTGGGATACTCCGCGTCAGTGGAGCGACGTAAAGGACGGGCTACGAGCGGCGGTTAGTAAGTATGGAGACAGTATCGTCAGCGTAGGTATTGATACGTGGGGAGTCGACTTTGGGCTTCTTGGTGCCAATGACCAGTTATTATCGATGCCCATGCACTATCGTGATCCATATCTGGAAGGAATCCTTGAGCACGCATTCAGCATCCGAAGCAAGGAAGAAATCTTTGCTGAAACCGGTCTCCAGTTTATGCGAATCAACTCGTTGTTTCAGTTGCTGGCACTCAAACGCGAAAAGTCACCGGTATTGGACGTTGCCGAGCATTTCCTAATGATTCCGGATATTTTCAATTGGCTGCTCACCGGCGAAAAGGTAAACGAACAAACCAATGCGACAACCACGCAGTTCTATAATCCGAAGACGGGTAATTGGGCACCTGGTGTATTAGAAGCCTTTGATTTACCAACACATTTCCTAGGTCCAATTACAGCGGCCGGAACATCTCTTGGAAAAGTGAGGGCATCGGTAGGCGACGATATTGGCAACGCGAATATCAATGTTGTTTTGCCTGGAACGCACGACACAGCAAGTGCGGTGATGGCAGTACCCAGCACAGAGCAAGTTACCGATAGTCCAACCTCGTGCTATATCAGCAGTGGAACATGGTCATTGATGGGAGCTGAAGTAGCCAATCCGATCGTTAATTCAGAGTGCATGGAGATGAACTTCACAAACGAAGGTGGAGTGGGTGGCACGACACGTTTACTCAAGAACATTGTTGGTCTTTGGCTGGTACAGGATTGTCGCCGCAGCTGGCAACGTGACGGTAAGGACTATTCATGGGATCAGCTTGTAGAGATGGCTGCAGCTGCTGAGCCACTCAGGTCGGTAATTGATCCTGACTCGGATGCGTTTGTAGCTCCGAGTCATATGCCGGATGCGATTAGTGAATTCTGCCAACAGTCTGGTCAGCCTGTTCCTGAATCTGCCGGCCAAATAATCCGTACTGCACTGGAGAGTTTAGCACTGAGATATGAAATGGTGTTGGGCATGCTTGAGAAGCTTACTGGTTCCAGCATTGAGTTGATCCATATTGTTGGTGGCGGAACTCAAAACAAACTGCTCTGCCAACTAACCGCGGATGCCTGCGGTCGACGCGTGTTGGCCGGACCAGTCGAAGCCACAGCGATTGGGAATATCATGATGCAATTAGTAGCTGAAGGTGCTGTAAGTAGTATTCAGGAAGCAAGAGTAATCATCTCAAACAGCTTCCAACTGGATGCATATGAGCCGACAGGTACGGTAGACTGGAGCGATGCAATCGGTACATTCCGCTCACTACTCTCTGCTTCATAAGTTTGATTTCCTGACAGAGCAGATATCGCAAGCTGAATGTGTGGTAATTCAATTCCATCTGCTGGGACGTAAAAGGTAGTTGATTCATGGTTAAAGCTGGTATCGCAGGCATGGGATTCATGGGGTGGATCCACTATTTGGCATATCAAAGGTGTGACAATGTGCAGTTGACGGCTTTTTGCACCAGAGACGAGGCCAAACTCAATGGTGATTGGACAAGCATCAAAGGAAATTTCGGTCCTGCTGGTGAAGTGGTCGATGTAAGTGATTTGAATACCTACTCGGATCTTGATGAACTGATCGGTGATCCGGAAATCGACTTGATTGATATTTGTCTGCCGCCGGCGCTACATGTCGATGTAGCCGTTGCTGCTTTAAATGCTGGCAAGCACGTGCTCATTGAGAAACCAATGGCACTTAGCACATCTGAATGTGATGAGATTGTTGCAGCTGCGCAAGCCAATGATAAACAGGCATTGGTAGCACACGTATTGCCATTCTTCCCTGAACACATGTATCTGCGTGGTCTGGTGGATTCCGGAGAATATGGTGCATTACTCGGCGGTCACTTTGAACGGGTAATTTCTGATCCTCTGTGGCTCAAAGACTTCTGGGATATGGAAAAAGTCGGTGGGCCACTGGTAGACCTGCATGTACATGATGCACATTTGATTCGCGTATTGTTTGGTATGCCCAACGCTGTATCGACAAATGGCCGTATGCGTGGAGACGTCGTCGAGTATTTCAATTCGCAATTCCTGTTTGATGACCCATCGCTTGTTGTAAGTGCGACGAGCGGTGTTCTGCGGCAGCAGGGACGATCGTTTATGCACGGATATGAAGTGCATTTTGAGCAGGCTACGGTGCAATTCCGATCGGCCTTTCATGTTGATGAAGCAGATATTTCTTCATTGAAAATTATTGACTCGCAAGAGCAGGTAATTCGCCCGGATCTGGGTGATGCAGATGAAGTCAGTGCATTTGTGCTTGAAATCAGCGAAGCGGCAAATGCAATCGAATCAGGAAATGCATCAGCGTTGCTCGGTGGTGATTTGGCTCGAGATGCTATCGAGTTGTGCCATGCGCAGGCAATCTCAGCAGCTGGCGGCGAAGCCGTGATGATCGACAACTAGTCAAATACGATTGGTTTTGGAAACTGACTCTGCATATCAGGCAGCTAATCTCTACAACCCATCTAACCTGAACTCGTGGGTGTAGTTAGTCCGGTTATTTCAGTTCTACACGAGTTGTTTTTCGCTAAAAAAACAGCCTGTTTTCTGTTGTGTCCTACTCTTCTTTTGGCGGCAGAAATATAGCTCCAATTTCGCGTTAAACGTAATGCGATCTGCCGCAAAAACACTAATTAGAGAAGTTGTTTGCGGTATCACCGAATGACCACAGCGGATTTCAATTCAAAAGCCAAATGCACTGGAAGTGGCTTGCGTCGATCCTTGCTAGCATTAGCGGTATTGGTGTTATCCGTGCTTGCTGGTGATTACGCAGCTTCTGTATATGGTCAGACACTTAGTGATTCGCAAGCCACGCTCGCCGCACTTCAAGATGCATTGAACACTGGAGAACGCTTTGAGGAGCGGAGTCAGTGGGGCGACGCTCTTCGGCATTACCAGAAGTCGGTCAAACAGTTTCCTCGGCAAGCGGAACTACATCGGCGGTTAATTACTGCAAAGGCACACGTTGACGTTGACCGCCGGTACCGCGACGCGAGTTTCTCACGATCATTACGAGTGCTTGACCATCGGTTGTCTATTGACGTTTTGGAAGAGATTCTTCTGAAAATTGATACGTACTACGTCGACACTCCGAATTGGAATCGCATGTGTGAAGTGGGTAGTCGGTTTGTTGCTGTAGCACTTGAATCGCCATCGTTCACTGAATTTCACGGCGTTGTAAATAATAAGGCGCGAATTGCGCCAGCCCGTAAACAAATCTCGGATTGGGCAAGCACGAGTCGAATCCAAAGTCGCAGAGACTTGATGACACATATCTCGATGGCATCTCAGTACGTCTCCCGTCAGACTGGAATATCTTCGCAAAGTATCGTGATGGAGTTTGTGTCCGGTGTAATGTCGTCGATGGACCGATATTCCGCATTCCTGACCGGTAATCAGCTAGACGAGACGTTTTCGCAAATCGAGGGGAATTTCGTCGGGTTAGGCGTTGAGCTAAAAATTCAAAAACACTGTCTGGAAATCGTCCGTGTCATTCCCGGTGGACCGGCTAGCGTGGCAGGGGTGGTCTCCGGCGACCGCATTGTGGAAGTAGAACGTCAGCGAATTGGTTTGCTTCCGTCAGACGTAGCTGCTGACATGCTCAAGGGCCGTGAAGGCAGTACAGTGGAATTGTGTTTGACCACTTCTGAGAATGAAACCAAGCGACTCACTGTAACGCGTAAACGAGTTGTGTTACCGGGTGTTGAAAATGTCCACATAGCCGACGACGAGAACGGCGTCGGTTACATTCGAATTGCCAGTTTTCAAAAGACCACTGACCGCGACGTCGAGGCAGCACTCTGGAAACTACACCGTCAGGGCATGAAAAGTCTGATTATCGATGTACGTGGAAACCCAGGTGGGTTGCTTTCTGCAGGTGTTCACGTTGCCAATCGATTCCTAAAGGACGGTCGGATAGTCGCGACACGTGGTCGTAGTGATAACGAAGATGTTGACTACACTGCAAACGCTATTGGCACATGGAGTATACCGCTGGTGGTGCTGATCGATGGAAACTCAGCCAGTGCAAGTGAGATATTTGCCGGTGCAATTGCTGACACGAATCGCGGCACTATTGTTGGTAGTCGTAGTTTTGGTAAGGGAAGTGTACAGGGTATTTTCCCGTTATCATCCTTTAATTGCGGAATACGATTGACCACAGCAAAATTCTATTCACCCTCGGGGCGTACAATTAGTATGAACGGCGTGAATCCCGACGTGGTAGTCCAGCAGGTCGCCAAGCCGATGAGTGACGGGACGCTTCCGCTTGCTCAATCCGATCCGGTGCTTGCGGTTGGTATCAAGCGAGCAATTTCTAAATAGACCAACCCAATTACTCTTATCCCGTGGTTTTGCCCAAGACAGGCAATGTGCCATCTAAGCACGCGCCGTGTTCACCTCGCAAAATACGATTTGTGCAGCTTAACAGGCACAAAATATGCATTGTCGCCTAGGTGACAATGCAAAAATGATGGGTTATAAAAAATGCTTGTTCCTGCTTTAGTTGCCGCAAACAAATGGTAACCAACGAAGTAGTTGGTACTTGTTTTTGCGGAGTAAAGTAATAACCACCGTTGATCAGGCCAAATTAGGCGGAGTCTGGTTTATTGTGGTTAACAAATGAAATATCGGAGTTTACATCGAATGGCAATTTCAAAACTCGAATACATCTGGCTGGATGGTTATGCACCAACCCAAAGCCTACGATCAAAGACACAATGCAAAAGTGACTTTGGCGGAACACTTGAAGAATGTCCAATGTGGTCGTTTGACGGTAGCTCAACAGAGCAGGCTGATGGAAGTGATTCAGACTGCTTGCTAAAGCCAGTCGCAATCTATCCTGATCCGGGCCGAAAGAATTCGTACCTGGTGATGACCGAAGTTCTTAACGCTGATGGCACACCTCACGCCACCAATGGACGTGCAACCATCGAAGATGATGATGATGATTACTGGTTTGGCTTTGAACAGGAATACTTCCTGTGGGACACGCTTACTGACCTGCCACCAGGATTCCCGGCACGTGGTTTTCCACGTCCTCAAGGACCTTTTTACTGCTCAGTAGGTGCCAACAACGCATATGGTCGCGACTGTGTTGAAGAACATCTTGATACATGTTTGGAAGCCGGCTTGAATGTTGAAGGTATCAACGCTGAAGTTGCAGCGGGTCAATGGGAATTCCAGATTTTCGCTAAGGGTGCTCAAAACGCTGGCGACCAAATCTGGGTAGCTCGTTACCTTCTGGAACGTATTGGTGAATCTTACGGTTACGCCATCAACTGGCACCCCAAACCGTTGGGCGATACCGACTGGAATGGTTCAGGTATGCACGCTAACTTCTCAAACAGTGATATGCGTGAATCCGGCGAAGAAGCCACGTTCACCAAGATCTGTGATAAGTTCGGCGAAAATATCGAACGTCACATCAGCGTTTATGGAGCTGATAATGATCAGCGACTAACCGGTGCTCACGAAACGCAATCAATCGATCAGTTCAGCTACGGCGTATCTGATCGTGGTGCTTCGATTCGTATCCCGGTTGGAACGATTGAAGATGGTTGGAAAGGTCGATTGGAAGATCGTCGTCCAGCATCGAATGCAGATCCTTACAAGGTTGCTGCAGCGATCATCAAGACATGTAAAGAAGCATAAGCAGAGAGTATTCTCTGAGCTGCTCTTTACACTTGAGCAAAATCAAATAGGCGTGGTCGTCTTAGCGATGACCACGCCTATTTTTTGTAATTCTTGCGGCCGGTTGAACAGGCAATCGCGTTGTATGGCATGCATGCGATTGGGCAAGGATAGACTCAGCCCTTCAAATACGATCCCTACACGCAATGGACTTTTCTGAGCAGTGGATGTGGTGAGTGCACTGGACGTAAACTGGCCTGCTGAGTTATCTAGATATTGTCGCCTGGCTGCTTTAACATTGGCTTGTTTTATCCTCTTGGCCTGTGTTGATTATGACTTATCCTTAACAAACAAGCCTTAGCAATTGTGCGGCCGCTTTTAAGTAGCTGTTAAATCACGACTTTATATCAGGACCTATTATTCTTGGCCGATTCACTCAAAGACGTTTTAGAATCTCATCAAATCGAATTGTCTGATCATCAGATCCAGCAATTGGAGGAATACTGCAGGTTGTTGTGGTCGTGGAACAAGAAGATGAATCTCACACGCCACACCGACTACGAATTGTTCGTGACGCGAGATTTGATCGACACGATTGAATTGTCCAATTTAATTGGTGAAGGGCAGGAGGTGCTTGATTTTGGAAGCGGTGGTGGAGTACCGGGGATTCCACTTGCGATACTCCGGGATGATATCGAAGTGAGTCTTTGTGAATCGGTTGGAAAGAAAGCAAAGGCACTTGCAAATATCATTGGTGAGATGCGGTTACCGATTCCCGTGAATCATGCTCGCGTGGAAGATTTACTAGATGATTTGAGATTTGACGTCATCACATGTCGAGCCGTGGGCCCGCTTTGGAAGCTCTGTTTCTGGCTAAATGATCACTGGCATTCCATTATTCAGGTTTTGGCAATTAAAGGACCGAAGTGGGTAGATGAACGAGCCGAAGCCCGGCATCGGGGTTTAATGAAGGGTGTGAATCTCAGGAAGGCCGCGAGTTATCCGATGATCGGTACGGAATCAGAAAGCGTCATTCTCAAGATGTGGCCCGGCTATCGAGAAGAGCCTTAATAGGCCAGGTATCGTGACATGATTCTCAAATGTGCCAAATATCAAGTACAAGTAGTAGCCTGTGGCGCAAATACTAGAATCGGGAATCAAAACCTCATCGTCTGCCATAATCGCCGACGATAACCCCTAGAACCGTAATATTCAGACACCTACATAGCCGCCGCTGCTGCTGTTCACACATTAGGTCAGTTGTCGATATTTCGACCTTGGCCTAGACTGAAAGATTACCCCACCATCGAAGGCATGGACCTTTGACAACAAAACCTTACTAGCGGTTCGGCTGCCGTCGATCACATAAAAACAACAGGCAATGTCCGGATATAACTTAACGCACCTAAAACAGCTTGAAGCAGAGAGCATTCACATTATTCGTGAAGTTGCCGCGGAATTTGATAATCCCGTGATGCTCTATTCTGTTGGGAAAGACTCTTCCGTCATGGTTCAATTGGCGATGAAGGCGTTTTATCCAGCCAAGCCACCCTTTCCATTGATGCACGTGGACACGACGTGGAAATTCCGCGAAATGATCCAGTTCCGCGAAGAATATGCACGCAAAGAACTTGGATTGGACGTCATCGTTCACATCAATGAAGAAGGCAAAAAGCTAAATATTGACCCTCTTGAGCACAGTGGAAAACACACGACTGTAATGAAGACGGAAGGGTTAAAGCAGGCGCTCGACAAACATCAATTCGATGCTGCATTTGGTGGAGCACGTCGTGACGAAGAAAAGTCACGGGCGAAGGAACGTGTATTCTCGTTCCGTGACCAAAATCATCGATGGGACCCCAAGAATCAGCGACCGGAACTCTGGAATATATACAACACACGAGTGAACAAAGGTGAGAGCATCCGGGTGTTTCCGCTATCAAATTGGACTGAGCTGGATATCTGGCAATACATCCATTTGGAGAACATACCGATTGTGCCGCTCTATTTCGCCGATGAACGACCGGTAGTTTACCGTGACGGCGTGATGATCTTGGTAGACGATGACCGTTTGGAACTGCTTCCGGGCGAAGAACCGGAAATGAAACGCGTTCGATTTAGAACACTTGGTTGCTATCCATTGACTGGTGCGGTGGAATCCGATGCAACGACACTTCCTGAGATTATTCAGGAGATGTTACTTGCAACAACTTCGGAACGTCAGGGTCGCGTAATTGACAATGACGATGAAGGCAGTATGGAAGACAAGAAAAAAGAAGGCTACTTCTAGACCTTTTAGAAACTAGATAAGACATTAACGGCAACTTGGCAAAATGAGCCATCAATCAGATTTAATTGCAACTGACATCGATGCCTATCTGGCACAGCATGAGCGTAAGGAATTATTGCGCTTTATTACTTGTGGCAGCGTAGATGACGGCAAGAGCACGCTCATCGGTCGATTGCTATACGATTCAAAGATGATCTACGAAGATCAACTCGCCGCCCTCGAACGAGACTCGGTTACGCATGGAACGACCGGTGGAGATTTTGATCCCGCACTTCTGACAGACGGATTGCGGGCAGAACGGGAGCAGGGCATTACGATCGATGTCGCGTACCGATATTTCTCGACGGCCAAACGAAAGTTCATCATTGCTGATACACCCGGGCATGAACAATACACCCGGAATATGGCGACCGGTGCCAGTACTGCTGATCTCGCAATCATCCTGGTG
>JAKUOW010000108.1 GCA_022451045.1 Pirellulales bacterium | reverse complement strand
AAACGAATGGAACATCGATTATGTGTTGCGATACAACAGCTCACGTGCTGAAATCGATGATTGGAATTTCGGTGATCCCAACCCGGTTGATAACTTGATCCGAGCCAACGTAGGCCGAAGCTTTGCAAACCGAATTCTATTTGAGCGATCCACGATGGATGGACGACTCGATCATCGATTTACGATGGGACTGACAGATTATGACCGGGAAGATACCGACACACCGTGGGATTCGTTTTATAGGGGACAAACCCGTCTGGCTGAATATCAAGCGGATTACACGGTTAATGACTTCAACTTGCTAACCATCGGAGCAGGCTACCAGCACGAGGAAGCATCAAGTGAATCAAATCCGCTAGCGGCACAGACGATTGCGTCTGTATTTGCCCAGGATCAAATCAGTTTTAGCGAGCAGTTGCATGCCGGAATTGGCTTTCGCCATGACGATCACAGTGCAGCGGGAAAAGCAGACACGTATAGGATGAATCTCGCATATCACCTGAATGAGTCCGGCGATATGATCCATGCGGCACTTGGCACTGGGTTTCGCGCACCCGCTCTGGCTGAGAACTTATTTGCATTTGGTAATCCAAATCTGGCACCGGAAGAGAGCAGGGGATGGGAAGTTGGTATCACGCGTTACTTAAATGAAAAGATGATCGTGCTTGATGCCACTTATTTCAGAAATGACTTTCGCAACCTGATCGTCTGGGATCCTAGTGCAGGGTTGTGGGGCATGCTGAACAACGTAGGTCATGCACAGAGCAGCGGGGTTGAGTTGACAGCAGACTGGCAACTCAGCAAGCAAACAAAACTTCGTGCCATGTATACGTTTACGGATGCGATCGATTTAGATTCCGGGCTCGAACTTGCACGGCGTCCACGTAATAAGGTAAACGTCACACTGCGCCACAACCTTGAAGATTCACGCACGTCCGTTGGCCTAAGATACCTTTTCGTTGGCAGTCGTCGTGACGGCGGAAACTCGCTCGCACCCTATACACTGCTAGATGTTTTTGCAGACCGTCAGCTAGATGATCATTGGTCTGCATTTCTTCGATTCGAGAATGTCTTAGACACTCAATATGAAGAGGTTTTTGGATACGGCACGCGTGGATTCGGAGTATATGCCGGACTGACCTACACCCGGTAGCTTTTAAAGGTGTCTTCATGATGCACTCTGTGCAATTCTGTTGAGACACATTAATTATTTCGCGATTCAGTCTGGAAAAGTCGTTGCCTGCATTAGAGCATTGGAGGCTTTGTAGCGTATAATTAAATCCGGCTAGGTAATACGTGAAATTACCGCTGGAGCAGATCACAGCTCAATCACGACCCCTTATCTCTGTTGCTTATAACTTTCATCGCTTCTTTTACCCTTTCATCCCCTATTTCACCTGCAAGGAATTAGAAATGCACCGACGTCGACGTGGTATGACATTGGTTGAATTGCTTGTCGTAATAACAATCCTTGGCATTATGGCTGGACTATTGATTCCGGCAATCGGCATGGTAACTTCCGCAGCACGTAAGTCTGCGTGCCTAGCCAATGTCACGAATCTCGGAAAAGCGGTAATGCAGTACGAGTCCATCAAGCGTCAATACCCCGGCTATCGTAGCCTAGTTGCAAGAAGCAATAACACAGGATTGGGCGCAAATAAGAACGTCAGCTGGACAGTAAAAATACTTCCGTACTACGACCAGGAAGCACTGTACGACAACTGGGATAATCCATCACTAGATTACGTTAACCACATCGATCAACTTGCACCGAGTCTTAATGGACTCACATGTGCTGAAGATCCCACGACAGAGCCCATTCCGGATGTGATGATAGATGGAAATACAAACAACATTCCGGACATTTTCGAAGGACTAATCGACGTACACAACAACTCAAATCTGCCGGTATATGATCCATCCTTTGTTATGCCGTGGGCCAACGACCTACCCCCATATACATCCTATACAGCAAATGCTGGGTTTCATCCAACAGGCATTCCCAATGGTGTATTTGTAAATCAAAGCAACATGTCGGCAGGACAAATTCTGCTGGCAGCACAAACCCGCGCAAATGGTATCTTTCATGATCTCATTGCAAAACCTGATGCAAAGACAAGCTTGAAGGATATGGTTGACGGTGGCGGCCAGACAATTTTGCTGGGCGAAAACGTGCAATCCACACTTTGGACTGTGACCGGAACAGCTGACAGCCTCAACCGTTTTGCCAGCACATTTGTATGGTTGTACTCAACCGATAAACCACTCGGAAGCGGCCGACCCGTACCGAGTATTGTCATGCGTCCACGCTTTACCATTAACGGGGACATCGATTTCCTGGTCAAAAACCCGTTTGCACCAACACCGGTTGATGTTGCCCGTCTCTCTAGCATGCATCAAGGCGGTGCTAATGTTGTCTATGCGGACGGTCACTCTCAGTTCCTTAGCCAAGACATCGACTATGCAGTATTGCAATCACTAATGACGCCTGATAACGGTCGGTCTCATATGCCGTCCTATTCGTATCAACTCAGCTCTGGTGATTACGTCGAGTAATGCCGCTGTACTGATTTATCAAGAAAAGCAAACCATGATTCATAGCACCTTGAAACACTTACTCTGTGCTTGTATTGCAGGCGCATTCATTCTCAGTGCACCAACTTCAGCTGCTTTAGCCGGCAAATGGCGATCGCTCTTTGATGGAAAGACTCTCACCGGCTGGAAGAAGACCAACTTTGGTGGTGAAGGCGACATAGAAATCACCAAAGGCGAGTTAACTCTCGGTTTTGGAAACTCGATGACTGGAATTACATACGATAAAGACGACCTGCCGAAAACAAATTACGAATTGCGGTTAAAAGCAGTAAAACTTGAGGGCAACGACTTCTTCTGCGGCATTACATTTCCAGTTGCTGACAGCCATTGCAGTTTCATCGTCGGAGGATGGGGTGGCGGTGTCGTCGGACTCTCAAGCATTGAAGACCGAGATGCGTCCGAAAATGAGACAACCACGTATATGAATTTCCCTCACGGAAAGTGGTACAAGGTTCGTGTAAGAGTAACACCTAATAACATCAGCACATGGATCAACGGCAAGAACATCGTAAGCGTGAATATTGACGGTCGCAAAATCTCAACACGCAATGAGGTTGATCTTAATAAGCCACTTGGTTTCTCAACCTGGGAGACTAAGTCGGCTCTTAAAGATATTCAAATCCGTGAAATCAAATAGCACGGTTACTTATCTGGATTCTCAAAGCTGATGGACGATCACTTTATGAGGCTTGCGTTACAACAAGCCCAACAAGCCCAAGTTGAAGATGAAGTGCCGGTTGGAGCGATCATTCTGAATCAGGATCGCATTATTGCCGCAGCCTATAACCAGCGTGAACAACTGCACGATCCGACGGCACATGCTGAAATGATCGCAATTACTCAAGCTGCAGAAGCGATCGGGGATTGGCGTCTGGAACACTGCACAATGTATGTCACCTTGGAGCCATGTCCCATGTGCGCAGGTGCTATTATTCAATCAAGGATTCCGCGAATCGTTTACGGGGCAACGGATCCAAAGGCGGGTGCCGTGACGTCGCTATATAGCCTACTGACCGACACACGTCTAAATCACACGGCTCAGGTAACCGGCGGTGTATTAGCCGAAGATTGCGGTAGGATCCTTACCGAGTTCTTCCGAAGTAAAAGGTAGAGTATCCCTAGAGGTCAATTCATACACTCTCTGCTTATAATGACGACATAACCATGTTTCGCTTCACGATAAACCGAGCTCTCGTCTTTGCTGCAATCTGTAGTGTTGCTGCACACGGGAGCTTTGTACTGATGAGCGGAGGTCTTGCCCGGCAGTCGACGACGCCAAGAATCGATCGTGACGGTGGCACACAGGCTAGTGAGTTAGTTCAGATCGCCGGCATACTGTCTGCTGAAATCACCGAGACACCACAGCCTGAACATCTAAAACCCGTTCAGACTGAGCGACCTGAACTTCAAGACAAGTCGATCGAGAAACTGCAAGCGGAAGCAAATACCAATGCACCGGCAAGTGAACCGACCGATCAGGCGACAATAGAACCAAACAACGAATCACCGTTGGACCGCTCCGCCGAATCACCCTCTCTCAAACCTTCCAACGAAATCGTCGAACGCGTGGCCAGCACCAATGCTATTCAATACACCGTGGTACCTGAAGGTCAGGTATCTAATTTGACTCCAAACGGTAAGTCGACCAATCTTCAAACGCCAGAAACAAATCTTGTGCGAACTGATGCTGACACTGTCCCAACTTCTACGCCGGTCACTGAGAAAATTAAATCGGATCCTGTAATCGAAAGAGCAAATCTTAGACCGGTTCACTCCGTACCTCCGCAACGTGAAATATCTGCTCACTCAGACAGCGCTGAACAACCCGCGCGCGTCATACCCAACCTCGAACTCGTCATTGACCCGATGTCCATTAGGGTCCCAAGTCGCGGAAATGCGAAAGACACGGCTGTAAGTAACGCGAACACTGGTGAAAAGCAACTTCCAAGGATCTCTAAGAACCAAGATCCGAAGTATCCTTCTCTGCTGCTTGCCAAGGGGATCGGCGGTGTCGTACGGTTACGCGTTCTTGTAAATCAAAATGGCCTGGTAGATCAACTCAGCGTCGATCGTTCGTCAGGCCACAAGGCATTTGATGATGCTGCGATTCAAGCCGTACGTGTCTGGGAATTTGATCCCGCTGTCGAAGAAGGCAAAACGGTGTCGATGGAAATCATCGTGCCAATTCGTTTCAAGCCTGTGAAGTAGCTGTAGATCGGATCACCCGACCTCAAGCCATGAGCTACGTGTAGTTCGGTGTAGGTGGTCGATAGTGTCTAAGGTCAATAGATCTAAACCACTCAATGGTTTGATTCAGACCATCATCAAGATCGGTAACTGGTTCCCAGCTTAAAATCTCCCGAGCTTTCGTTATGTCCGGTTGACGCCTTAGAGGATCATCTTGTGGTAGCTCGCAATGCTCTATGTTGGATGACGAACCGGTTAAGGCAATAATCTTCTCTGCCAATTCACCGACGGAGCATTCATGAGGATTGCCAAGATTAATCGGACCAACACAATGGTCGGCGTGATTCATCATGGATATGAGCCCGCTGACAAGATCATCACGAAAGCAGAACGACCGCGTTTGTTGGCCGTCGCCGAATAATGTGATGGATTCGTTGGCCAGAGCCTGGCGTATGAATGTCGATACCACACGACCATCAAATGGATGCATACCCGGGCCATACGTATTGAAGATTCGCGCGACTCTGATTTGGACATCGTTAGAGCGATGGTAGTCAAAGAACATTGTTTCAGCAGCGCGCTTACCTTCGTCATAGCAGGCACGCGGGCCAATCGGGTTTACGCTGCCCCGATATTCTTCAGTTTGTGGATGCACTTCCGGATCACCGTAAACTTCACTGGTGGAGGCCTGTAGTACACGGGCCTTGCAGCGTTTGGCCATTCCAAGCATGTGAATGGCTCCGATGACGGATGTCTTCATCGTCTTGATCGGATTGTACTGATAGTGGCCGGGTGCTGCGGGACAGGCAAGATTGTAGATTTCATCAACTTCAAGCCAAATCGGCATGGTCACATCGTGCCGTACTAATTCAAAGTTGCGTTCATTTAGCAAGTGATCCACGTTGGACTTTTGGCTGGTAAAGAAGTTGTCCAGACAAATCACATCATGACCCTGCTCTACAAGCATCTCGCAAAGACGTGTGCCGAGAAAACCGGCGCCGCCAGTCACAAGGATTCGATTTATTCTGTTGAAGTTACTCAATGGTCTGATCGCGACTGAATTGTTTTATCAACCTGTCATCGGGCATTTGCCTGATGGTATGGGCACTCGGAGTGATGTTCACCTAGACAGGTAACACCTGTTTTTATTAATCTCATGCTGCTCATAACGGTAACAAGAGAATCCCATCCGCCTAATTTCGGTTCAATGGAACAATGGCCGGTGGCAGGACCGCTACTCAACCCTACCTTATACGATGGCAAGTGAAGTGATGTTTGTGAAAAACA
The DNA here is from genome assembly GCA_022451045.1 of Pirellulales bacterium. GTDB lineage: Bacteria > Planctomycetota > Planctomycetia > Pirellulales > Pirellulaceae > UBA11883. Next base: position 7,176 of record JAKUOW010000108.1, on the reverse strand, counting down.
ACCAACAAATTAAAGGCGCATTTCTAGTGGTTTTATGCATGGTCTCCGTATCCGCAATCACCTCTACTGCAATCGGCCAGGAATTCCGAATTACGACAAATGTCTACTTGGAGCAGGACGAAAAACCGATTTCGACGAATCTGACACTGTTTTCCGACTCAGTGATTTATGACTTCGTTGAAGCAAGCGGTGGTGAAGTAACGGTTTTTGATCTAAATCGTGGTCGAATCGTTTTGTTAAATCCCGCAAAGCAAATCAAAACGACACTGACAACCGAGTTTCTCCTTATGTACGTAAAGCAATTACGACAAAATGCGTCAGAGGAAACCAACAACAAGCTATTCAATGCCAACCTCACGGAAGACGCTGAAGTGGGAACCAAGAAATTCTCTGTCAGCAGTGATAACCTGACCTATACCGTAGAAGGTGCTGCTGCAAAGTTCCCATCCGCTGTAAAACGCTTTCAGTATTTTGCCGATTGGTTCGCGCGTCTTAATGCAACGCGTATTGGAAACTTACCACCGCAAGCGCGGATTCGTATCAATCAGGTTGTTGCGGATCATAAGATGATTCCTGAATCCGTAACCCGTGTACTGAAAGCGGGAATTCGACGACAAGTGGTACGTGCTACGCACAACACCAACTGGCTGTGGACCAATACCGATCGCAAACGCATTGCAGATGTAAGCAATCAATTGGCCAAGTATAAAGAAGTTGCGCACGATGCCTACTTCATTCGCTAGGCCATCTGTAGATTGCCAAGCAAAGCTGTTTCACTTCGGCGTTAAATCCAAGACGAACTTGTTACTTCTTGACGCTTTTGTACGCTTCAAAGTGCTTAGCGACATCGGCTTCCTTTTCGGTCCCTTTATGAACCAGAACGCGGTACCGCAATGTGAAGGAATCACCCTTTTCCATCTGGTGAGATCCGTCAATTGAATTGTCACCCTTGAAGTGGTGCAGGCCAAATGGATTCGCCGTGAACAAGCCATAGGTACGCGCGTGCCAATAGGATGGATAACGAAAACTGCTTGGATGATTCATGATTGTGATGCCAACCACATTTCCTTTGACAGGTCCGTGATAATCAACCCATGGTGATTGCTTGCCCCACGCTTTCAAATCTGTATCTCCATGGATGTTGATGATTTTTCCACCCATCTCGGAGGTGACCTTCATGCTGCCTGCGACACGAACACCGAATGATCCTTCTTTTGTATCGCCAAACTTAACCGACCCGTCTCCGGCCGTAACCGTCGTATCAAAGTCGATCCAGTAAAGATCGCCATCAGCATGAAAGGTAAGCGTCCGTGTATCCTGGCATATCCGTTTTCCATCCGGACCCACCCAATCATTTCGGGTCACGATTACGCCTGTCTTTCCACCACGTACTTTGTCAAAGCCCTTATGGATGATATTCCCATGACCTTCGGTTTCGCTCCAAAAATCGATGCCATTCACATCACCATGGGTAAACCAAAAGCTTCTATGGTGAACATGATCATCTCGTTCAAACTCACCGGCATCTCTCATCGGATATGCACGCGTAATCTCATTTCCGTGTGGTCCGATTAGAGGCCAAAGGATCGGCTTTGCGCCGGATTTCACGAGGTAGTTGGTTAATAGCTTCCCATTTAACTTCACTGTGACGCCGTCGGGAGTTTCAGTAAGTTCAAATTTCGATGCAGCGAGCGATAAACTGCTGGAGTAAATAAGTACGACGGTGATCAAAAGTGCTGAGACAAAAACGCGTCTGAATGGGTCGCAGGTTATTTTGAATCCAGTTTTCATAGTGTTTCTTTCGTTTCGAAAAGCTGCCAGGGAATCGCAGAATTGGTAGTAACCGTTTTACCAAAGATCTTAAGCCAAATCTCGTTAGAAACCGCAATTAATTGACTGCTAACCGGTACAACCGTTATGTCCTTGCTTGACTGCAAAGTACAACCACATTCCGTATTTTTTTTATCCGAATGTACACTCGCAATCAAAAAAGTTTTCACAGGATTCCGATAGTACCCATTGTCGCAAGACACCTTACTCCACCCATTTTAACCCAGCCGTGTTTCTTAACACTTTATGTGCTGGTTTAAATTACAACTTGATTGACCCATTGGAGGACGTATGCCTGCTAACACTCCTATTCGGACCCCCATTAGGACCTTGCTGGATCTTCGTCATTTTGTTCAATCTGTACTTTGTGAATTTAACCATCTCGAACCTGGTGCTTTTCAAATGACTGAAAAGCTCCTGATCTCAAACAACACACCATGCGGAATGCTGTTTTGCCTGCACGGCCCAAGAAGCGTCAAGCTCACGGCTGTATGGGAAGCAGAACGCAACACAATTTTGTTCTACGGTTGCAGCGGCCAACGCCAGCACCGAGTAGAACTGGATGAGTGCCTGCAGGGAATTCTTGCTCAGGCTGCCTAAGACAATGCCCTTAGGTACTGCAAAAAGCCTGAAATCTACAGACTATGAACCGCAAGTGAATAGGCTGTGCAATCAGGCTTGAGCCCGCTTACTGAATAGTGTACATTTGTTCACTACAAAGGGAGCAGGGATTGAGATCGAAATAAGGTGAAGCGTAGAAAGGAATCGCGTACATGCTAGTACTGTCGCGTAAAGAAAGTGAACGCATTCGCGTCGGTGATTCAATCACCGTAACGATTGTAAGAGTATCAGGTGATAAGGTGCGTGTAGGTATCGAAGCACCAGCAGACTTAAAAGTACTGCGTGATGAGCTGGAACTCATAGAAGAACCCAAGGATCCAGCACCTGGTGCAGTCATTCTACCGATGCGGATGGCTGGATAACCAGAAGAAGTAAAGGATGACACAAATTCACATCCTTTTCATAAATCGCAGCCGACAATTATGCATCAGTCTCAGTTGATATATCCGGCATAATCGTTACTTCTTACTGAATTTACCAACACTAAATCACCGACATAAGAATTGGGTTGGCATGTAATTGCCGGATCTTAATTAGCATTATTGAGTGCTAAATGCCAAACAGAAGGCATAGTTGATAGCAGCAATAACGAGACCGGTGATGATCCACCATGTAATCGTTTTGCAATGTTCGAAGTGAACTGTGAGCATAAGGTCATATAGGGATTCGCATTTCCTATGTGAATACGAAAAAATACAAGAAAATTACATTCCCCTATTTCGGTGGGTAAAGAGTTGTAATTTGTTCGTTACAGGTTTATTTTAAATGCATGTACACAGATCGCTTAAAGCGGTAAATGCGTACATTGCCCACCGAATAGACCCAACCTAAACAATTCTCAAAGAACGGAACTGGATGTTTCGGGCAGTGAGAACGTCACGGTTCAGCTCATCGGATGGGCAAGATATTTAAATCATCAATCAGTCTGCATTGCGCAGGCGATCATCAATTGGTTTTTGAAGAAAGACGTTAACAATGAAGTGCAAAGGTAGCCCTGTTGGACGACGTAGCTTCATGCAAGTTGGTTTTCTTGGCGGCCTAGGAATTGGCCTGTCAGATTACTTTCGCATGAAAGAAGCTCGTGGCGAACAGAAGTTCTATGAAAGCAAAGAAGGTCCTGCAAAGTCAGTGATCTTTATATACCTCCCGGGTGGAGCTGCTCACCAGGAAACATGGGATCCAAAACCCTATGCTCCGATCGAGTATCGCGGTCCCCTTTCCAATATCGAAACAAATGTTGCTGGCACGCGCCTAAGTGAGCAACTAAAGCAAACCGCACAGGTTGCTGACAAAATCGCTATCTGCCGTAGTATGACTCACGGCGAAGCTGCTCACGAACGTGGAACGCACAACATGTTCACCGGTTACCGACCAAGTCCGGCACTACAGTACCCAAGTATGGGTAGCGTGGTATCGCACGAATTCGGCCCACGTGAAAACCTGCCTCCATACGTTTGTATCCCAAATCAGCCAAACGTATTCGCTGGTACTGGCTACCTTAGCTCATCCTACGCAGGATTCAGCCTTGGTTCAGATCCGGCAAGTGGCAATTTCAACGTACGTGACCTTGCCCTGCCAGGTGGCGTTGATGATAACCGTTTCGGCACACGTCGTCGTGTCCTTGACGCTGTCAACGATCACTTTGCAAGTAAAGAAAAAGCTGACTCGCTCGACGCAGTCGATACCTTCTATACAAGAGCTTACAATCTGATTAGCTCACAGAAGGCACGTGAAGCATTCGACCTGAACAAGGAAGATGCTGCCACTCGCGATCGATATGGTCGAAATACTGCTGGTTCCCGAATGTTGCTTGCACGTCGTCTGGTTGAAGCAGGCGTTCGTTTTGTAACACTCACCTACGGTGGATGGGATATGCACAGCAACATTGCTGGCGCCATTCGCGGTCAGGTTCCAGCACTGGATCAAGGTTTCGCAACTCTGATTCGTGATCTGGACGAGCGAGGACTGCTCGATTCCACCATGGTTTGCATCGCTTCTGAATTCGGTCGCACACCGAAGATCAATGGCAGTGCTGGCCGTGACCACTGGCCAAAAGTCTTCAGCGTAGTACTCGCTGGTGGCGGTATTAAGGGCGGTATCGTTTACGGTAAGTCAAATGCGACTGCCAGTGAACCTGAAGAAGACGCTCTGAATGTCGAAGACTGGGCAACCACAATCTACAACCGATTGGGTATCACCGCTGATAAAGAGCTGATGGCTCCTGGTGATCGACCAATCGAAATCGTAGATGGTGGAAAAGTCCGCCAAGAATTGCTCGCATAACCGGCGAAGCAGTTCAACCTAACTGGGAATGATGATTAATTCCCGGTAAAAACCGATTGATGATCAGCGGGTCCCATCGCTTTGACGATGGGACCCGCTATTAATACACAATGGTGCAGCCGAAACGAACTAGGGTTGCACCGCACCTGTCAAACCTCCCCCCAGGAGAAAACCATGGCATCCCTTCGCCGCATCCGTGCAACATGGCAACAAATTGTTTCATGCTTGCTTGTCACTCTGATTACCGCGCCGCTTTTCGCCGCTTCACCGTCTTTGGGTATTATCCTTCCCCGTGGAATTCAGCGAGGAGTGGAAACCGAAGTAACATTCAACGGTGGTCGTCTTGATGATGCCGAAGAAATCTTCTTCTACTCACCAGGGTTTGAAGTACTAAGCCTTGAAGCGACTGCAAGTCAGGTCAAGGTGAAGGTCAAAGTTAATGAGAATGCTCGACTAGGTGAACACGTAGCACAAGTTCGCACACGCAGTGGAATTAGTGAATACAAGACGTTTTTTGTAAGCCCATACGCAAATGTGGATGAAGTTGAACCAAACAGCTCTTTTGATGAACCACAAGCGATTGCGATGAACGTCACCGTTCAAGGTGTCGTGACAAATGAAGATGTTGATTACTACGTGGTTGAAGCCAAAGCTGGTCAACGAATATCAGCTGAAGTTGAAGGAATGCGACTGGGGACAACGCAATTCGATCCATACATCGCCGTACTCAACTCAAAAAGATTTGAACTCTCAGCCGATGATGACACGCCACTTGTACGTCAGGATGCTGTCGCGTCGGCCGTAGCACCAGAAGATGGCAAATACTACATCATGGTTCGTGAGAGTTCCTATGGTGGAAATGGGAACTGTCGCTATCGACTACACGTGGGTACATTCCCGCGACCAACGGCTGTTTATCCAGCAGGTGGTAAAGTTGGCGAAGCAATGCAAGTCAAATTCCTTGGTGACCCATCAGGCGAATTGGTTCGTGACATAACCGTTCCGAGTGAATTGCTAACAGAATATGGACTGGAAATATCAGACGAAGGTGGAGTTGCTCCTTCACCAAATACGTTCATGATCTCCGAAAACGATAACTCGCTGGAAGTGGAGCCCAACAACGAAGTCGCTCAGGGATCACCTGCTGCACTGCCAAATGCATTCAATGGAATCATCCAGGAAGCAAATGATATCGACTGCTTTAAATTCACAGCGACAAAGGGGCAGGTCTTTGATATCGAGTGTTACGCACGCCGTGTGCGATCACCACTTGATCCGGTCATGAACCTCTACCGTGCAAACGGTCAAAGCCTTGCCGGCAACGATGACTCACGCGGTCCTGATAGCTACTTCCGATACACGTTCCCAGATGACGGTGAATACGTACTGCGAATTACCGATCACCTCGGTCGCGGTGGAGCAGATTTCGTTTACCGTGTCGAATTTCGTGCGGTGAAACCAGTACTGACTCTTGGTATCCCACGTGTTGCACGATACTCGCAGTACCGTCAACAAATCTATGTTGCCCGTGGAAACCGCTTTGCTACATTGATGTCGGCAAGTCGCAGCAACTTTGGCGGCGATCTTACTTTTGAAGGCAATAACTTGCCTGAAGGTATTTCGATGGTCACTGAAAATATGCCATCCAACATGAGTGTTGCACCGATTGTTTTTGAAGCAACTGCCGACGCACCACTCGCCGGGAAACTCGTCGACTTCCAGGCTAAGCATGTTGATGCCAACACAGGTATCGCTGGTGGATTCCGCAATCGTGCTGATCTCATTATCGGTGCCCCAGGCCAGTCACTCTATGTCTGGAAAGACGTTAGTCAACTTGCTGTTGCGGTTGTTGATGAATTACCGTTCCAACTCGAAATCGTACAGCCAAACGTGCCCATCGTTCAAAATGGCGAAATGCAACTGAAAATTGTTGCTCACCGAAAAGAAGGATTCACCAAAGCTATCAACGTTCAATTCCCATTCCGACCACCCGGGATTGGCACGACCAGTAGCGTTAATATTCCTGAAGGTCAGAACGAAGTGTTGTATCCGCTAAACGCAGCTGGCAACGCTCAGGTCCGAGAGTGGCCGATCTACGCCCTTGGTTCCTCCGATGTAAATGGAGCAGCATGGGTGTCATCACAACTGGCCAAGCTTAATGTCACCGCACCAATCGTGAATGTGGCAATGGAGAGGGCATCTTGTGAACAAGGTCAGGAAACACAACTTGTTGTGAACCTGACTCACGTCACAGAGTTTGAAGGGACTGCCAAGCTGGAATTGGTAGGCCTGCCGGCAAAGGCTGCTACACAAGTTCTCGACTTTACAAAAGAAACAGAACAGCTGATTTTTAAAGCTACAGCATTTGCTGATGATGTTGATAGACCCATATTAAAGTCTAATGGGGACTATACTTATTTTGCTACAGATATGGCGTATCAT
>JAKUOW010000107.1 GCA_022451045.1 Pirellulales bacterium | reverse complement strand
GGTAATCCTCCAGAGGTGGTCAGGTGTGGTCGACGGTGCCCTGTAAGCGGGTCGGCGTTGACTCGTTGCTCTATGCACTCTGGACTTGCCGTGAGCCATACTGTTTTTCCTGAGGCGCAAATGATCTGCCGATTCTCTTCACGCATCACAGCACCGCCACCGAGTGCTATGACGCAATGCCGAAACTTAGCCAATCTCGCGATGGTTTGAGTTTCCAAATCACGAAAGGTTGATTCACCATCATCTGCAAAAATCTCCGCGATGGTCTTTCCCGCCATTGACTCCAGTTCTACATCGGCATCGAAAAACTGTCGCTCTAATACATCTGCTACAAATTTTCCAACGGTCGATTTCCCGGTCGCGCGATATCCGATCAAAAAGAGATTATCACTCATGGGTAGCTCCGGAATCTATGCATCACTTATTGTTATGAGCGTCGAGCGGCACCAATTGTTTCTCTGATGGTTTCCCGCATCAATTCAGATGGGGCTTCTTCACCTGTAAATAGCTTAAATTGAAGCGCGGCTTGTCTCACGAACATTTCAACACCGCTACACGTGCGGCATCCTCTATCTCTTGCTGTTTTAATCAACAGCGTTTGCTCCGGATTATAGACGGTATCAAACACAATTAAGTCACGTCTCATGGCTCCTGCCTCGTAGGGCGAGTGATCCACGTTCGGGTGCATACCAACCGGTGTCGCATTAATCACTATATCCGCCTTCACGTCGTGCCGATGTGCCCATTCCACCGCAGTACCTTTAAGTTCAGCAGCTACCACGACAGATCGTTCCATGGTTCTCGAGGCAACATGTACACGTCCTTTACGTTCGACCACGCCATAACCGATCGCTCTGGCAGCACCGCCCGCGCCGAGAATTAATACGTCTTTACCTTCCAGCCAGTTCGTGTTGTCATCTTCGCCAGCAGAGTCAGCTAGGCTTCCCATCGCACCAGTTAAATCAGTGTTGTAACCGATGACTTCAGAGCCTTCAAAAACGACCGTGTTAACTGCGCCAATACTACGAGCACCTTTCTCAACCTTAGTCAATTTACGAATAACGGATTCCTTATGAGGAATCGTAACGCTCAGGCCGCGCACGCCAATTTCAGAACACGAATCTGTAAACTCGTTGAGGTAATCACTTGGCACCCGAAACGGCACATAGACACGGTTCATATTGCAATGATCAAAAGCTCGATTGTGAATCACCGGACTGAGGCTATGCCCGACCGGATCAGCGATAACACCAAATACCTGAGTATCAGGGCCTATATTTTGAAAATTGTATCGGTTCTTCATCTCGTCAAAACTCAGTTGCCCCGGAGCAAGAGATCGCTCGTGATGAAAGGTTGCAAAGGTAAATGGCGCGCCGAATTTACCGGCGAGTATCCTGGATGCCATACCAACATCCCCCATCGCAATTCCGATGGTTGGTACGTTCGCATCACGCATCATGCGCATGATTCGCAGCGAGTCCATAGGAGAGTGAGCTAACGCAGCAATTTTTACGATATCAGCATCTTTTGCCGCCAGGCGAGCATGTATTTCATCTAGATCTTCAGGAGTTTCTTCAAAGTCGTGTAGGGACACTATGCGTTTGGTGCTGCCGTAACGAGGAATCTGATCGGCAATATCCTCCTCGAGATCTACGTATTCCACTCCCGCAGCAATTGCAGCTCGGAGGATCATCAAGCGTTGCTCTTCTGTGCCTTTCCACTTGCCACCATCACGATCACGTCTACAAGTCACAACGACCGGGCACGGCCTCTTTTCAAGCAGTCGGTTCAGATTGATGTTGCTACGCATATAGTCCAGACGCAACTCCACCAATTCCGCACCCTGTTCTACTAGGTGTTTATGTTCAGCAATAATATGGCGATGCCGACCTCGACCAATACTAACGCAAATCTTCGTCATTCGTCTTAGAACTCTTCTCTACTCTCGTCTTGCTGGAATCCAAGACCACCAATCTCTACTGATTGTGGCCACCGCATTATGAATACTAGCATTAAACATCTACTCTGATAATGCACACTTTTTTGACATCCATGACAGCTAATGCATTATGTACGTTCGAAACGACGGTCGAGCTCGTCACGCGTAAAGACAAGGGCCGTCGGCCGGCCATGCGGGCAATGGTGAGTATCATGAAACAAGTGACGTTGCATTAACAGCGAGTGGATTTCCTCGGGAGTCAGCGGGTCACCGGCTTTTACAGCTGCTTTGCATGACATCATGTGCATCAGTTCATCTAGAACATCACGGCGATCCGGTTGTTTCTCACCGACCATAATCTCATCGATAAGCTGTCGAATGAGCTCGGCCGGTCGCACACGCCGTAACATCGCGGGATAACTGGATACGAGAATCGTGTCCCCTCCAAACGGTTCGATCTCGATACCGATCTGCTCGAATAATGCTTTATGTTCCATTGCAGCTGCGGCTTCCGGACCTGACATGCTTACCGGTTCAGGTACTAACAGCCGTTGTGTTTCTAGTTCGCCAGCTAAGATTTTTTCCCGTAATTGCTCGTACAATACCCGCTCGTGCAAAGCATGCTGATCAATTACCAGCATCCCGGATTCATCCTGCGTAATCAGATATCGGTTGTGCACCTGAAGCCCCAGCGTCGAAACAGGTAACTGGGAGGGGACGTCTGCCGCAGCTGGATTAACATCAAGCCTTTCTGTATTGGCAGGCAGATTTGAGCTATCCAATGCCTGTTGAAAACTCTCTGGCAATCGATAATTGTCAGCAGGTACGATGGGAGTAGCACCGGCAAACTGCCCTACACCACTACCACTATATTGGCTTCCAGTACCAATCGGATTCACATCCGATCTTGGATAGCTCAAACCAAGATTTTGTGGCCGTTCCGCTGAGGCTGCAGGTGTTCCCGCCGTATCTGTCCTTTCACTATGTTCATGAACACGGGCTGTGAGATCCGTTGATAAGAACTTGTTGCGGATGGTTGATAAGAGCTGACTATAAAGTTTTCGAGCGTCTTGAAATCGCACTTCTAGTTTTGTCGGATGCACGTTCACGTCCACTAGATGAGATGGCATATCGAGCTTAAGAAACGCGATCGGGTAACGCCCGGTAAGTAACAATCCACGATATGCTTCCCTTAAGGCATGTTGCAGGGAACGATCTCGAATGTGCCTGCCGTTCAAGAACAAGTATTGCATTCGAGTGTGTGAACGATTGAAAACCGGGTCAGCAACAAATCCAGACAATCGAATACCTTCCTCTTCACTTTCCACCCAGATAAGTGCATCGGCAAGATCTTTACCATAGAAGTGAGCGATACGGTCCTTCCAGTTATCGGCTGCCGGTAAATCTTGTGTCACTCGGCCATTGTGCTGCAATTTGAAATGGACATGGGGATGCACCAGGGCCAGACGCGTAAAAGCCTCCGTTATGTGTCCCATTTCTGTTTGATTGGCCTTCATGAAGCGGCGGCGAACCGGCGTGTTGAAGAACAGATTTCGAACTTCGATCGACGTCCCAACCGGGCAACCACATGGTTTAACTGGCTCTGCCTTACCGCCGTTAATCTCTAATTCCGCGCCTTCTGTTGCACCATCAGTACAACTACGGACAGTCATCCGGCTTACTTCAGCAATCGATGCCAGTGCTTCTCCCCGAAAACCGAGCGTCTCAACATTAAATAGATCTTCCGCATCTTCAATCTTGCTTGTCGCGTGACTGGCGATAGCCAGCATCATCTGATCAGGTCGGATTCCACAACCGTTATCTACAATTCGGATCGATTCTGTTCCACCCTGAGCAACGGTCACGTCGACACGTGAAGCACCGGCGTCCACGGAATTCTCCATCAATTCCTTTACGACGCTTGCCGGACGTTCAATCACCTCACCTGCAGCGATCTTGTTTATGACACTTGGAGATAGTTGCCGAATTTCTGGCATTTGTAATCCATCCGTTGGAAAACCTATTTTCGAATCCTCATTGTTCGATAAGTGAAAAACAAACAGTGAGTTTTCAGCGCAACCACAGCCGGTGGTTACAAGTCATATTCCTTTAACTTGCGATACACCGTTCGTGTACCAATTCCCAGGATCTTTGCTGCTTCTTCACGATTACCGTTGGTAAGTTTAAGTGTTTCACGAAATGCCCACTTCTCAATCTCACTCAGGGGTTGTCCAACAAGTTCATTCGGCCCTGCAGCTCCGGAAGAGTCACCGATTGGAGCATCAGCTAAATCCGGAGGTAAATCATCCACATCAAGAATGCCATCCGCATCCAGCACTACCATGCTTTCAACCGCATTGCGTAATTGTCTCACATTTCCAGGCCACTCATATGAGAACAACCTACGTGTGACAGCGGGTGACACACTTGTCACCTGTTTCTGATGTCGCTTATTGAACTGTTTTCTAAAATGATCAACTAGCGGTACGATATCCTCGCGACGTTCGCGAAGTGAGGGCAAATGTACTGTCACCACCTTTAGGCGGTAATACAAATCCTGACGAAACTCGTTTTCTTCAACCGCTGAATCTAAATCGCGATTGGTGGCGGACACGACACGTACATTGACATCAATCTGCTGGTTATCGCCCACACGGGAAATATGACTTTCCTCAAGTACTCTCAGTAATTTGGATTGAGTTGCAAGCGGCATATCACCAACTTCGTCGAGAAACAGCGTGCCACCATTTGCATATTCGAATGCACCAACACGGTCACTATGCGCGTCCGTGAATGCACCTTTGACGTGTCCGAACAACTCGCTCTCCACGAGATTCTCTGCTACTGCTGCACAATTCAACGGCACCATGCGCTTTGCCTTGCGCGGGCTGTGTTGGTGAATTGCCTGCGCAATCAATTCCTTACCGGTTCCACTTTCGCCGGTAATCAGTACGGATGCGTCAGTGGGTGCGATACGTTTTAATCGCTCGATCACCGACTTCATGCGATCACTTGCAAAGATGACGCCATCGAACCCAAACCGTTCATCCAGACGTTGATTCAGTTCCAGATTCGCTCGTTTTAGCTGCACCGATTCCGCAGCTTTTTGTGTAATAGCGCGAAGGCTCTTGGGCGTAATTGGTTTTTCCAGGAAATTGAATGCACCCAATTGCATTGCTTCCACGGCCTTGGGTACAGTTGCATGACCTGTCACCATGATGGTCTCAGCGCCCGGGAGCAGCCTGGCAGCGTTCTCCAGAATTGCCATGCCATCGACATCATTCATCATCAGATCGGTAACAACGACATCGTAGGTATCTTGCTCAATCCGTTTCAGACCATCCGGGCCTGTCGTGGCCATCGTCAGATCATAACCTTCCTTCTCCAGGCTTTCAAACATTGCTGTCGCATGTGCCGGGTCATTATCCACGATTAACACGCGAATATCTCCCGGATTGAGTCCCGAAAGCAGAGCATCAGGCAAGGAGTCAGAGTCTGGAAGTTGTGTATTCATGGACAGCAATCGATCTTCAACAGCGGAGATCCTTTTGGATATTTCCCGTTTGGGTATCTTGATGATATCGCAATCGCTGGATTTATCCCACCGCCGGCGGTCTGATCATTTGCCAATTCTCGCGGGAGTTGGAAACTCTATCATGAACTTGGTTCCACATCCGTCTTCGCTTTGCACAGCAATTCGACCGCCATGTGCCTGAATCGCCTTTCTCGCCATGGGCAAACCAAGTCCGCTACCTTCAATCTTGGTCGTATAAAAAGTCTTAAACATGTTCATGGCCGTTGTTTCATTCATTCCGCAACCGGTATCGATTAGATCCAGCGCCACTCCATCGCGTGTCACACGGGTGATTGCAGTGAGTTGACCACCATCGGGCATCGCTTCAATCGCATTTTTAACCAGGTTTACCAATGCCGCTTGAAGTGTCTCAATGTCCATTTTAATAGACGGTAATTTCGGGTCGAGAAAGCTAACAATCTCGATTCCTGATTCCTGCGCTTGCATTGCAAAAAGATTCAAAACCGTTTCTAACTGCTCATTCAGATCACCGGAGAGCAGTTCGAGATTCCGAAGTCTGGCAAACTTAAGAAAATCATTAAGTAGTTTTTCAAGCCGAATGCACTGGTCATGAATCGTGTTTACTTTGGTCAGCGCGCGGCGTGCATCATCTGAGGGTTCTTCTTCCAAGTCCTCTGCAACGAGCTCCATATTCATACGTATCACGGACAGCGGATTCTTAATCTCATGTGCCAATCCGCCGGCAATTTGCGCAAGCTCTCCATATTGCTCCTCAAGAGATTCAAGCCGCTTCTCGAGTTGTCGAACTTTTGAGTCGCTCATATGCAATTCATCTTAATTGCTAACTTTCACATGTCATGGGTCATGACAGTTGCCGCTGCCGTCAAATTATGAAAAAGACCCGGTGCGGACAAACTCCACACCGGGTCTCTACTCCCTTGGACATTCAAATCGCGGGATTACTCGCGACGTCGACGGCGTCCACCGCCACCGCCACCGCGACGACGGTCACCACCGCGTGAACGTCGGCGATCGCCACCATCACGTGAACCACCATCATCATCACCATCGTTACCGCGTGATTCTGGCTCTTCACCTGTATCCCATTCGTCATCAACTCCCATCTCTTCGAGTGCTGCCTTGCGGCTTAACTTGATTCGACTGTGGTCATCAACTCCGATACACTTCACTTTCATTTCATCACCTTCAGAAACAACACTGTTGATGTTTGAAATGAAACCGGTAGATAGCTCGCTAATGTGACACAAGCCATCACGCCCCGGAAGGATTTCAACAAAGACGCCAAAATCTTTGATGCTGGAAACTGTACCGTCGTAGATTTTTCCAACCTGAACCGTTGCGGTGCATGCCTCGATCATTTCGAGTGCTTTACTCGCCCATTCGCCGGAAGTGGCAGCAACGGTGACGACTCCTTCATCATCCACTTCAACCACCGTACCGGTGTCTTCCTGGATTTGACGGATATTTTTACCGCCGGGACCGATCAACATACCGATCTTCTCTGGATCGATCTTCGTTCGTTCCAGACGCGGAGCATGTTCTGCAACATCTGCACGTGGTCGTTGAATCGTGCTCAGCATCGTTTTGAGAATATCAAACCGTGCTTTTTTGGATTGCTCCATCGATTCGCGGATGATCTTTTCACTGATTCCCTTGATCTTGAGATCCAGTTGAATACCGGTGATCCCACGCTGTGTACCTGCAATCTTGAAGTCCATATCGCCAAAGTGATCTTCATCACCAACGATATCGGTCAGCAGGATGTAATCATCTTCACTTTCCTGAACTAGGCCAACGGAAATACCAGCAACCGGTGCCTTAATTTTAACGCCAGCTGCCATCAGACCCAACGTTGCACCACAGACAGATGCCATTGAGGATGAACCATTGGATTCAAGAATATCGCTGATTACACGCACTGTGTACGGGAAATCTTCCGGATCCGGCATGACTGGACGAACTGATCGTTCTGCCAACATTCCATGGCCGATCTCACGACGACCTGGCCCACGGATTGGACGGCATTCGCCGACTGAGAATGGTGGGAAGTTGTAGTCGAGCATGAATTTCTTGGAATAGTTATGAGTTAACCCATCCACTCGTTGCTCGTCCTTACTTGTTCCCAGCGTGATACTAACGAGTGCCTGTGTTTCACCCCGTTGGAAAACAGCACTTCCATGCGTTCTCGGAAGGACATCGACCGTACAAGTAATGTCACGAACTTCGTCTTTTCCACGGCCATCCTGACGACTACCAGCGAGAATGATCTGACGAGTGCAAGCACTTTCAAGTTTGTACCATGCCGCATTAAAGGCCGAGTCTTCAATGGCATCCTCAGCTTCAGGGTCCGGAATAATCTCACCCTTGACCTTTTCTTTCAGGTCGGAAACCGCTTCATTGCGAGCCAGCTTGCCTTCAGTCTGCTTGGCAGTCTTAAAGGCATCGCCGTAGGTGTCCAGCAGACGGCCAAAGAGTCCGGCATCTTCCGGAGCGATCCACTCGGTCTTTTGAACGTCACACTTTTCGTAGAGTTCATTCTGTAATTCGCAGATCTCTTTGATCACGCCGTGTGCGTACAAGATGGCATCGACCATATCATCTTCAGGAATTTCTGCAGCAAATCCTTCAATCATCAAGACTACATCCAGATTACCGGACACGATCATATCGAGATCAGATTCACCAAGTTGATCAACCGTAGGGAATGGTTTGAATTCGCCATCGATACGAGCTACACGAACGGATGCCACAGGGCCATCAAATGGAAGCGATGAAATATGGCAACCGACAGCTGCGCCATTCATCGCCAACACGTCACCATCATTTTGCTCGTCACTTGAGAGCACGAGGCTCTGGCATTGGACTTCATCAAAGAAACCCTTCGGGAACAACGGCCGAATTGGTCGGTCCGTAAGACGTGCTGTAAGTGTTTCGTTTGTGCCTGGTCGGCCTTCACGCTTTAGAAAACCACCGGGGAATTTACCGGCAGCGGAGTATCGCTCACGATAGTCGCATGTGAGCGGAAAAAAGTCGGTGCCTGCACGTGGCGATCCAGTGGTCACCGCGTTTAGTACAACGGTTTCGCCGTATTGAACGATCACCGTTGCTGACGCCTGCTTACCAAGCTCTCCGGTTTCAAATGATAACACCGAATCGCCAATTTGCTTTTCTACGCGAATTTTGGTCACTTCTAATACCTTTTCTTTCAATTATCAAAATGCTTTGTCAACAATCGTGAGATTCCAACAGTAGTGACATTCATCCCTGACGAATAACTCACAATGACAAAGCAAGCCAATCTCCGATTCAAGCTATCTGTGGAGACAGTGATGTCCCAGAGAGCAAGCTGGTCAGCAACCCCGATTTATCAAATCCGGCACACCGAAGTGCCGGAAACAACATAAGGCCGCTGCTCAAACAGATCGTAGGACGCAAACTACACAATGCGTCTTGAAACAAGTGCCGAGTGCACGCAATTCGAAGCGGTTACCCGACCGCAATGAGAATAAACGATAAGATGCGGGCGATCGCCTGTGATCAATCCCACCGACGCGTGGTGTTACTTTCGAATACCAAGTCGGCCAATGATATCAAGATATCGCTGGGGGTCAACGCGGCGGAGATAATCCAGTAACCGTCGACGGCGACTAACTAAACCCAGTAAACCACGACGGCATGCGTAATCTTTCTTATGTTCACGCATGTGTTCCGTCAAACTGTTAATTCGGGTGGTTAGAATCGCAATCTGCACCTCAGGCGAACCGGTATCGCCGTCGCCCGTTTGGTGTTCCTTGATTAATTCTTGTTTCCGCTCTTTGGTGATCGTCATCTGCTACCGTTGAATTCCTCGCCAAAACGAGTGTCCGTTTTTGTCCCGGACAATCCTACAAATACTTGGCTTATTACCTGCCAGTCCTGCTTTCCTGTACAGCACGTGACAAGCTAATCCTACAAAATTTCCTAGTTAAACGACTTAAACCATCTAGTCACTACTAAGCTACTAAGTGTACCACTGATCTGAAGCCACGCAACCGCCTAAAAACAGAGTTTTAGGGCCTCGACTTCATTGTTGTACTCAGTGCAATCACGCCCCAGCAGGTGGCTGAAATTGAAATAAACTGATCCTTTGCATGTGGAAAACCACTTTCAAAGTACTCCTGAAATGCGTTGGCTCTGGACACTACATGCCACGTGCCGTCTTCAAGCTGGTTTTCGAGTAAGAACCGTTTCGCACCTTCCACCGCTGTATGCCTATTTGTGAGTCGTCCAACAACACGTAGTGCTGTTAAAACTTGCCCGGTTGAATAGGCATCTGACTCTAATGTGCTATCTTTATCCAGCGGTGTTTGATTCCATCCTCCGTCAGATCGCTGGTTTTGTAGAAGCATCTGGCTTGTGCGTTCAATCGCTTCGCTGACATCCTCACTTCTCTGCAAACGACCTTTGGTGGCAAATAACTCATTCGCTGTTTGAATCTGCAACCAATGTAAAGCAAATAGATGGTACGCCAAATCTTCAGTTGTCTGTGGTTGGGCACTAACAAGCCAATCTTTAACAGCTTTTAGATCTGGAAGCTCTTCAATATTCCCTTGATATAACCGAAGACCTGCAACGGCTAACGCTGTCGCTGTAAAGTGGCTACCTTCCATCGGTGGGCGCCTCATTGTACGAATGGTCCAGTGATCCTCTGTTATAGATTTCTTCAAATAGGTGAGCAGCGGTTCAATACTTTTTGGATCCTCAAATGGGGAAACAGCATACTGCACTAAGGCGTATCCCGCCGTAAAGGGACCACCCGGAACGCCTTTGCCCTTTTTAAGCTCTTCACGTCTGTCCCAAAAAAACCGGTCAGCATGTTCATCCTGCAACTGATACACAGATTCATCTACTTCGATTCCAACACTTGAAGCCATTCTCAGGGCATACACCGGTAGTGATTGGTGGTGACAACTGAAGCAGTCACGTTCATTGGTATAGGTGCGCGAACTGACGGCAATTTGTTTTGTTGCCCGTGTGAGTCGATCGAGCAATTCATCGGCTTTGAGATTACTGGAAGACAGCAATAACAGGGCCTGAGGCAGAGCCAGCGTTAATAAGAACAGTCTTGATATTGTCGACCTGTATATTCGAATTGCCATGGTGCACATGATACCATGCAGTTGTGCTGAATATCAGCGATACAACGTAAACTGGTTTCGCGAAGGATTACACTACATGCGTCGCCCGTTCATTTATCTCCTTTTCCTATCGATGTTAGTTGGTTTCATGACTGAACCGATCAAAGAAACAGAAGCTCAGCAAATCAAAGCGGGTTATGACCGCCCGACTCCATTTTCCAATCAAAGTCGCAGTGTTGTGCTATCACGACATGGCATGGTCGCAACCAGCCATCCGCTAGCAGCACAAGTTGGTGTCGACATCCTGCAACAGGGAGGTAATGCCGTCGACGCCGCGATAGCCGTAAACGCCATGCTCGGCGTCGTAGAACCAATGAGCTGTGGAATTGGCGGCGACTTGTTTGCAATCTACTGGGATGCCAAAAAGCAACGACTATACGGCCTTAACGCGAGCGGTCGCAGCCCTTACGCAGCAACGCTCAAGCATTTTCAAGAACTTGGTCTGGATTACATCCCGATCACCGGGCCACTTGGCTGGTCTGTACCAGGCTGCGTCAGTGGCTGGGACAAGCTTCAGCATCGATTTGGCAATCTAGCCCTTTCTGATGTACTGTCACCTTCAATTAATACAGCACGTGAGGGATTCCCGGTTACTGAAGTCATTGCCGGCTACTGGCGAGGAGCTGAACCGGCACTCAAGCAATACGCTGACTCGGCTACTACATTTCTGCTGAACGGCAGTCGCGCACCAGGATTTGGCGAAATATTCAAGAACCCCAATCTCGCTAATTCCTACCAGTTAATCGCAGAACAGGGAGCAGATGCATTCTATCGAGGTGCCATTGCCAAAGAAATCATCCGTTACAGCGAAGCACATGGTGGCCTCTTTAGTTTGAAAGATTTTAAGGATCATTCAGCTGACTGGATCGATCCCGTATCTACGAACTACCGTGGGTACGACGTTTGGGAACTACCACCAAACGGACAAGGCATCGCAGCCCTTCAGATTCTGAATCTGCTTGAGCCGTACGATGTCCGTAGCATGGGACCAGGCAGCCCCGACTATCTGCACCTATTCACCGAAGCTAAGAAATTAGCTTTTGCAGATCGAGCTAAATTCTATGCCGATATCGACGTATCGGATGTTCCTGTCACAGAGCTCATCTCCAAGGAATATGCTAAACAACGAGGCGCACTGATCGATATGGCTCGTGCTGCTGATGATGTCCCGGCAGGTGATCCACGACTGCAGCACGGCGATACTGTCTACCTGACCGTTGTGGATAAGGATCGTAACTGCTGCTCACTGATTCAAAGTAATTACTACGGATTTGGTTCAGATGTTGTCCCTGGAAACGTCGGATTTGCACTACAAAATCGAGGGGCACTGTTTGCTCTTGATGAAGACCATCTAAACAGTCTTGAGCCACATAAGCGACCATTCCATACCATTATTCCGGCAATGGTCACAAAAGACGGTAAACCTTGGTTCTGTTTTGGCGTAATGGGCGGTGACATGCAGCCGCAAGGTCACGTGCAAGTCCTTGTAAACATGATCGACTTTGGGATGAATGTGCAGCAGGCAGGAGACGCCGCTCGCATTCGCCATCTGGGTAGTGCACAACCCACTGGCAAACCTGCCGACGGAAGTGGATATGTACATATCGAAACCGGAATTTCAGATGTCGTGGCACAGGAATTAGAAAAACGGGGGCACCGCGTCGTACGAAGTGTTGGTGGATTTGGAGGCTATCAGGGGATTCTAATCGACCACGATGCTGGCGTATTGCACGGAGCGACCGAGCCAAGAAAAGACGGAGCAGCGGTCGGCTATTAAGGAGCGTCACATGGAATCAACTCTGATCGTGAATCGGTACATTGAAAAAACAAAAGGCGAAACAAACATGACACAACACAATCGTAGAACATTCCTACATCAACTCGGCCTTGGCACATTAGGGCTACTAGCAGCAGATCAAGTTTCAGCAGCGCTAGCTCAAGCACCAAAAATCAAGGCCGGCCAGATTGGCACACGTCATGCCCATGCCTCTGGCAAGGTCGGCACGATGCGCAAATTCACCGACCTGTACGACGTTGTCGGGGTCGTAGAACCCGATCTTGATCGCCGTAAAGAACTAGAAAACACCAGTGCATACAAGGGTGTGAAATGGATGACGGAAGAAGAACTGCTCAACACGTCTGGCCTACAACTCGTCTGCGTGGAAACAGCGGTTAAAGATCTGTTAGACGCAGCAGAACGGTGTATCGACGCCGGTCTACATATCCATCTGGATAAACCAGCTGGTGAGGATTTCAAGCAATTTACGAGAATCGTTAACAAAGCCAAGAAACAAGAACTCATCATTCAGATGGGTTACATGTTTCGATATAACCCGGGCTTCCGAGTTTTGTTTAAGGCAGCAAGCGAGGGATGGCTTGGAAATATTCACGAAGCGCATGGTGTGATCAGCAAGACAGTTGGTCAATCGACCAGAAATACATTGGCCGAATATAAAGGTGGGACCATGTTTGAGCTTGGCTGCCACCTGATCGATTCGCTAACTGTATTCATGGGTGCCCCGGATAAAGTTACTCCGTACGTCCGACATACTTACCCGGATCGCGACAATCTAGCCGACAATATTATCGGAATGTTTGAATACCCGCGGGCAACTGCTACAATTCGCAGCTCGCTGATGGAAGTTGAAGGATTCCGCCGACGTCAAATGGTAGCTGTTGGTGAAAACGGCACGATTACCATTCGCCCCCTCGAGGCGCCGATCGTCGAAGTCACCATGGCAAAGGACACCGGAGACTTCAAAAAAGGTAGCCATCTGATCGAGGTGCCCAAGCTGGGCGGCCGATATGATGGAGATTTTCTGGAGTTGGCCGAAGTGCTTCATGGCAAACGTGAATTCCCATTTAGCTATCAACATGATCTGACTGTCCAAAAAGCCATTCTCGACGCGAGTGGATATTAGTTTCTCTTAGCGACGGCACCGAGTTTCACAAACGTGTGATGCTCCACAAATGTCGCGGTGAATTCGAAGGTAACTGACATAAACCACTGACAATCTGTTGTCATACCTTTATGCACAATATGGCGAGT
>JAKUOW010000106.1 GCA_022451045.1 Pirellulales bacterium | reverse complement strand
CCGAAACTACTTGCACCGCGGTCTGTTTGGAAACAAGCAACGACCATGCAGTCCATGGAGCAGAGCATTGCCAAATATACATTCCGCCAGTTCGTTCACGCTGTAACAAGCACACCCGGCTTCAGCCATGATGCACACTGGCGTCCACAACACTTGTACCTGGGCGACGTCGACATGGATTTTGTCGGTTACTTCGAAAACATGCAAAATGCCGTTCTTGAAGTTTCACGTCGTACCGGCCTGAAAGTCGACATCAAGTGTCTCAATGCAAGTGTATATACAGACGAGATACGAACCACTGACTCCGAGTGTTATTGTGACGTGCCAATTGGGGAGATTCGACAACTGTCGCGAATTCCTAAACCACATGAATTCTATTCTGAAGATCTTGTCGAGTGCGTGGGTGACTACTACCATCAGGACGTACAGCGATTCGGTTACGAATATGACAAGTCTCCGCCCCGCGCCTTTGCCGCCTAGCACTTCTCAAGCCACCCATGGGCACAAAACATTGAACAGGGTTTCTCTAAATTACACCAACCTACTATGCTGCAACTTATTGCTATCGGTGAAATCCTCTTTGATCAGATAGATGGTAAGTCAATTCTCGGCGGAGCACCGTTAAACCTCGCTCTAACGGCTCATCAACTCCTCCAGCGTTTCGGTGGTAACTGTATACCCGTTAGCCGTGTTGGAAGTGATGATCTGGGCAACACGGTATTACAAGAACTCAAATCGCGAAATGTCTGCGCAGACTACATTCAAGTAGATCCTGATCGCCCAACCGGCACCGCCGTTGTTACTCGCACTGAAACGGATCATAGCTTCACAATTACCGAACACGTAGCCTGGGACTTTCTGGGTACGTCGCAGGCTGAAATTGACTTAGCAGGCAAGGCGAGTGCGATTTGCTTCGGAACTCTCGGGCAACGCAGTTCAGTATCACACGCGACCATCGATCGTTTCCTCACCAATGCCTCAAACGCCACCAAGCTATTCGATGTGAATCTAAGGCAACACTTCTACACACCGGAGATCCTGCAAAAAGGGCTCAACCACGCAAACATACTAAAGCTAAACGAAGAAGAGCTACCGACACTCGCAGAGTCACTTGGCTTTTCTGTCAATCATGATCTCCACTCATCGTTACAAACACTCATCAATTGTTTTTCTCTCGATCTGGTTGTGTATACACGCGGTAAAGAAGGCACCACCTTATGTTCAACCGAACAATTGCTCTCCGCGCCGCCTCCAGGACTTTCAGACACGCCAGTATCCAGCAAACATCTTGCAGACAGTGTGGGCGCAGGTGATGCTTGCGCTGCGGGAATCCTAACCGGTACCATGCTCGGTTGGGATCTAGCTCGCACCCTCCATGCCGCAAATCTGCTTGGCGCATATGTTGCTTCTCAAGCAGGAGCCACGCCGATCATTCCATTGTCGATTCTGGAAGCTATCTAGCTGATTTATTGCCACGCCTTTTAATACACTGTGAGTTATGGAACGTAGGTTGCTAACTAATAAACCGCGGTTTCAGCGAAGTGCAGATTCAACGTATAATGACCACAGCCTAAGTCCTCCGATGTAAACTCACCCGTTTAAAAGCACACCTATCTGATGTTTAGAATTCTAATAATTCATACGGCTCTGCTCGTAGCACTTACACCGGGGCAGCTGCCCGCCCAAGAGCCGGAAGACCCTTCATTCACAGCTGAGGATATAGAGTTCTTTGAATCTAAAATCCGGCCATTGCTTTCAAAACATTGCTACGAATGTCACAGTGGCAAATCTGACCCTATCCAGGGAGCCTTGAGACTCGATACACGTAAAGCACTCACCAAAGGTGGTGATTCCGGCACAGCATTTAATGCGGATGATCCCAAAGCCAGTCTTATCATCTCAGCTGTTAAGTATCAGTCTTTTGAGATGCCACCTAAATACAAGCTTTCCGGTACGGATATCGCACTACTGGAAGATTGGGTAACGCGTGGGGCGCCATGGCCAACGGAGACTGCCGACTCAGATAATCCTACCGGTGAAGATATCAATTGGGACTCCTTAAAAACAAAGCACTGGGCCTGGGCGCCAATCACCCGTCCCTCACTTCCAGATAACGCTTTTCCTGAATGGACAATGTCACCGATCGACCTGTTTGTGGGGCATGAGTTGAAAGCCAATGCGCTTTCACCTTCCGCACTGGCTACCAGACGCACATTAATTCGCCGCGTTGCACTGGATTTAACTGGACTGCTACCAAGTCCTGAACAGGTTGAGGAATTTCTATCGGACAAACGGCCTGATGCCTACGAGCACTTGTTAGATCGCTTACTCGCATCCCCGCATTACGGCGAGACATGGGGAAGACACTGGCTTGATGTAGCTCGGTTCAGCGAAGGCATTGGCGGATTCAATGACAACCAACACCTACCACACGCCTGGCATTATCGCGACTGGGTGATCGATGCATGGAATCGCGACCTTGCTTATGACAAGTTTGTGGAGCTTCAGATAGCTGGTGACACAACCGGAGACTACAACAACGCTATCGCTACAGGCTTCTTTGCACTTGGTCCGAGCTATCGTTCAGACGGTGGAGATCCGGATAGCAAAGCTGCTGCTCAAATCGAAACTCTTGACGATCGCGTAGATACATTTTCTCGAGCATTTATGGCACTCACCGTCTCCTGTGCTCGTTGTCACGACCATAAATTTGATCCCATTCCAACAATGGACTACTACTCGATTGCCGGCATCTTCCAAAACAGCCCCACACATGTAACCCCGATCGCACCGGCGGAACAAGTGAAGATACGGAATGATGCGAAGGCGCAGGTTGACAATCTGAACAAGCCAATTGGTGCCCTCGACAAGAAGATCAAGGACGCCAAAGACAACGCAACAGACGAAGACAAGCAGACTCTGGAAACACTCAAGTCTGAGCGTGATCAAGCGCAGGCAAACATGCCCCCAGACTATCCGAATGCACATGTGTTACGCGAAGGTGGCAACGGCAATATGCACGTAGCCCTCAGAGGAGATTTGCGTAAGCAAGGCGATATTGCGCCACGACGGTTCCTCAGACTGGTAGCAGGCGCAGAACCTGTTGAATTCACCAATGGTAGTGGTCGTAAAGAACTCGCCAAAGCCGTCACCGATCGAAATAACCCACTGACCTCTCGAGTGATCGTCAACCGCATTTGGATGCACCATTTCGGACGTGCTCTGGTAACCTCTCCAAGCAACTTCGGCACTCTCGGTCAGGAACCGTCACACCCCGAGTTACTCGACTGGCTGGCATCTGAATTAATGGACAACGACTGGTCCATTAAAACACTCCACAAGACAATCATGATGTCTTCAACCTATCGGCAGCAGAGCAGATTTCGTGAAGCAGAGTTCGCTATCGATGGAGACAACAAATACTTGTGGCGAATGTCACCCCGCCGCATGACAATCGAATCATGGCGAGATGCCTTACTTCAGGCTACCGGTGAGCTTGAATGGCGACTTCATGGCAGCTCGCATCGAGATATTGCTAACGCCCGACAACGCACCATCTATGCCGCTTCCAGTCGTAGCGGCGAGGCCTTTCCCTCTGACACCTTTCTGAGATTATTTGACTTTCCGGTCATGCGAGCCACAATCGCACAACGTCCCTCATCCACCGTACCGCAGCAATTCCTCTTCCTCATGAACAGCGGATTCATGATTCAACGAGCAAATCACTTTGTAGACCACCTTCATCGCCATTCCACAGAGAACAGCGAACGCATCGAGCAGGCATACCGGGTCTTATATGCACGCCAACCTACTGAGGAAGAAATCAACCTAGGGGTTAGCTTCCTTGAGGCTAGCGCTGGATCAGACGATGTGAAAATAAACAGGTGGGTTCAATATGCCCAGGTTCTATTAAGCTCCAATGAACTAATGTTCGTTCGTTAATACAATCCAAACTCAGGTAGAATAAATCCATACACTGTCTCAAACAGAAATGAGTTAACATGCAGCCAATTCGTGATTTCAAACCAGAACAGTTTGGCCTAAGCCGCCGTCAAATGCTCCAAAACATGGGAGCTGGTTTTGGCTCTGTTGCATTAGCCGACATGCTGGCACCAAGTGCAAATGCAGCAACTTCGCCACTCATGCCGCGCGCACCACATTTTGCTCCTAAAGCAAAACGGATCATACAACTGTTTATGCCCGGTGGACCATCTCAGGTTGATACGTTTGATCACAAACCACTCATCGCAGAGAACGCCGGTCAGCGACCGGATCTGGTCAATCGCAAATCGCTGCGAAACACCAAGAATGGTCTAATGCCGTCGCCGTTCGGATTCAAACAATACGGCAAGGACGGTATGTGGATCAGTGACCTGTTTCAAAAAACAGCCAGCCACGTAGACGACCTGTGCTTCATCCACTCAATGCACACCGACATCCCCGAACATGCCGGTGCAATTCTCATGATGAACCTCGGTCATCTTCAGCCAATTCGCCCAAGCATGGGATCCTGGCTCGTTTACGGCCTCGGAAGTGATAATCAAAACCTTCCTGGCTTTGTCTCCATGAGCCCACGTGCTCAAGCACGTGGCAAAATGGCCAATTACGGGAATGCTTTCCTGCCTGGAGCCTATAGCGGCTGCTATGTAAACATCCAGCAAATGCATCCCGACAGGATCATGGCTGATCTGAAAAACAATTACCTGCCACGTCTGGCCCAACGCGAACAGGCAGACCTGCTCACCCAACTGAATCGCATTGACCTGGCACGACAGGAATCAGACTCTCAACTGGAATCCAGCATAGAAGCAATGGAAATGGCGTTCCGCATGCAATTTGCGGTTCCAGAGGCCTTCGATGTGTCCACGGAAACCCAAAACACCTTGGACTTGTACGGTGACACGGAATACGCCAAGGGATGCTTGCTTGCCCGCCGACTTGTCGAACGTGGTGTCCGCATGGTTCAGTTATCTTTGTCCATCGATGGTTATGACATTGCCTGGGACACCGGTCACGGCGATATCGCCGGAGGCCATAAACGATTGGCAGATGCATGTGACCAGGGCATTTCTGCCTTGCTAACCGACCTAAAACAACGTGGCATGTTGGAAGACACGCTTGTGATTTGGGGGGGGGAGTGTGGTCGCGCTCCAACCAGTGAAGGACAAAAGGGACGAGACCACGACCATTACGGTTTCACCGTGTGGATGGCCGGCGGCGGGGTGAAGCCGGGATTCCGATATGTCGCTACTGATGAATTCGGGTTGACGGCTGTTGAAAATCGGGTGCATGTGCACGATTATCATGCAACACTGTTGCACCTGATGGGACTTGATCACGAACGCCTAACGTACCGCTATAGCGGTCGCGACTTTAGGCTTACCGACGTACACGGCGATGTGGTACATGACGTCATTGCTTAGCGCTCGGTAACAAAGATTACTCAGCGATCATCAAATCGGAGAACTTTGCACGTGCCTTAGCAACTTTTTCTCCTACAACAAACATGCAATATTGCTGGCTAGGGTTTTGATTGAAGTAATTCTGATGATAACTCTCCGCGGCATAGAAGACTCCTAGCGGTGAGATCTCCGTCACCACCGGACTTCCGTACACCTCTGACTTGTCTATATCCTCAATAACTTCTTTAGCAATGGTTTGCTGTTGTTCGTCATGGTAGTAAATGGCACTGCGATACTGCGTACCTACATCGTTCCCCTGCCGATTCAGGGTCGTTGGATCATGGGTGAGCATAAAAACCGTAAGCAACTGCCGATAGTCGATTAGCTTTTCATCAAATTCAATTTGCACGACCTCCGCGTGGCCCGTCGCACCAGTACATATCTCTTTATAGGACGGGTTTTCGGTCTCCCCACCTGTATATCCACTCGTTACAGAGACTACGCCACGAAGCCGCTGAACGACCGCCTCGACACACCAGAAACACCCACCACCCAACGTTGCTATTGCCACTTGTTTCACCAATTACCTTTCCACGGCCGCACACACACTTCAAAGCGTTATAATAACGACCCACAACCCGCATGCGAATCCGCACGCGATCGAATCCCCGTATTTTCCACGAGAATTGAACTGATACCTCTATGCTCAGCCGTATAAAACAAATCCTCGCCATTAGCCTGATTCTGACCCTTAGCACATCCTCGGCGATCGCTGAAAATTGGCCCGGCTTCCGCGGGCCTAACGCAAACGGGATCACCGCCAACAAAAATCTTCCGTTAGAGTGGAATGAAAATACAAACGTCGCATGGAAGGTAAAGACGCTCGGCTATGGTCACTCCTCGCCCGTGGTATGGAAAGACCAGATTTGGATGGGCACTGCGATGGATGAGGGTCACTCCCTTCACGCCATTTGCTATGACCGCACAGGTAACTTACAGCACAATGTAAAACTATTTTCTGTCGATAATCTACAAGCCTCAAATGCACTGAACAGTTTCGCATCGCCAACGCCCGCTATCGAAGATGACGCGGTCTATGTCTACTTTGGCACCTATGGCGTGGCAGCCATCGACACCTCAACTGGCAAAATCCGCTGGAAACGAACAGACATAAACCTGAACCATCAGGAAGGCCCTGGATCGTCGCCGATTTTGTACAAGGATCTTTTGATCTTTCATTGCGATGGATACGACGTGCAATTTATCACCGCCCTAAACAAAAAGACTGGCAAAACTGCATGGAAAACAAAACGATCTATTGATTTATCGGGAGTTGGAAATCACGCGAGGAAAGCATTTGTTACACCGGCTATTCAGAAGATTGACAATGCAGATTTGCTTGTGAGCCCCGCTGCACAGGGCTGTTATGCATATGACCCGAACACGGGCAAAGAAGTATGGCGGATCGCATACAGTGGATTCTCTGCAGTACCACAACCCGTGTTCTCCGGTGGAACCGTATTTGTGGTTACGGACTTTGGCCGGCCGGAAATCTGGGCCTTGAATTCTACTGCCAAAGGCATCCTCGCTGACGGAGACGTCAGCTGGCGGTACAGCATGTCCTGCCCATCCACTCCATCACTTACTGTTGTAAACGGGCTGATTTACTTTGTTGCCGATAAGACAGGTGTCGCCTCATGCATTACAGCAAAAACCGGTGAACTCGTGTGGCGTAGTCGCGTTGGCGGCTCATTCAGCGCATCACCCATTGCAACAGATGAACATATCTACTTCTTCGACCGAGATGGCACAACCACCGTCGTACGACTGGGCGACTCCTACGATGTCGTCAGCCAAAACAAGCTGGACTCAGGTTGCATGGCGTCGCCGGCAGTTGCTGACGATTCAATTTACATCCGTACAACTACACATCTCTACTGCATTAAAAAATGACATACCGATCTCTGCTTGCACTATGCGTAATAACTGCCAGTTCTTTGAATGCTGATGAGGTCAGCTTCAAGGCGACCGATGGCGGCGCAACAATCCACATGAACGGCAAACAGTTTGCCACATTTGTACACACCGAATCACCCGTTGGTAGGCCGTACATCTCCAACGTGTTTACGACCGACCATATAAAAGTCACACGAAATCATCCAACAACCAAAGACGACCCTGATGATCATCCACATCATCAGGGGATATTTTTCACGTGGGGACAACTTAATGGCTTGGATTACTGGCATATGCGCGGCCGCACAGTGCACGACCGTTTTCTCAAGAAGCCGACCAGTGGCAAGATTGCCCATTTCTCAACTCGCAGCTATTACCTGGCAGATGACAAAAAGTCGAGAATTGCGCGGGAAGATGCAACGTATACCTTTCGCAAAACACCCTTCGGGATTCTCGTAACACTGCAAGCAACCGTAACTGGTGAATCCTCCGCGGCAATATTTGGATCTAAAGAAGAAGGAGGGCTGGCGGTACGCATGTCAAAAGACTTAACGGTCGAAGCGGGAGCATCTATGACCGACAACGAAGGACGAAACGGCGGTGATCAGATCTGGGGCAAAGACTCCAAATGGGTAGACTACGCTGGAAAGAAGCAAGACCGATGGGTAGGTATTACGCTGTTCACAAACCCGGCGAGCTTTCGAAAGTGCTGGTGGCATGCACGCGATTACGGTTTGTTAGCTGCCAACCCGCTAGGACCACTTAACGACCCGAAGCAATCGGTCGTACTCAAAAAGGGCGAATCTTTTACCGTGCACTACGGTGTGATGATTCACAGTAATTCTGACCAAGCGGAATACTCTCCTGCCAAAGCCTATGAGTATTACCTCTCTCAGTTGCCTAAGTGAAAAGGGTAACTGGATTACTAAGGCATTAAGTCGGGAAATGCTGCGGCCACGTCCAATTTGTCGTGCGTTGTTTTCTGCCACTCCAACAACTTCGCAAATAGCTTTTTTTGAATTCTGGTCGTCTTCTTGTTGGCAATCAGGTCTTCTTTCTCTGACGGATCCTTACCAAGGTTAAACAACCTTGCCACCTTAATCGTGGGATACACGATTAACTTGTATCCGTCGTACGTGATGCTTCGTTGGACACCCAGATATGCCCCGTAAATCGCATCGTAGTATGACTCTGTCCTGTCCCCCGCCAAAAACGGCGTCAAACTGTTAAACTCAACGTGCTCCGGCTTTTCTACTCCGGCCCATTCCAACGTCGTTGGCATAACATCCTGAAGAAAGATAGGTGCATCTAGTTTCTTTCCTGCATCTACCCCAGGGCCAACAACCATGAACGGTACACGTACGCTGTGATCATACATGTTTTGCTTACCCATTAAGCCATGGTGACCGACCGCCAATCCATGATCCGCTGTGAACACAATGTAGGTATTATCCAATTGATTTGATTCTTCCAACGCTTTTAGAATCCTTCCAATTTGGGCGTCCATATGCGTAATGATCGCATAGTATTCCTGGCGATTTACTTTTACCGCATGCTCCGTGCGAGGAAATGGAGCAAGGCTCTCATCTCGCTGCTTGGTACCTAGTGCAATGGAGTCTTTATGTGGATAAAGCGGCAAAAAGTTATCCGGCACAGCGATGGTATCGATAGGATATTTGTCCACGTACTCTTTCGGTGATTGACGGGGATCATGCGGCGCATTAAACGCTATATACATGAAGAATGGATTATCCTGCTTCGCCGCGTCATCCAGAAATCCGATAGCATCATCAGCTACCACTTCACTCCAGTGTTTTCCGCCTTTCCAAAACCCACCCCATTGCGGGTCCCAAGGTAGCCAGGTTTTGTCGTCCTTGCTTTTGGGTCGGTAGTATCCTTCCTTTACCTGATTGGGCATTCCACCACGCACGTGAGCGGCTACATCAAATGCCTTAGTGGCATCCGCGCGCACATGCCACTTGCCCGTCATATACGTCTTGTAGCCCGCCACTTTCATGTATTCCGACCAAAATCGCCCCTCTACGCGTTCCTGTTCAGTCTTGGCGAACACTGCATTCGCATTCCATATAAAACGACCGGTGTTGAGCATGCATCGACTTGCTACACAAACCGCACCGCTCCATGACCCCATGTTGTAAGCATGGGTGAACGTCGTACCACGCTCTACCAGCGAATCCAGATTAGGTGTCTCTATACGTTCATGACCTAGTGCGTGAATCGTCTCAAAGCTCTGATCATCCGCAAAAATAAACAGCACATTGGGTTTGTCAGCTGCCTGAAGCGGCAAACCGATCAACATCAACAGGACAAATGCAATGCGCATAGTTCTTCCTTAAGTATTCAAAAGTTGTAGATCTTTGAATCAACCACGGCTGAGTCTAAAACACGCTCCGGATGGGTTGCTAATTGTTCGTAAACATTGGCGATTCACTGTTACCACGGCTTAACAGAAATGCCAGCAAGTCCAGCACTTCTTCCTTATTCAACTTATCAAGCAACTTTTCAGGCATAAGCGATAGTTTCGACGGCGTCATTTCATCAATGTCACCCTCATCCAACTCTGCCACCTTTGTAGCATCAACTGCGTCAAGCAGAACGGTGATTTTGCCATCGGACTCATTAGTGACGCGACCAGTAATCACGTTTCCGTCAGTCGTCAGGATTTGCATTGCTCGGTATTGGTCCGAGATGACCTTACTCGGCACGACGATGGCCTCGGCCAATTCTTTGTGACCAAAACGACCCGCAAGATTCGAAAGATCTGGACCCGTCGCGCCGCCATTACC
This sequence comes from Pirellulales bacterium, assembly GCA_022451045.1. Classification (GTDB taxonomy): domain Bacteria; phylum Planctomycetota; class Planctomycetia; order Pirellulales; family Pirellulaceae; genus UBA11883. The sequence goes on along the minus strand of JAKUOW010000106.1, from coordinate 3,605 downwards.
TGCAAATCGGTGGCATGACCCACACTTGGCAGCCGCAAACATTTTCTTACCATTTTCGAAGCTGCGGTTTACCAGTCCATCATCAACGAGGCTCACCAGCTCCTCCACAGCCCATGCCTTACCAGGCCCTTCCGCCTTCGGTAAATCCTCTTCCTTTGGTGGCGGGGCAATTACGCTACTGTCGAGAGCAGCTCGTTCGGCTTCACTTGCATTCGCTAGCGCCTCTGACTGGATATTAAGCAGAAACCCAGTGTAACTCGCGCCACCACTCTTGGCACTTGCATCTGCGAGCCATTGGAAGTACTGACGGCGTTGCTCCAGTGTCCATCCAAATTTCATATTTCTCAACACCAATGCATAATGCACCTTTTGCAACTCCGGTGAATTGGCCAGCATGTTGGCGACTGTGGATCCGTACCCAGTGTTGCGAGAGAGATACTCGGGGATGTTAATCTCTCCTGCCTCTGACTCCTCCGCCATCAAGCGCAAGGCCTCATTAATCACAACCGGGGAATCCAGGTAAACGAGTACTCGGCTCAGTTCCCGATCTAGTTCATTATCGCCACTTGGAAAGTGCTCTTCCAATGCACTGGCAATCTCCGCTTTTACTGGAATAGACGATTCTCCCAGTCGCACAAATGTCAGAGCATAAGCTCGAAGAAGAGCTAGTTTGCCTTGCTTGCTGAGCTCGCCCATATCGATCGCTGACAACTTCTCGATGGCTTGTGCCTGAAATTTCTCACCGCCTTGTCTCGCAATTCCTATGACGCCATTAATCACTGCAACTGGGTCCTTCAATGCCAGTACACCTGTAGCCCACTGTTCAACAGGTTGTGACTCCAACGCTATTCTGGCTGCGTATCGAATAAACCGATCCTCGCTGCCTAGTTCTCTAATTGCAGTCGGCACTGCTTTTGGATTCTGTACACCATGAAAAGCTTCAAGTTCATGCCGCAAATCACGCAACTGTTTGTATTTATCATCATCCCAATTAGGCGATTTGGTGGATTGCTTGCCCTGGTAAGACACTCGATACAAAGCAGATTCCGCACCCCGACCACCAATGGTGAAGTACATATGACCATCAGGGCCGACCGCGACGTCCGTAAGTGGCAACGGTGCACGGGACACAAACTGCCGCTTTTCTGCAGTGTAGGTTGATCCATTTGGTGTGAAATGGATTGAGTAGATCGTTCCAAAGGTCCAATCCAGAATATACAAAGCCTTTTGATAATCTGTCGGGAATTTTGTGCCCGTACCAAACACGACACCTACCGGAGATCCCGGACCAATGTCCACGGCCGCTGGAAGACTGTCTTCGTAATAGGAGGGCCACTTGCCGGTACCACTACGCCACCCAAACTCGCTACCACTTGTTACATGAACAACACGGGTTGGCCGGTACCATGGTGTCCCCATGTCCCATTCCATGTCGGCGTCATAAGCAAACATTTCGCCATTCGGTGCGATATCAAAGTCATATGGATTACGGTAGCCAATACTGACCATCTCCCAATGGTCACCTTGAGGATTGGTCTTGGCAATCCAGCCACCAGGGGCGAGTTTGCCTCTGGCATGACCACGCGCATCCCACTGACGGGGCAACAAATGATCCTCTGACCAATTAAGTGGTACACGGCTCGCATCCGGAGATCCAGGTGGATCTGTATGATTACCCGCAATAACGTAGATCGATTTACCGTCCGGGCTTAACCGCAGTGAGTGCGGACCGTGCTCTCCCCCTCCTCTGAACTCCTTGAGTTTAGAGAACGTGTCAAACTGATCATCGCCGTCTGTGTCCTGTGCCCGATACAAACCACTACCAATGCCTCCGTTGATAGAAACATAAAGGCTATCAAAAGCATATAGCAGTCCTTGAGCACTACTGTAAGGAGTCTTTAGCTTTTCAATCTTCGTTACTTCATCTGAACCAACCACCGGTGGCGTTATTCTGTAGAGCCCCTTATTACCTTGATCACTCGCAATGAGTCGTCCTTTGTTATCAAAGGTGATGGCTACCCAGCTACCGTGATCACCCTTGGGGACCTTATATAGCTGTTCAATTTGGAAGCCTTCCTGCACCATGAATACATCGCGTGGGATATCGGCCAACAATGTCGTTGACCGCTTTGGAGAGGATTTGATATTTCCCCACGGTCCGACTCCGTATTCCCCATGGACTATCACCGACTGCAGATCGCTTCCATCGGCCTTGCGACTTGCTTTCCAGTCTTTACCGCTCAGTACGTAACGAACCTTACCCGCTTTATCTTGTAACGCCAGCTTCAGAATCAGTCCGGCGACACTTCCCTCATTGTCGCCATCCACCATCACTTTGTTTACACCGGACTTGATATGCTTTTGAACGTCGAGTATTACCGGGCGACCCCAATCATTACTGCTTGCAACGCGTTTGCCGTTTAAATACACCGTCATCTTGTTATCACAACTGGCAAACAATTCCGCTTTAGAACTACCGCCCTCAAATTCATAGAAGAAGTACCAGCGGTCCCCGTTCTTACTTTCTCTGGTTGGCCAAATCCAACTTGCCTTTGGTCCGTCGTCCGTCAGGCCATCACCTTTTGGCTCCTCCTTGGTTTCCCCAAGCACTTTGTCATATTCACCGCCTTTGTGCACCTGTGATTCGACCACCACCGGCTTCTGTTCGCGAACATCTGCATCCTGCGCGGATATAGGTTGAAATTGTGTGCAAATCCAGAAGAGTGCGAATACCAGGGAATTCAGTTTCATTATTTATCTCGCAAAGAGAGTTGTTACTCGGTCATTCAGCACGTATTCTAGCAAATCATAGATTCATTTCATTCCCCCATTACTCGCTGTAACCTAAAGGACGTCACATGCACTTGTTTCGAGCATTCCTTCCAGTCGCACTATTGTTTCTCGCCACATCTCGAGCAGACGCACAATCACCTTGGCAAGAGAGTGGATTATTCGAAGCAGGCGCTGAGGTAAAACATTTAACAACCGAAGGAGCGGGTGAGGGTCCGGCGTATCATCCGAACCTTGGACTCCTCACCAGTTTTGGCCATGTGTATCGCTATCAGGATGGAAAACACAGCATCTACAAAGAGAACCTCGGAACCAACGGACTCCTTTTTGATTGGCAAGGGAGACTGGTCTGCTGCCAACCTTCCAAACGCAGAGTAATTCGTTTCGAACTCGACGGCACGCTGACGGTGTTGGCCGATGTCTATAACGGCAAGCCATTTAATCAACCTAATGACCTGACAATTGATAAATAGGGACGCATCTACTTCACAGATCCGAAATCCGGCCCCCGGGAAGACCTCGACATCAGGGACAGCAATGGTCTACCCATCGAAGGTGTGTACAGAATCGATGCTCCGGGCAAAGTGACCATGGTTATTGCACATGAAGTCGATCGACCAAATGGTTTGATCATCACACCGAATCAACGCCACATGTTCATCGCTGACAATAACAACAATACGATTGGCGGCTCCCGCAAGCTCTGGAAATTCAAGATTGCGGCAGCCGGTTCACTCGACCTATCCAGCCAGCAAATGCTCTTCGATTGTGAAGCGGGGCGCGTCCCCGATGGTATGACACAAGATGACAAGGGC
>JAKUOW010000105.1:10007-13967 GCA_022451045.1 Pirellulales bacterium | reverse complement strand
CTATTTGGTGTGGAAACGTCCATTGGCGCACAAGACACAGATCATCCGACAGTATTTCTTGGTAATCCCGGAAGTAACAAAACGCTTGCAAAGGCGATTGGTGATCTCTGGCCTAAAGTCACCGATCAGGGGATTGTCGTGAAGTCACATCCAAACGGTCGCGCGATATTTGTCGGTGGGGGCAGCGATGCAGCGACGTTGTGGGCAGTTTACGAATTCGGTTACCAGCATGGCGTTCGCTATCTATTGCGAGATGGCGATGTATATCCCGACGTAAAGTCACTGGACTTGTCCTCTCTGGATGTGGTGGATGAACCCGAATTTCGCACGCGCACCTGGCGTACGGTAAATGATTTTGCCATTGGGCCGGAATCATGGTCGCTTGACGAACATAGGAGCGTACTGCAGCAGTTAGCTAAACATCGATTCAACAACGTGATGATTTCGGTATATGCATGGCAGCCATATGTGCATTACAGCTTCAACGGAATTAATAAGAGAACCGCGTTGATGTGGTATGGAGAAAAGCTTGATTTACCGCCAGGAGCTCCAGGACGCAACGCACTGCGAGGGTTGAAGGTCTTTGAGAATCCGCATTTTTCTGGAAAGTCTACTTATGAAGAAATGATCATAGCAGGCGAGTCATATCTGAAGGAGATTATTAAAGAGGCAACACGTCTGGGTATGACCACCGGAATAGTGGTTAATCCGTTTCAATATCCGAAAGAGTTTAAGACGGCGCTTGAGGGTGCGGTGGATGCGCGTGGATTAAACGACTTAACTATCAGGCCGGGTGCTAATCAGTCGTTTGATGATAAGCAATTACAGTTATTAGCAAAGGCCAAGATCAGGGCCTATTTACATACCTATACCGATGTGGACTACATTTACATCACAATGCCTGAATTCCCGGAATGGGGAGAGCATGCGGTGGACGCCTGGGAAATGTTACGCAGCGGCGTAGATGTCAAACTTCCTGAATTAGAAGAGTTAATTAAGGCGGTTGAGAGTCGCGGGATTATTGCCAGTGGCGAACGCGGCAAACAGGCACTCAAAGGAAATGTCGTTGGCCTGGCGTTTTTAAGGTCGCTATTGGCGAATCATGAGGATCTGCTAAACAAGCCAAACGGTGATTCTGTAAAACTAGTTGTTCGAAATGTGGACGCTGAGCTATTTCCGTATTTGTCGGCACTGCTACCTAAGGATGCTGAGACGCTGAATTTCATAGATTACACGGCCAGACGCGTTGATGAGAATAGTGAGTACCTGAAAAAGCCGCAGACTGACAAGGTTAAATGCAGGTTTGTTATGACTCTGGCAGACGACAATATAGGGCCCCTATCGCAGCAGGTCACCCAGCGTTTGGAGAAGATCATCAACAAATTGCGTGATGCAGGATGGGATGGGTTTTCAACGCGGTATTGGCTGATGGCTGATCTTGATCCCGTCGTGCATTTCCTCGGACGTGCGGCCTGGGACCCGGCCACAACTGCGCGGAACGCCCATGACAGCCTCTTTACGGTAATTACCGAAAAGCAGGAAGTCGCAGATCGACTTTGGCTAGCAATGCAAGCAATCGAGAAAGCTACAGAGATTACGGATAAGAACGATATCGGATTCAACTTCCCTGTCCGCGGTATGTTAATGAAACATCACCATAATCAGCCTGTGCCGGAATGGTGGGAGGAAGTCAATGAGTTGTATACAAACGCGATGGTTGAGATTTATCGATCGCACGACGCAAGCCCGCCGAAGGCAAAGCGACTATTGTTCTACTGGGGAAAACGCGGCGAATATGTTGTGGAATATCTGAGTGTGATCAAATCAGTCCGGGAAGCGGCTATAGCGAATGCAGCAGGCGACTCGGAGAAAGCGCTCGAGCATTATGAAACTGCAATGGAGAATCTCTACAACGCGATAGATACTCTGAGTGATATTGTTAAGGATCAAGGTGATCGCGGATTGATTGCCGTGCTCAATAAGTTCGCATTTGAGGCTTTAAACGAGGCTTTTGAAAAGGCGCTCGATGCGGAATGATGCCAGATTATATGAGTCCGTGCGCAGTTGGGTGATAAGGGATTGTTGAATGAAACGGCGGACATTTGGACAGGTTATGTTTACAGCGGCCGGTGGCATTGGCGCTGCTGCGCCGGATGGTGAAACGGCAAATGCAGGTGTGCCGGGTCAGGAACAAGGCGTCGAGGTTGGAGAGATCAACGAGGCGGTCAGCATAGCGGATATTCGCCTGATGGCAAAAGCACGCATGCTTCCGGCGACCTTCGATTACATCGACACAGGTTCGTGTGATCAAACAACGCTCGTTGAAAACGTCTTGGCATTCAGGCGCATACAAGTATTGCCGCCCTTGCTCTCTGGTGTGGGTATGACTGATATGTCCACAGATGTACTTGGTCGAAAAGTGCAAATACCAATTCTATTAGCCCCCGTGGCTGGTCAACGGATGTTTCATCCGGAAGGAGGTCTTGCTGCGGCCCGTGCTGCGGATCGGATGGGGACGATTTATGGCATGAGCAGTAGTGTGCACAATAGTGTCGAAGAAATAGCGGAGGCGTCAAAGGGGCCAAAGTGGTTCCAGTTGTACGTGCCGAAAGACCGGAAAGTGACGGCACGTCTGGTGGAACGCGTGGAAGAGGCGGGATTCAAGGCGATTGTCCTGACCGTAGACCTCGGAGAGTGGAAGGATTCTGACCGACGTAACAGATTCTCCGTGCCTAAAGATTTTCTCGTTAAACATTTGCGCGATATCGGCTTTAACCATATCAATATGGACATGCCTGAGCAGGACGTGCAGAAGTTCAATGCTGAGGCGTGGGATTTAGCGCTGTCATGGGAGATTATTGGTTGGCTGAGAAAACGAACAAAGTTGCCAATTATTCTCAAAGGCGTGTTACGGGAAGAAGATGCCCATCGTGCGGTCATCGAAGGTGTTGACGGCATTGTTGTTTCAAATCACGGCGGTCGAAGGCTTGACGGTATGCCATCGTCGATTGCGTCACTTAAGTCCATTGTCGAAGTCGCCGATGGCCATGCAGAGGTGTATTTGGACAGCGGTATACGCCGTGGTACTGATGTGCTTAAAGCACTGGCTCTTGGTGCGAAAGCCGTATTGGTGGGGCGTCCTTATGCATGGGGCTTAGGAGCGGCGGGTGAAGCTGGTGTTTATAGGGTGCTGGAATTACTCCGTGATGAATTGCAAAATGCAATGATCTCGTGTGGGTGCGCTAAGGTGGATGACATCTCGGCAGAATTACTAAGGCTATCTGAGTAACGAAAGTGCGCCGTTGTAGCGTAATTGACGACAAAGGGCTGCATTGTAGCGTGTTTTACGATTGCTACAGGATCTTTATCCCGGGTGTAATAGATGCGTGATAAGCGACGTGAAAGTCGTGGATTTGCAGTCTTGATAATCTTTCGGGAGATTACTGATGTTTGCCAGTAATAAATCACAGTATTTAAGACACCTAAGTCTGTCGTGGGTGTTATGGGTATTTTGGTGTACTAACAGCATCGCTGGTGACGAAGATTCAACGCGTTACTATCGATTAAATCTATTGACCCTTGAATATACGGACGGTTCGTTTGCGAACGTTAGATCGGCGTTTCGCAAGAATTTGGTTGAAGGTCGCCTCCTATCAAATGATTGGCGACAACCACCCTATGTGCAGCTGCATGACGGCGGGGAGTTTTACCCAGTGGATGTTCAAAGCTCTTTTGAGGCCCTATGGGAACAGGCGGAATACGTCTTGAGAGTGCCACATGCCAAGAAGGTTAAAGGTGCTGTCCACTGGTTTGTTGGTGCCGGGCAGGTAGTAAAGCTGAGCTTTGAGCTTGATCCGTCAGACGCACGCGAGGATCATCACGACGTGTATTGGCAGCGACGTGCTGCATATTATCAGTATCTCATGTGGGAGCGCCGCTTAAGTGCCGGTTCGGCATGGT
>JAKUOW010000105.1:6430-9966 GCA_022451045.1 Pirellulales bacterium | reverse complement strand
GAAAACTTGACACTGTTTGAGCCATTATTCGTACTGGCGGATCAACAACGCGACATAGAAGGAAGGACCCTCGACGGGATTACGATACGAGAATACGATTGGCAGGCGTTGGTTGAAGGTAAGCGGCCTAAAAAGGACAATTTAGCTAGTGCAATTCCATTTGACCAACATGCTGTGTTCTTTCGTAGCTTTCAGGGTGTTGTGGATTTGGTCGATCAAATGAAGTCACAAGGTAGTGACTTTATCATGCTTGCCAACGCGGGCGCGCAGGACGCAGAGACTCGCAAATTTTACGAGCGTCAACTGTGCCTGTCGCTTGATACGGCTACACGATTGCTCGGTTCTCAGATGATAAAAAGCGTGGCGCTGACCGGTGGAGATCTGTACTTGCGGACCGGAAGTGATGTGGCACTGGTATTGGAGCCAACACCAGCTGGAGAAAAGGCTCTCTTGCCCTTGCTGGTAACGCAGATTGCCGCAAAGGCGAAGCAACATCCGGACGCCAAAGCAGTTACCGGAAGCCACGCTGGAGTTTCATATAGCGGTTTTGTTACCGACGATCGACAGATTTCAACTTATGTAACTGCGATTGACGGAAATGTAGTCGTGACGAACTCGTTATCCCAACTTGCCAGCTTACAGTCGGCAGCACACGGCACGCTTAAGTCGCTGGCAGAACTGGAAGAATTCACCTTCTTTAGAGCTCGTTATTCGATAGAGACACCGGAAGAAACGGCCTTTGTGTTTATCTCGGATGCCACAATTCGGCGTTGGTGCGGACCGCGGTGGCGTATTGCTACAGCTCGGCGAACTCGAGCGGTAGCGAAGATGGCGGAGTTGCAGGCGATTAATATGGATAGCTTAGTACGTGGCAACGTCGAAACCATGGCGGTGACCTCAGAATTGAATCAGATAGACGCGGGTAATTTAAGGCTCACATCGAGCGGAATTCAATCCGACATTTATGGCAGCCTTGAATTCCAGACGCCTATTTCTGAAATGGATGTAGAAGAGGTATCCAAAGCCGAGGCCGAAGGGTATCGCCGCTGGAGAGAAGGTTATCAGAGCCGTTGGCGAAACTTCTTTGATCCTATTGGGATCCAAGTATCTCTAGAGGAAGGTGTATTTGCCAGTGACGTTTCAGTAATGCCTTTGATTGCCGGATCTGATTACGGGGACCTCATCGAGTTGTCCCAAGGAGTGTTGATTGGTGAGGAATCTGGTGATCCTCATAAAGAAGCTATTGGGCACTTCGTTCTTTCATTGAATCACGAGTCGAATTTACTCCGTGAACTCAACAGCATGGCGGGTTCCTTTGCGCCCGGGTTGCAGGTGAACATCTTCAACTGGATTGGAGATTCTGTATCGATCTATGCAGACGCGGATCCGTTTTGGAATGAGTGGATTGAAGTTGCAGGGTCATCGGAGAGCGGTAGAGGATTCGATAGTCTCGAGTCCGCGAACTTTCTCGAAAATAACTTGGGTCGCTTACCTGTAGCACTTCGAGTTGAGGTTGCCAGTGGCTTTAAATTGGGATTGTTTCTCGCTGCTTTACGTGGCTTTGCGGAATCCGCCGCGCCGGGTTTATTAAGATGGGAAACTCTTAAACACAGTGAGCAGCCATATGTGGCCATCTCGCCAGCCGCAATCGACAGTCTTATTCCGGAAGACTTCAGAATCTACTATCTCGCTACCGGTAAGCAGTTGCTCTTTACTTTCCATAAGGAAATGGTGCAACGTGCAATCGATCGTGAAAAGGCCAGGGCTAATGGTACCGCGAAGGAGGAGGACAAGGCAAACTGGTATGGCAGTAACCTCGGAATAAAAGTCACCGAACAGATGAAGCCCCTCTACATGCCCTTAATTGAGCAAGAGATGCCTGAAGACTTAAGGAGAATGTCGTGGGACAATCTGCCCATTCTCGATGAATGGAAGAAACGCTATCCGGATCGCGATCCGGTGGAAGTACATCAACAGCATTGGCAACGAAAGCTCCTCTGTCCCGGCGGTGGTAAGTACGTATGGAATGAAGAAACACAACAGATGGAATCCACGGTGTTTGGGAGTCCGGTGAATCCTAAAATGCCAGAAGAGGCACCCGTGCCGAAAATACTTCGCAATCTCAAGGCGGGTGAATTCGGCCTGTCTTTTGAAGACGATGGGCTTCGCGCAAAAGTCCGACTCGAATTGAGAAAGTAATGTGTCGAGAGGATGATTAAAAGAGCTCGTGTACGGGATTCCCTTGCACGATAGGGTGGGGTCGACCAAGTCGGTCGTGCACGATGGTTGTGCTGTCGTAGCCAAGAGCTTTGTATACAGTCGCGATAAAGTCGGTTACGTATACAGGCTTATCCGTTGGCACGCCGCCGATTTTGTCCGTAGCACCATAAACCTGCCCGCCGTTAATACCTGCCCCTGCAAGAACAGTGCTATATACTTTTCCCCAATGGTCACGACCTGCATTCTTGTTGATTTTTGGAGTCCGCCCAAATTCACCGGTCCAGCACACAAGGGTGCTATCCAACAAACCTCGATCATCAAGATCTTCAAGAAGAGCCGAAAAACCCTGATCCATTGGCGGCAATAACAGCTCTCGCATGATCTTGAAATGATTCAGGTGTGTATCGAAGTTCTTCGTGGAATGTAAATACATCCATGGAACGGTTACAAAAGAAACGCCTCGCTCAACGAGGCGCCTAGCAACGAGACAACTGCGACCGAACTTATTGTCGCCATAGCGTTCGATAGTACTCTTCTTTTCTTCTTCGAGAAGAAAGGCCTTCCAGACTGAATCTGACTGAAGGATACTTAGTGCACGATCGCGCGATCGATTATAGATCTGCGGTTTGTCGATGTCGGAACCGGTGTTAACACCTTCTTCGACTTTACTAAGCAGGTCTGCACGGTCTCGAAGCCGTTCTAAGCCAACTCCTTTTGGTGGCAAAAAACTGCTCGGTAGAGTGCCTGGAGTCCAACTCTCCTCAATTAAGGTGAGCGGATCATACTCCGCGCCGAGGAAACCAGCATGCTGACCTCCCCACCGAAAGTTATTTTGGTCACCAATTCTCACCGGTAGGTGAACAGCACCAGGTAGATTGTTTCGATCACCACGCAATTGCCGTATCGCGCTTCCGACGCTTGGTGGATCATCCCGGGATACTTGCGGCTCACCTTGCATTCTTGGTGCGTGCTTCAGTCCAGTGAGATTGTAGACGACGCCAACTCCATGAGTATTGCTTTCATGCCACGTTGAGCGGATTACTGCGTACTTGTCTGCAATCGCGGCCATCATCGGCAAGTGCTCACAGACTTGTGTTCCCGGCACGTTGGTTGAAATTGGCATGAACTCACCGAGATGCGGGTCGTCAGCATCCGGTTTCATATCAAAGGTTTCCTGCTGCGCCGGACCACCGGTCATGTACAACATGATGCAATTGGTATCGCGAGGGGAGACACCATTCGCTGCTTTCGCCATTTCTGTACGAAACACATGATCCACCATAGACAGACCACAACCAGCAAGCGTTCCAGCTTTC
>JAKUOW010000105.1:0-6420 GCA_022451045.1 Pirellulales bacterium | reverse complement strand
GAAGGTGCGTCGTGTTTGGTTGTATAGGGAGGTGTTCATCGTGTTTGCTTGGCTATCGGGTTATTGGTTTGTTGTTTGCCAATCGTAGCTCCGCGGTTGCCTATTTGTATATCGGTAGTGTAACCGGAATTAATGACCAATTGGCGGATGCGTTTGGATGAATGATAGGGGAATTCCCCCTATAGAGACAAGAGAAAGCTGGGAAGGTTGGTGTTTTGTCACCGATTCGCATGCATGATTTGAATAGTGAACAGACTACATAGGGTTTGCGGTCGCGTAACGTCTGCGGTTCTGGCTACTTCCGCTACCCTACTCTGTTCTCACCTTTGTTTTCATGCTGATGGATCACGAGCGGCCAGCCGGGGAACTGATTGTCCGCTGCCTCATCGGTGGGATCACACAAGAACCGAAATGCGTTAAGCGTGTAGGTCTTTTCGTCCGTGTCGATTAACACAAATCCAAATCCACTGCCCTTTTGATGTGCCCGTTCATATCGCGGGCGTTTTGAAGCAACCTCTGGATTACCGATGCTGTATACGTACATCTTATTTCCGAGGCCGTCGAGAAATTCACCGGTATGTGCCAGTCCATGTTGCGGACGATTTTCATGAGGCATTTCCATTTCATCTGCACGCCACCACCTGGGATAGCCAACCGCAATCGCCGGAGTGCAAAATGACCAGTTGCTATCTCTTTGCTTTTTTACTCCATATTGAATCAGCGAGGCCAAATGCTGGTCGCCGTTGATATGAAGTGCCATGGATGGACGGATGATATCAATGGCGCGATCTCTACCGGATTGCGGCCATCCCCCAGAGTCCAGGTCCGCCTTCAGATACCCCTTGAATCCCCCGTGATGAGTGGCAGCCCCGCCAAGTACTGTTTGACTAAGTAGCACTTTCATGGAATGCCCTCGCCAGTCGCTGGCCCATTTTCGTAAAAACAGCTCCTGACGATCGCCCAATAAGACTAAGCCATCTTTATCAAGAGTGCTGGTATCAAAGTTCTGATCGGGTACATGATCCGCACGCCCTGGACCCGTATTAACGCGCTCAGGTCCGCTTTTGAATTGACGGTCACCGAGAATGGCGAAACTGACATCACCATAGACCAAGTCGCCGTAATACACACTAATGTTTTGCTTGACTGGAGTTGGGTCGAATGGCTCTGGATGGTGACTGCAGTGCGTGTGGTGGACGACATTAACCATTTCCGCAGGTTGTCGATAACCGCCTTTGGCGGACGTTCCTTGTTGCAGATCCTTCATCGCTGCCCCAGACTCCCCCCAGATGTTTCCGTGAAACACGTCGTGATCATCAGGAATGACAACCGTAGGGACGTGTCGCATGGCATTTCCAAAAGCCCAGCCAAATTGGTAGTACTTTCGCAAGTAATTTAAAATTGCTGGTTCCGCGGGTTTTCGTATAACGCCGAATCCGCCGTGACTTTCGTAAAGTTGGTCGCCGGAGAAGTAGAGCATATCCGGCTTTATTTTGACGATGTTCTCAGCAACTGGTGCGTACGGGAACGCGTAGTCGTTTTGACACGTAAGCGCTGCAAGTCTAAATGGTCGCCCAGTTGGATTTGCCTGAATCGTGCCATGCCATTCATGACGGGTGGGTTTGCCTGCTTTGTATTCCTGTTGGTAGACGATCTTGAAGGGAGTCTCTGTGGATTCATCCCAATTCGCCAGACGGTAAGTGGCAGTCCATGTCCCCTGTTTAACTCCGGCTTTGCCGATTGGCGTCCACTCATCATTGCGTTTCACGTACATCTCAACTTCGGCACAGTCTTCTTTGCCGATTGGACCTAGCAATGCAGACAGCTTAAGGACAAATCCGTCTTCTGTACGAGAATCATTAAGGGTGTACATTGTCCAAAGAATTGGACCAAATGCCTGCTCAGAGTTGTTTGATAGTGCTTTACCACCGGCGAGCCAATTTCGAAATTTATAACCAGGCGTGCCGGTCCGCTGTTTTGGGCCGGTATATTGGCTAACCACTGCAATATTTCCAAGTAAGCGTGCCGCCGGCACTTCCGCGCGAATGCGCCCGAATTCCTTATCTGAGTTGGGGTCAGATGCAACCATCTGAAGTTCGTAACTTGGCCCTTTGCGTAAACCGATGACGTTCAGTACAACGTGTGACTGTTCCGGTATGTGTTCCAGTTTGGATTTTATTTGCCCAATGACAAGCTCGCCCTTAATGATGCCTGCATTTAGCCCGTTTTTTGCAAAGCAGTTTGAGCGGTATTCATTCAAATCGCTTCTAATTCCGAGTTTGAAGCCGGCACCACCATCATTCTTCAGCGGAACGGATTGAGACAATTCGATGGACATCGCGAATGACTCGTCTGAATTGGTGATCTGGCGAGTTACCGAGTGAATTGAGCGGGATTCAGCGGAGGTCTGGCATTGTGCCCATCCATTGTTGATGCGCCAATCCTCCATGGGATTGGACCAGAATTCCTCTCCGATCCAAACACGATCATGTGTGCGTGACCACTTATCGATTGGTTCCAATTCAATTAGCGCGGCGGCCTCTATTGTTTCCGGCATGCTGCCGGCGATACCTGCGGCAGACCCAAGGACGATCGATTTAATAGTAGTGCGACGGGTGGCCTGGATATCTGACAAGGTTAGGGGCCTCATTATTTATTCGATTTACGAAGGGGAGAGCGGTTAGAACTGTCGCCCTGAGTTTAGCCAGCGGATCCAGGGACAACTTTCGTAAGATCTTCACCAAGGATGGATGGGCACCAGAATTGTTCGATGTGTTGAATGACGAGTTCAAGACCACGGGCGTGACTAACGTGAGGTGCGTCACGTGGATCGTATAACGCATCAGTAAGGTCCCTGCAAAGGACGACGTTTTTCCCGAGGTATTTTTGCTGGCGTATTCCAAATGGACGACCGAGAACACACATATTAGTGTGAACGCCCATCAGTACTATATTGTTCCGGCCCTCCTGTTCGAGGAAGTTGTAGATCTCCTGTCCATTATCGCTAACACCGTCATAGCCGATGATATTGATAGCCGGATGCTGGTGTCGGTCATGATCTTTGTGAGCTCGTGGTGAAGGGTCATCGCAGCCTGTTACCGCCCCGTCAGCCCTTCGGACGTCATCTACAATCGGCCACTTACCTTCTTTCTCCGGATTGTGGTAGCACCAGCGTTGGATTTCGACTGGTGGTTTGGAGAACCGAGCAGCTTTCATGCGTGCGCGGTACGGAGTTTCTTCGTAATATTTCACACCGCTGCTTGGGGCATGAATTACAGCAACGCCATGGTCTCTTGCCCAAGAGACGACTTCATTCATGCGTGGTGCCATCCTGCCAGCTCGATATTGGGCGAGTTTGCAGGGGTGTTCACGCCACATATCACAAATGATGATGGCCGTTTCAGAGGCTTTCCAAGTGGCGGTGCTGTTTGTTGAGACGACCTTGTCACCATTTGTTTTGCGACTACGAAGTCTGATGTCAAAGTCCCCTGGTGTTTTAGGTATTTCGTGATGATCTGCAGCGTGTACGCGAGAAGTGGCGGCAATAGCCGTTGCGGCTGCGGCAATAGCTGAACGTCGATTGATTTTCATTGGGGAATCCGGTCTATAGTTTCATAGTGTGTTCAAATTATAGCGAGTTCTGAGAGGCGACTGCTGTGACGTGTCCACAATTAAAAAAGGGCTACATGCCTTTCGGCGTGCAGCCCTTTGTATTTAATGCTGAGCGTGTTGAGGTTAATTGTTCACGCCGATTTTGTTGAGCTTGATAATACGCCCGTCTACGTTCCAGTCCTGTACGTAAAGATTGCCTTTGCTATCAAAGTAGGATCCATGCGTTCCGGAGAAAACTCCTTCAACCCAGTCTGCTTGCTTCACGTTATAGTTGAGGCCCTTGCCGTCGTTATGGCCAAGGATCGAGCAAATGGTGTTTGTCTTGTTGAGAATTACCACACGACCATGTAGATCAGGAATCGCAGCGTAATCACCCTGAACAACCACAGCGGTTGGCATGCCAAGGCCCGTAACGACTACGTCAATGAATTCACCTTCGAGGCTGTAATGCAACATGCGGCCTTTAGGTTGGTGATTGCGATCGCAAATTAGTATTCTGGGTGGATCGTAGCGGGTATCCAACGTCATGCCGTGGGCAGTGTTGAATTGCTTCAATTCGTTTCCCTTTTCACCGAAATGAAATTTGTATTTACCGTTCTTGTCGTAAACGAAGATGATATTACTCGCGTAACCATCAGAGAGATAAATATCGCCATTGGGTGAGACTGTGATAGCTGTCGGCGCATATTTCGCGTTTGGCAGACCTGAATCTTTCGGGTCTAGCTTCAATACGACTTCACCAGTGTGGGCGTTAAACTTAATACCAAAACCACCGACGTTCGCAGCTCCGTAGATGAATTCCGTATCACCTTCCCGGCGAATTTCAATGTCGTGAAGCGTAACGTAATCACCGCCCAGGTATTCTTGAATTACCTTGCCTTCCGGTGAAAAAACGACGACGCCCTTGTTGGCGCTCACGTACACATTGTCCATGGAATCGCAGACTACACCGCCGTGCGTGGCACCGAGTGCTGAACTGCCATCCGGCCTTAGTCCCCATCCGGGGACGGTTTCAAAGGTCATAACCCCAGAGCCCATGCGGACTGACTTCGCTTCTTCCGCGACAGCACTAATTGCAAAAGTGAGAACGGTGCAGAGTGCGAGAGATAGTGCACGTATTGTCATAATTAGATTCCTGCAGTGGATGTCATTGTTGAGTGAATCCTGCACCTTAGGGTGCATGTGTGTAAGGCGTGTATTAGAACACGTGTGAGAGTTGCGATACAAGTAGTTTAGTTTTGTAGCTCAATCAGACGCTGCATCGATTCGGCAAATTGATCGCCGAGTCGAACGAAGAATTTACCGCTGCCTAGATAATGGTAAGGGCGGTCACTTCCAACGGCACACCAATCTGCGAAGTGATCAGCCCAGCCCTTGTTATACACTTCATAAGCACTGTGATCCCATACTTTATAGCTTTCTACCGCGGTAACATTGCCTTTAAACTCTGGGGTCGCGGCAGCTGCACGCTGTCCAAGGGACACTTTATTTTCGGCCACCTTTTCAGCGGTGACGCCAGTACCCAACACGCCGATAACAAATGGCATTTTGGGGACGTCATATTCTTTCCGTACATCCTTGATGAAATTCACCATGTTCGATTCATAGTTGTCTCGAAATGGATCAGAGAATTGGTCGTTGAATCCCTGAAACCAAACGAAGCCCGCAATTTCATAACCAGCCGAAGCATCGTATTGTGGATGATGATCTTCAATGTTCTCGAGCACCGACTGCACATGTTCCTGCATCATTCGATAATTTAGACTGACATCCTTCTTGATTTGGTCTACCTTATCCGAAGCAAGCTCTTTTTCACTCAGTTCATAAGGTCCTGCTGATGGTGGCCGAAAATTATAGTGAAGTGACTTACCACCCCAAGCCGCCTTTATTAAGAGGATGGGCGAATCGATGCGTTGAGCCATCGACATTCCGAATCCCAACTCCGGTCCGATCTCGTTGGTGCTGGCGCCGTATCCAATTGTTAATGGGCCATTGCGTTTGTTTCTACCCGCGATTGAGCTGATATATACGCGATCCGAAACTGCAAAGAACTCCTTAATCTGATCAGACTTCTCTTTGTATTCTTGGCTTAGAACCTCGATTTGTTTTTTTGCAACGGCTATATCTGATGGGTCAGTGATCTCTTTCTTGCGGATCGCATTATTCAGGTCATTGCGAGCGATCATTGGAGCAATCTGATCATCAACCATCGCGCGAGTAACGACTTTACCGGGCTTAAAGACGAGTTTGCTTAATGAATTAACTTCTTCTCGTTCGTCTACAAACAAACGAGGTATCGTGATGAAGTTTCCGTGACCTTCCATGTTTGACTGGCCTGCAAGAATAAACACCTGCAGTTTCTTCGGGTGGGGTTCACGCGCTGCAGAATCAGATGGCCAGGAGCATAGAGCGAATAGGCCGAGAATTGAAATCGTACGTAATAACATTTGATTAACCATCAGGAAGGAATGGAAGGCTCGTAACACATATTCGAAAGTTTATCAGTTTATGCGTAGTACGTCATATGACCATGGCATCAGACATTGTGGCGTGCTAACACTCTTAGCTAGAATACAGGTATGAGTAACAAATATTCGACTCCCTTAAAGCGTCTGCACCGCAGGGAGTTCTTGCGCGCCGGTACCCTAGCAATGGGTGGTATAACTCTACCCGAATTGCTTCGGCAACGAGCGATCGCTGGTAGTCAATCGCGTCCAACGTCGGTCATTCTCTTTTGGATGTGGGGCGGCCCAAGCCAGCTAGAGACATACGATATGAAACCGGACGCACCGTCTGAGTTCAGAGGGC
>JAKUOW010000104.1 GCA_022451045.1 Pirellulales bacterium | reverse complement strand
TTCCGTTTTCATCGACTAACAGGTTTGCAGGCTTCACAACACGGTGGATCATTCCAGCTTCGTGTGCATGCTGTAATCCGCGTGCTGCATGTACAACGTATCGAGCGATATCCTCAAACCCGAGCGCTCCTTGTTCCTTCACGATGGATGCCAGATCACTGCCAGACACATACTCCATCACCAGATAGTGCGTATCACCCTGATTGTCCACATCATATGCACGCACAATGTGCGGATGGTCCAAAGCCGCAGTTGCCTGTGCCTCCCGGTGAAATCGCTCCAGATAGGACGAATCATTCACCCGGGACCGGGGAAGTACCTTGATCGCTCTCAGGCGTCGCATGAGCGTATGCTCTGCCAGATAAACGCTACTCATACCTCCCGAGCCGATATGTCCCAGCAGTTTGTATTTCCCGAGAAAGAATCCCTTGTACTTCTTTTGCAGAATTTTGTCACATTGCCACTGCGTAAGGACTCCTTCTTCTATCATGTGATCGATGATGACTTGAGTTTCGCTGGGCAATTTATTGCTATGCTTGGCCTGTAGAGATTCCAAACTGCGCCTTAGCTCTGAGTCCGTCAGCAGTTTGCTTCGGCGCAGGTAGTCGAGAAAAACTCGGGCTCGAATCTTAGACATTTCGTGATTCCAATACAGGTGCTTGCCGTCAAGCTATTATCAAGTCTACCATGAGAGTAACCGTGCGGGCAAAATGAATCGTCCCTGTAGATTCACCGTACCTACGACCATTCTGTCATGAAGCCCATTTCTATAAATAACGAACGGAATTCGTTAAATGTGCTCACGAAAAGCCACACTTTATACAAGAAAAGGCTGTCATTTGTGTGACGATGCACTGGAAACTCTCGAAACGTATGGTTTTGATGTGACGTTAATCGACATCGATCAGGACCCACAACTGGTCGAACAATTCTGTGATTGTGTACCGGTTGTTGAGATTGACGGAAAAATACGCTTCCGCGGGGAAATCAACGAAGTCTTGTTGCTTCGACTGCTTTGAGGATTGAAACGACATGACGGGTCAAAATGACGGAGCAGCCACCGGTGACGATGCTAATCACGCCCCACCGGTCGCAGAACATTCACTCACTCAAATTGGTGTTTTTGCAAAATATTGGGAACCGGGAACGGTCAAAACTCGCCTCGCTCAGAGTATTGGAAACGATCCGGCAGCGGATTTATATAAACAGTTTATTCGCTGCACGCTTGATCGTATTTCTGGCATCGCAGCAAGAAAAACACTCGTTGTCACGCCACAAGAGCGAGCGAAAAATTTTCTGGAATTAGCGCTGGACGATTGGGCAATTGAATCTCAATCCGACGGTGATCTTGGCGCGAGAATCACTGGATACTTCCAGCTCGCTTTTGAGCATCAATTTACAAGCGTCGTGCTATTGGGCAGCGATAGCCCAACCATTCCCCGTCATCTAATCCAGGAAGCCTTGGATCAATTGCAGTCGCATGACTGTGTGATTGGACCCGCGAACGATGGTGGATACTACTTGATAGGACTTAGCAACTTACACTCCGGGCATGCAGACCTTTTTGAATCTATTCAATGGAGTACGGAGCATGTCTTTAAACAAACCATGCAAAGGGCAGCTGAGCTAAAGCTATCAGTGCACACGCTTGCGACGTGGTACGATGTCGATACGATTGAAGACTTGACGCGTGCTGTAAATGACCTAAACAAACAACCACCCGAGACGCTCACAGAAGCAGAAAAGCAGATCTGTTTGCTGGCAGCAAATTACATTTCTCAGTGACTCCAACTGACTTTAAGATTCCCATCCATGGATACACAATCCCCTGATGTCGTGATCGTAGGAGCAGGTGTGATCGGGCTCTCAATCGCCTGGGAGTTGGCGTCTCGCGGTAGTCAGGTCACCGTGGTGGATAAACAGCAACCCGGCAAAGAAGCATCCTGGGCAGGTGCAGGAATTCTACCCCCTGCTAATCTCAAATCCGCCATTGATCCCTTAGAACAATTGCACGGCTTAAGCCACCAACTTCATGAACAATGGGCGCAAACTCTGCTCGAGGAAACTGGAATCGACAATGGTTTCAAAAAGTGCGGGGGAATCTATGTCGGGAGAAAAGTCGGCGAAGCTGCCTTCCTCCATGGAGCAATGAGAGCCTTACCCGATGATGGAATCACTGTGGCATCACTATCACTAAACGACTTGGTAGAACTTGAGCCGGAGCTGGCACCACTGGCCGAAACGGGGGGCATCCGATGTAGCTATCTATTGCCAGATGAATACCAACTCAGAAATCCGGACCATCTTCGGGCGTTGGTTGCCGGATGTCAGGCGCGTGGTGTTGAGCTAATTACAGATCACGAAGTCACGAGTATTATCCTGAATAAAGATAAAGCTGTCGGTATCGCAACGGATTCAAAGGAATTTCATGCGGACAACATTTGCATTGCAGCTGGGCCGTGGAGCGCTCAGTTGTTAGATCAAGTTGGCGTTACGACAGGCATTCTTCCAATTCGCGGACAAATGGTCATGTTTAATACACAGACACCGCTCCTGAACCACATCGTCAATGAAGGTTCGCGATACATGGTTCCAAGAGAGGACGGTCGATTGCTCGTTGGCAGCTGTGAAGAAGAGGTTGGATACAAAAAGCACACCACACCCGACATGATCCATGAGCTAACCGAGTTTGCCTATGAGATTCTGCCGCAGCTGAAGGATCATACGGTCGAGCGAACCTGGGCTGGTTTGAGACCTGCCAGTTTTGACGCGTTCCCGTATATCGGACATGTTTCCGGATTTAGGAATCTCTTTGTTGCATCCGGTCACTTTAGAAGTGGAATACATTTATCACCTGCTACGGCGATCGTCATGACTGATGCCATTACCGAAGCAACTCCGTCAATCGACCTTTCAATGTTCTCCACCTTGCGATGATGGGAAAACATAAGCACACATGGATACAGAACGCATCATAATTATTGGCGGAGGGCCCGTTGGTATCGAAGCCGCTCTATACGGCAGATTTCTGGGCTACGATGTCACGGTGCTTGAGAAAGGGATGGTTGGTGAGCACGTCCAGTCCTGGGGCCATGTAAAGATGTTCAGCCCGTTTGGCATGAATAGCTCAAGACTTGGGAGGTCAGCACTCTTAGCACAATCACCAGACCTTGAATTACCGGATGAGGATGAGTTGATTGATGGCGAACGATGGCTGCATGAGTATATTATTCCACTGGCCACTTCTGACCTCCTTGCCAATTCAATACGCACTGGATCTGCAGTTAAAAATGTCGGCAGAACATGGTTGTCAAAAGGACATATGCCGAGTGATGAGCGTGACGCTTGCGAATTCCGTGTACTTGCTGAAACCCCGGAAGGTGAAGAGGTTTTTAATGCCGAGTATGTAATTGATGCCAGCGGCGTACTCGGCCAGCCTCGCCATCTGGGAGCCGGTGGAGTGCCGGCAATCGGCGAAAGCGCAGCTGATGTGTTTTGTGGTGTACCAAACAGCCAGAACTGCGAGCAAATGTCTAATGCTCGTATACTCGTCGTCGGAAATGGTCACTCTGCCGCAACAACTATAAATCATCTCCAATCGCTCTATCAACACTCGCCAGAAACACAGGTCAGTTGGGTTGTACGGCAGAACACGCAAACACCGATCAAGGTCATTGATGATGACCCGTTGTCACACAGGCATGAAATTGCAACATCAGCAAACAGTGCCGTCCGTGATGGCACTGTGGATTTGCATCCACATTGCACTGTGGACAAAATTTCCGGTACCGGCCCATACATCGTGACTTTACTTCAGTGGGATGATGACGATGATTCATCGCTGGAAATCGAAGTGGACTTTATCATCAACAATACTGGATACCGCCCGGATATGAGCATTCTCACTGAGACGCAAGTCCATCTTTGTTATGCAACAGACGGGCCAATTAAACTCGCAGCACAACTGCTGGGAAACACATCCGACGACTGTACTCAGATCGACGCCGGCGGCGCCGACACACTGCTAAATCCCGAGCCGGATTTGTTTGTACTTGGCAGCAAGAGTTTTGGACGCAATTCAAACTTTCTGTTTTCCACCGGCCTCAACCAGATTCGTGATGCCTTTACAATTATTGGACAGCGTGATGATCTGGATCTGTACGAGACTATAGAGCCAACTTAACATCAACGACTTTTTAATAATGCAATGCCCAGCGTTAACCTCACACATCTGGATGAACTATGGTTTCAGGTCTCCGGTACGCATTGCAATCTAACGTGTGATCACTGTTTCATCAGTTGCAGTCCACACAACCGCTCGTTTGGCTACCTGTCACTCTCTGATGTGCAATCATCGATCGCTCAAGCAACTCAAGAAGGTGTTAGAGAGTTTTACTTCACCGGCGGAGAGCCGTTTCTCAACCCTGAAATGGTTGATATTCTCTGTTGGACTCTTCAGCACGGTCCGGCAACCGTACTTACCAATGGAACTGTCCTAAAAGAAGAATGGCTGACAAAGCTACAAGAAGCGGAACGGCAAAGTCGCTACTCCCTGGAATTTCGACTGTCGATTGATGGCTTTTCCCCTGAGACCAATGACCCGATTCGTGGAGATGGTACATTCGATCGCGCCATGGCAGGCGTGTCTCTGCTTTGCGAATTTGGATTTCTGCCCATTATCACTGCCACGCGTATTTGGGATGAAGAATCCGATCTAGAGGTGCTCTCGCAATTCAAAACCGTCCTGAAAGCACACGGATATTCGCGGCCAAGAATCAAGCTACTGCCGACACTCCAAATCGGTGCCGAAGAAAATCGCACTCGCGGATATCTGCAGCATGAAGTCGTTACCGACACCATGCTCTCGGATTTCGATCAACACAATTTAGTTTGCTCACACAGCCGAATTGTCACCGATCGCGGTGTACACGTTTGTCCAATCCTGATCGAATCACCCGACTCCAATCTGGGACAATCCATCTCCGAATCCCTCGTTCCATTCGAGATTAACCATGGTGCGTGTTACACCTGCTATCAGTACGGTTCCATCTGCACCAATGCAAGCTCTGGCAACACCCTCTCCACCACCGAGCCGACGGTAAACCCTCCGGATACGGCCAGAGACGATGGTGATACATAGCGTGACAAATCGAAATACAAAAATAAAATCGCGATTCGCATTGTTTGGTGGAGTGTATAGCAATTACCTGGCGTTAGAGGCAGCACTTCAAGATATACGGCAGCGTGGAGTTGATGCCATCTACTGTCTTGGTGATCTTGGCGCATTTGGACCACACCCTGACCGTGTGTTTCCAATACTTCATAACAACCATGTCATTGTCGTGCAGGGAAACTATGACGACTCGGTTGGCAATGCACTAAATGACTGCCAATGTGGGTACACCGATCCGAGAGATAATCACTTTGCACAGATCAGTTACGACTACACGCTGCAAAACACCAGCGAGCCAAATCGGAAATTTATGCGTGGGCTACCTCCGGAGATACGACTGACCGTTGACGATCAGAATATCCTGCTTTGCCATGGAAGTCCCCGTCGCACCAATGAGTTTCTTTGGGAGTCGACTACATCTGATTACTACCTGGAACATCTACTGGAAGTTCAACGTGCGGACGTAATTGCAGCAACACATACTGGGATCAAGTGGAACCGCAAGCTAGACAGAGGCCTGTTCGTCAATGTCGGCGTATTGGGGCGACCGGAAAATGATGGCTCGACAAACGTCTGGTATACACTTCTGGAATTGCGTACGGATAGTTCCTGGACAGTTAGCCATATTCCTGTTGCATATAACCACACAGCACTTGCGCGGGAAATGCAACAAGAGAAACTACCGGATGAGTTTGTCGATACTGTCGTATCCGGCTGGTGGACCACTTGCCTTGAAATCCTACCATCTAAAGAACGCCGGCGTGGCAAGCACTAGCGGGTTTGGCGAGCAACAAGAACGCTGATTGATCCAAGACGCCTACCACTGTGCAGCCGTACCTGCCAACTGGCACCGAGTATATTTTGCAATTGTGATTGCCACCGTTCGGTGGCTTTGCTGCCTCGGGCGACCAATACCATCAATTCATCTGATTTACACTTATCTATTTGTACCGATGAAAGTGCTGGGCGATGAGATGGAACCGCGATCACTTGTCTGCCCATAAGCTCATCGTCAGACTGGCATCGAATCGGAAACCCGCAGAATTCCTGCAGGGTGTGACCACCGGCGAGCAATAAACCGGGATTCGTTGCAAGATCGTGATCTTCAATCAGACTCGCAGCCAAATAGATTTTGTCTGCTTTCGGTGCAACCTCATTAATAACAGCGATCGCCTCCGGCCAATGTTCTCGCTTGTGCGGCTCAAGTACTTTTCCACGCCAATCCCACATCAACTGAGTCGAAAAAACCAACACTAGCAGTGTTACAAGGGTACAGATCACAGGCTGGACGTCCGATCGGGAAATCGCAAGTCCACCGGCGAGGTATACCAAAGGTAAGAGACTCACCAAATATCGAGAAAAGAAAATCGGCATTAAACCTGTCGCGGTAACTACCCATGCCACCACGAAAACAAATCCGATCACTCCCACGAGGATTCTCTCAAATGCCTGAATCCACTTGTCGTGGGCCGGGTCGGTGGCCATAGAAATGAATAGTCGGGTTGAAATAGCTAATGTAATTAGCACTGGGATGACAGGCATCGACAACAGCGTGTAGCGAAGCGACTTCACCGATACGAACTGAGACCACATTTCTCGCTTCCTGAGGATTTCAAGAATGTGCCCGGAACTTATCAGGCAGACCACCGCCATCACTAGTGTCGCGCCAGCAAGCGTCCTCAAATTGAGCGGCCGCGCAGGGATTTGAACCACCTGATGCTTCATGCCGTTAAACAGCAACCATCCGAACCACTCTGCCGGGACCAGTAGCAGGGATGTGTAGTGCAATTGGCACATTATGACTCCTGTGATGACCCATGCAACTACGAGCAATCGCATGCGTTTTGCACCTCGTGGTGCCATCATTAATACGAAGCACCAAACATGGAGAAGCACCACGAATTGGAGTGCGGCATATGGCCGCGCCTCGACCGAGAATACAAAGACCCGTCGATCCAATAAATACAATACGGCCCACATGAACGCCAGCAGGTTACGTGAAGACAGTTTGGAAATCAAAGCGAATAAAACGGTTGCAGTGAGCCAACTCATCAGAAATGACAACGTGCGAATCCTGACCGGTTCAACTGCACCGTCTTCCGTGATAAGTCCATTGATCCAAAAGTACAGCGGCGGTTGATTGCCAGACGCAGCACGATCTGCTATTTCAGAAAAATCACCATCTAATGACCATGCAGTGTGCAGTTCATCGATCCATAACGAATCCGTTAGGTGTTCACATCTGGTAAACCACGTAATTGCCAAAAGGGCGCTAGCCGCAACAATCAATTTGATGTTTGCTGAACCGCTGGTGGCTTGTGATTGATACATGGCATGGTACCACCGCTATAACGGCGGCATTGATGATAATTATCGGTTGTGGGATACTCGCTGATTGCCGCACCTAAAATAACGAATGCGGCGATTCTTTCATTAGATAATTGGTACTCAATGTAGCAAAGACAGCCATCATCGTGCTGTCGAAACAACGACGTCAGCACTTCAGTTTTTTCAATACGACCCCAAAGATGACATCCCCAGAATCACGATCTGAATTACTAAATCGTCTTCTCGCTGAGAAGATTCTAGTGCTGGACGGGGCGATGGGAACCACCGTCTTTTCACTCGGACTTGATGAAGTCTCTATCCGTGGTGAGCGGTTTTGCGATCACAACAAGGATCTTAAGAATTTTGTTGATATCATCGCCCTCACACAACCTGAAACACTTGTTGACATTCATCGTCAATTCCTCGAAGCCGGTGCTGACATCATTGAAACCAATACGTTTGGTGCCACACCGGTCGGCATGGCGGAATTTGATCTTTCAGAATTATGCCGCGAATTAAACCTTGCTGCTGTACAGTGTGCGCGTCAGGCTGCTGACGAATACACCGCAGCAAATCCGGACAAGCCACGATTCGTGGCCGGTGCGATCGGCCCCACAACGAAAACTGCGTCTATTTCTCCAAGTGTTGAAGATCCGGGGTACCGGGAAATCGACTTCGAAGGTCATGTCGAGTCGTATTACGCTCAGGTCACAGCACTCGTGGAAGGTGGAGTCGATATACTCTTTCCTGAAACAACGTTTGACACACTTAACCTCAAAGCGTGCTTGTTTGCCATCAACAAGTATTTTGATACACATGACATCGAGTTACCCGTGATGGCTTCGGTAACCATTACCGATGATGCTGGGCGCACCCTCAGCGGCCAGACCATTGAGGCTTTTTGGAATTCCGTTTCACACTTTCCGTTACTAAGCGTTGGCATCAATTGTGCATTGGGCCCGGAGAAGATGCGGCAGCATCTTGAAGAATTGTCACGCATTGCAAACGTAGCAATTAGCTGCCACCCCAATGCCGGCTTACCAAACGAGTTTGGTGGATTTGATCAAACTCCGGATCAAATGGCCGAAGTGATGCAGGAATGGGTAGACAACGGCTGGCTGAATATCCTTGGTGGTTGCTGCGGCACAACGCCGAACTACATCGACAGATTTGCACAACTGGTTCAGGAAGCTGAACCACGAACGATACCCAATGTAGGTACATTAACACGGCTCAGCGGGCAAGAAGCGTTCAGCCTGCGTCCGGATAGCAACTTCCTGATGATTGGAGAACGCACCAACGTTACCGGATCACGGAAGTTCGCCCGACTCATTCGCAATGATGAATATGAAGAAGCTGTCGATGTTGCCCGGCAGCAGGTGCTCGGCGGTGCTGAGGTCATCGATGTGAACATGGATGATGCGCTACTTGATGGCGAAGCGGCCATGAAGCGTTACCTGAACCTGATCGCTGCAGAACCCGATATTGCACGTGTGCCGGTGATGGTTGATAGCTCCAAATGGAGCGTGATTGAATCCGGACTGCGTTGTCTGCAGGGTAAGGGCATCGTAAACTCCATTAGCCTAAAGGACGGAGAAGATACTTTTCTTGATCGTGCTGCAACCATACGTCGATATGGCGCTGCAACGGTTGTCATGGCCTTTGATGAAGATGGTCAGGCAACAGAGATCGAAGACAAGGTACGTATTTGCAAGAGAGCATATGACTTGCTTACCGAGACAGTCGGATTTCCACCGGAAGACATCATCTTTGATCCCAACATTCTGACTGTTGCAACGGGAATCGAAGAACATGACCCCTATGCATTAAATTTCATCGAAGCAACAAGGAAGATAAAAGAAGTTTGCCCCGGGGCCAAGGTGTCCGGCGGGATTAGTAATATCTCATTCTCCTTTCGCGGAAACAATGTGGTACGCGAAGCGATGCATTCCGCATTTCTGTTTCACGCCATCAAAGCCGGTCTGGATATGGGGATCGTAAATGCTGGCCAACTGGAAGTCTATGAAGAAATCCCCAAGGATCTACTTGAGCATGTTGAAGACGTGCTCTTATGCCGCCGTGAAGATGCGACCGATAGATTACTTGCATTTGCGGAAACTGTAAAAGGGGAGGGTAAGTCAAGGCCTACCGAAGACCTTAGTTGGCGGGAGACTGATGTAGCAGGTCGATTGAGCCATGCCTTAATCAAGGGTATCGATAAATTCATCGAGGAGGATGTCGAGGAGGCACGGCACAACTACGACCGTACGCTTGGTGTCATCGAAGGACCGTTAATGGACGGCATGAGCATCGTTGGTGACTTGTTTGGTGAAGGCAAGATGTTTCTGCCCCAAGTTGTGAAAAGCGCTCGCGTCATGAAAAAAGCTGTTGCCTACCTGCTGCCATTCATGGAACAAGAGAAGATAGAGTTAGGACTGGACGGACAGTCAGCGCGAGCAAAAATCCTACTTGCCACAGTAAAAGGTGATGTCCACGACATCGGCAAGAATATCGTGGGAGTAGTTCTTGGGTGCAACAATTATGAGATCGTTGATCTCGGCGTAATGGTCTCCTGTGAGAAGATTCTGGAAACGGCCCGTGAAAACAACGTGGATATCATAGGTTTGTCGGGGCTCATTACCCCAAGCCTGGATGAAATGGTACATGTTGCCCGAGAGATGACGCGTCTTGGATTTGAAGTGCCTCTGCTCATTGGTGGTGCTACCACCAGCGCACGTCATACAGCGGTAAAGATTGCACCGGAATATGCCAATCCAACGGTACATGTACTGGACGCATCCAGAAGCGTAGGGGTAGTGGACCAACTGCTCGGAGATAAGCGAGACGATTTCGATGCCGACAATCGTAAACAACAAGCCAAGCTTGTCGAAGCGTTCGAACAACGCAACATTACCCTCGTAAATTATCAAGATGCATGCAACCAGTCCATGAAAACAGATTGGTCCTCCATTGATATCGCCGTACCTGCCACGCTTGGTTGTCAGGTGATTGAATCGCAAGACTTGCACTCACTGGTCGAGTTTATCGATTGGACTCCGTTTTTCCTGACATGGGAACTGCAGGGTAAATACCCGCGAATCTTCGATCACCCAAAACTGGGCGAACCGGCACGGGAACTATTTGATAACGCCCAGGAAATGCTGAACATCGTAATAGAGCAAAACCTGATACAGGCGAGAGCAGTCTTCGGGCTCTGGCCAGCAAGCAGTTCTGGTGATTCGATCATTGTCTTTGGTGATGAATCACGACAATCCGAACTCTGCCGTTTCGAAGGGCTTCGTCAACAAAGTGTTCAAAAAGGAAGATCCGACTTCCGGTGTATTTCCGACTTTGTGGCCCCGGTAGATTCGGGACGCGAAGATTATGTCGGTGCATTTGCAGTCACGGCAGGAATTGGTGTTAGTGAGATAGCAGCACAATACGATGCCAGCCATGATGATTACAACTCGATCATGATTAAGGCACTTGCCGACCGGCTTGCTGAGGCCTTTGCAGAATATCTGCATAAAAAGGTAAGAGTGCAGTGGGGCTACGAGTCACAAGACACGCATTCAAATGAAGAACTAATCGCGGAAAGGTATCGTGGTATTCGCCCGGCACCTGGTTATCCGGCACAACCAGATCACACAGAAAAATGCACGATCTTCGAGTTGTTGGACGTAACCAATACGATTGGGATCGAGCTGACAGACAGTCTTGCCATGATGCCCGCAGCAAGCGTCAGCGGTCTCTATTTCTCACACCCTGATTCGCGGTATTTCAATGTCGACAAAGTAGACCGAGATCAGGTTGAGCAATACGCTCAACGTAAAAACATGAGCGTGGCGGATGTTGAAAAATGGCTTGCACCCAATCTCGGATATAAGCCGTAATTAGAATCCATTGCATCCAATACATATTTGCGGGAATTCGTTACAATCAATTGCCATAAGAAGCGCGTATCCTGCATGCGGCAGGATCAATACCACGAAAAAAAGGTGAATCACAGATGACGCAATTGGAAGCAGCTCGTCGCGGCGACATCACGCCGGAAATGGAATTTGTAGCAGAGCGGGAACAACTCACTGCCGAGGTTATTCGGGATGAAGTTGCTGCCGGTCGCATGGTCATCCCCGCCAACACGGTACATCTTGCCGGCGTACTGGAACCGATGGCAATCGGTATCGAAGCAAAATGCAAAATCAACGCAAACATTGGCAACTCCGCCGTAACAAGCGATATCGATGGCGAACTTGAAAAACTGCCCACGTCTGTACACTACGGTGCTGATACCGTTATGGATCTGTCCACCGGCAAGGATATTGATACCATTCGGAGGTCAATTATAGACGCGTCTCCTGTCCCGATCGGCACAGTTCCGATTTACCAAATGCTCGAAGAGCTCGGCGGTGAAATCGAAGAGATGCGTGCTCAACATTTCCTGGATATGGTTGAGCATCAGGCCAAACAGGGGGTCGACTACATGACGATTCACTGCGGATTGCTCCTTGAACACTTACACATGACGACCGAGCGTGTAACTGGCATCGTCAGTCGCGGTGGCTCGCTAATCGCAAAATGGATGATGGCTCATCGCAAACAAAACCCTTTATATGAGTGCTTCGATGATCTATGCGATATCATGCGACAATATGACGTCACATGGAGCCTTGGCGATGGTCTGCGGCCTGGATCAATTGCCGATGCCAGCGACGATGCACAGTTCGCTGAACTTGATGTACTCGGTGAATTGGTTGAACGCTCCTGGGAAAATGGAACACAAGTGATGGTCGAAGGTCCCGGTCACGTACCGATGGATCAGATCGACATGAATATCAAGCGTCAGATCGATGTTTGCAAAGGTGCACCGTTCTATGTATTAGGACCGCTGGTCACAGATATCGCGCCCGGTTATGACCATATCACGAGCGCAATCGGTGCAGCAATGGCCGGGTGGAGCGGGGCAGCCATGTTGTGCTACGTGACACCGAAAGAACACCTTGGTCTTCCCAATAACGACGATGTTAAAGAAGGCGTTATTGCATACAAGATCGCTGCTCATGCTGCAGACGTGGCACGGCACCGAAAGGGCGCACAGGATCGTGATAACGCGTTGTCCAAGGCCCGATTTGAATTTGACTGGAATGAACAATTCCGGTTATCGCTGGACCCTCAAACGGCACAGGCATACCACGATGAAACGCTGCCGCAGGATACCTTTAAGAGCGCTCACTTCTGCAGCATGTGTGGACCAAAGTACTGCAGCATGAAAATAACCGAAGATATTCGTGCCATGGCAGATGAAGGTAACCTTGTCGAAATCGAACCGGCCACCTCTTCGAGCGAATCATCAGCAAGCTAGCTTCTGACGTGCCAGCTCATGTTGAATCGTTTGAGCGTACAGATGGTTGAGTCGTTTTTCAATTGAATTGATAGGACGCGTTGACATGCTCGGTGAATCACTCGGGCCTGAAGAATATACCAATCGACTCGCCGATGAAATTCGTCAGGTCGATTATGCTGACTTGGGAAACTGGTCAGACTTGGTGTTTAACGCATGGGAACAACAGGCGAACGTCTTCATTATCGGCAACGGTGGATCAGCTGCGTCTGCCACTCATATGTCTCAGGACTTTGCGAAAAGTCTTCACCCCGAAGAGCAACTAGAAGATCCCGCCACAAAACGGCTGCGGGTGCAAAGTCTCACGGATAATGTCGGCTGGCTCACAGCGGTGGCAAACGATCTGGGTTATGAACACGTCTTTACGCAGCAGCTTCGCAATCTTGCCAATCCAAATGATTTGCTGATTGCCATAAGCGGTTCAGGTAGTAGCGAAAATATATTGCATGCAGTCGCTTGGGCTAACGATGCCGGACTTGTTACGTTTGGCCTGACTGGATTTGATGGTGGCAGCCTTAAAGCCATTTGTCAGCACGGATTAAACGTGGCCGTTAACGACATGGGTATGAGCGAAGGCATTCACTTGTGCTTGTACCATTGGGTACTGAACGACGTATTCGCAAGAATCAATCAAACAGGCCGGTATGCCATAAGCTAGATTCGAGCATAGCTAAAGTCGAACACGGCAAGCTTCTGAATCGTCTGACTATCCCGAACCACTAGAGTCCAAGGACATCGTTCATCCCATATAAGCCCGGCGACTGGGTCGCAACAAACTTAGCGGCTTGTAATGCACCAAGGGCGTAACAGTCCCGGTTTGAGGCACGAACTGTCAGTTCAATCGTTTCACCGAGCATGCCAAAGACAATGGTATGCTCACCGGGGTTGTCACCTGTTCTAATCGCGTGATAACCAATTTCGTCGTTCGTTCTTGCGCCAGTCTGGCCTTCCCGGCCATGCACGTGGTTGTTGATGTCCATTGCTTCTGCGATCAAGTTACCAAAACGCAGTGCTGTTCCACTTGGCTCATCCTCTTTGAAACGATCATGACGCTCCAGTATCTCACCATCTCCACCACCGAGA
>JAKUOW010000103.1 GCA_022451045.1 Pirellulales bacterium | reverse complement strand
GATAGTAAATCACGCGGGCTGGGACGATTACTGAATGCCTTATCGATCCGACACGTGGGTAACACGGTTGCCCAGGTAATCGCCAAAGAACTGGGATCGATGAGTCGAATCCAGTCGTCAACTCTCGAACAATTATCTGAGATTAACGAGGTTGGTGAAATCATTGCCCAGTCAGTTTATGATTTCGTCCACGGGGATATCGGTAGCCAAATCATCGAGGAACTTGAAAACGTCCAGGTTGATATGGCAGTTCTTGCAGCGGATCTGGATGGCCCAGCTGACACTCGATTTGACGGAATGGCATTTGTCGTTACGGGAAAACTGGAACAGTATACCCGTGACCAAATACACGAACTCATCGAGCGATTTGGTGGCAAGGCATCATCCAGCGTCTCCAGCAAGACGACATACCTGATCGCCGGCGAAGCAGCAGGAAGCAAACTGGCCAAAGCCGAATCACTCGGTGTCAAAGTTCTGAGCGAATCCGAATTCGCGGAACTCGTCGAGCAGTCCGGACCTGAACCAGGGATGCTGTTTTAGCAGTTACTTTTTCGCCACGCCAAGTTCTGTAAGTTTCTTAGCGACGTCAGCACCGTGTGTTTTAGCGCTAACTTCTTTGTCAACAAACAAAACCTTTCCGTCTTTACCGATGTAATAAGTCCATCGGAAAGGCACGGGCCGGTCATCATTAACAACACCGAATGCACCGGCGACTTTTTTCCCGGGATCACTGAGGATCGCGTAGTCGAGGTTCAGTGCTTTGGCATATTTCGTATTGGTTTCAACCGTATCGGTGCTGGCAGTAAAGAAAGCCCCGTCGAATTTGTTAAGGCCTGAACCTCCTGCACGCTTGGCAACTTTGAATTCACGATCACCGAGTAGTTTTACTGAGACGGCTTCTTCAATTCCGCTGACACGCAGCGAATCACATTGAGCCGTTCAGCCACCGGTAAACGCTTTAGGGAACCATGCAATTACGACCACTTGCTTCTCACTGAGCTTGGAAAGCGTGTAGGATTTGCCATCGCTCCCTTTGAGTGTGAAGTCTGGTACCTTGTCGCCCACTTTCAATTCAGCATTAGCTGGCATTGCTGCCATCGTGAAACAACATAGCAAAACAGCTATAAATGTTAGTACTTGTCGCATTGTATGAACTCCTTAAAACTCAGGACGCGATTCTGTGCGTACATGTCGCTGGTAAGATTCTAACAACAAATGCAGTAGACGTGTGAGTCTTTTGCTGACGTGGTCTATAGCCCTATGGAATAAAGCCCGTATCCAATTGTTTCGTCGCCGCGATCCTCGTAATATGGGATACTCCACACCGGCATCCCTGCCCTTCAGGAGTTCATGCACAACTTTCTTTACCAACGACACACAGCAGGTTACAGATGCAAACTCCCATAAACCCTGTTCTATGCTTTCATTTGCACCAAACATTACATTCGACTTAGAATAAGCTGACTAACCTACTACCCGCGGTGAAGACCCTTCAACGCGTATTCAGCCCACTTATCCCCAGCCAAGCTCGTCGCCATGCACCCGGAAAAAATAGGTCCCTACCGCATCATTAAACCGATCGGTGCCGGCGCCATGGGCGAAGTCTTCCTGGGAGAAGATGAAACGCTTGGCAGACAGGCGGCGATCAAGACGCTGCCAGAAGAATTCGGAAACGACCCGGTACGCCGCCAGAGATTCATGCAAGAAGCCCAGTCGGCATCTGCCATTAATCATCCCAATGCCTGCACAATCTACGGCGTCGGTGAAACCGAAGACGGCGATGCGTTTATTGCCATGGAGTACGTAGAGGGAAACACGCTTAAGTCCCTAGTGAGCAATGGGCCACTGGTACTGGAGCTAACCACCGAGTTTTCAACTCAAATTGCTGATGCCCTGGATGAAGCACATAAAGTGGGCGTGGTGCACCGTGACATCAAGAGCGCCAACGTGATCATCAACCAGCGCGGCCAGGCCAAGGTACTCGACTTCGGATTGGCCAAGAAGCTCGATGAAGAGGAAGACATCGATGCGACCAGGATGGTCCAGACACAGGACGGCCAGATCATCGGCACGCCGGGCTACATGAGCCCGGAACAAGCAACCGGTAAGGACGTGGACGGCCGGTCAGACATATTCAGCCTCGGCGTAATGATGTACGAAATGATCACCGGCCAACTGCCGTTCGTGGGGAACTCACTTGGAGATACGATCCAGAAGATCTGCCGCGAGGCACCGGCTGCCATGGCCCGCTTCAACTACGAGCTGCCGCAGGAACTCGAGCGGATCACGATGAAGTGCCTGCAGAAAGACCCTGCACGACGTTACCAGAGTGCAAGCGAACTGGTGGTGGACCTGAGGAACTTCTCTTCGATGTTGCGTGGCGAGAGCAACGAATCCCATCCGGCCGAGTTAACACAAACCTCAATGCAGATGGTAGTACAGCCCGAGCAGTCGGGGCAGCCTGATAGCACGGCGTTACCATCACCCGAGGAAATCCAGCAGTGCGACATCCTGATCAGCTGTTCGGAGCTTGACAACCAGTCGTTTCAGCCGGGTAGCGAAGGCTGGATCTCGCGGTTCCACCGAAACATGAAGGTCCGTGTGGAGCAGCTTACCGGTGACCGCCTGAAGGTGGGCTTCTGTGAAATTCATGCCGGAGTGAGACAGCTGGATGAGACGGTGCTAAACGCGCTGCCGGAGGCCAACACGATGGTCACGGTGGTATCTCCGCCGTTCGCCAAAAGCAAAGCGTGCGTGGATGGTACTGAGAAGTACTGGTCAAGCATGCTTGAAGAATCCAGTGCCGGAACCGGTATGAAATCGATCTACAAGGTGATTAAAACGCCGGTGGACGATGACCAGATCGACGCTGATCTGGACGCGATTTTCCGACAGCTGCTCGGCTATGACTTTTACGACCGGGATCCTGAAACGAGCCGTGTCCGCGAGTTCGACGAAGCACACGGAGATGAGGCAGCACAGCGGTACTACGAGCGGGTCTATGATCTGGCGTACGAGATCTCCGAGCACGTCAAGCAGACTCGTAAAACCCCGTACATGGAATCCGGATCGTTTAGCAAGGTCCGCAAGAACATCTATCTGGCAGAAGCAACAGCGGACTTAAAGGAAGATCGCGAACGGTTACGCCGCGAGTTCCTGGAGTTGGGTCATATCGTTTACCCTGACCGTTCGCTGCCGACCGAACACGCAGAACTGGAAACAGCCGTAACCGACTACATGGGTAAATGCGACCTGATCATCCAGCCGGTCGGAGCACGTTACGGGTTCGTACCGGAAGGCGGCGAGGAATCAGTACTGATGATTCAAAACCGAATTGCTAGGAGTGTCGCTGCCACTAAATCCAAGCCCCGTTATATCTGGATGGCCAGGGATCTGGTGGTGGAAGATGACCGCCAAAAGCAGTTCGTCGATATGCTGCGCGAAGAACCGGCAACCTGCGACGGCGTGGAACTGGTCAAAGACTCGATCGAGAACCTGAAAGAACTGCTCGAGCAGCGTTGGAAGGCAGAACTTGATGATCTTCAAAAGGCTGTGGCCACTCCGATAATTGAAAGCTCGGTCGTCATAGACGTACCTCGGGTATATCTGGTGTACGA
This sequence comes from Pirellulales bacterium, assembly GCA_022451045.1. Lineage (GTDB taxonomy): Bacteria > Planctomycetota > Planctomycetia > Pirellulales > Pirellulaceae > UBA11883. The sequence goes on along the minus strand of JAKUOW010000103.1, from coordinate 10,600 downwards.
GAAACGTGATGAAGAAGCGGTCGAGGCAATTGAAGATTACTTATATGACCAGGGTGTTGAGGTCATGGTTCCGGAATTCGAGGGAGCCGAGCATGATATCAACGCGATTCACATCCAGAACCTCACAGATTGTGATGCCGTACTGGTTTACTACGGCCAAAGCGGTAAGGCATGGGTGGATATTAAGGTTAGAGAGTTAACCAAGGCGCTTGGATACCGTGAAGGACGCCCGATTGAGTGTGCTGCGATTTTTATCGGCCCGCCGGAAGACCGCCGCAAAGAGCGATTCAAAAGCCTTTCGGTCGATGTACTGCGCAGCCAAGACGAAGAACTACAGACGGAGTTGTTGTCGCAGTTCTGCGTGGATGTCAAGAACCTCAAGGCCCCAGGCGGATAACAGCATATGTCACAAGTGAGAATGAACCCGTTCCCGGGCCTGCGCCCCTTTGGAGAAGAAGAGGATTACCTGTTCTTTGGACGAGAGGAACAGACCAATGACCTGCTAGAGCTGCTGCGCACACAGCGGTTCCTGGCGGTGGTGGGAACATCCGGCAGTGGTAAGTCATCGCTGGTACGTGCTGGCATGCTACCATCTCTTTACGGTGGCACGATGGCGAGCGTAGGTTCCGATTGGGAAACCGTCGTGTTTCGGCCGGGCGGCGACCCGATGCTAAACCTTGCAGACGCGATGATCGCTGCGGATCTATATGATCCGCAAGATCCCGAAGCACCGCTGCAGGTGCGTGCAACGCTTAGTCGCAGTCGTCAGGGACTTGTCCAGGCGGTGGAATACTCGGATATGCCGGCAGGTTCTAACTTACTGATTGTCGTGGACCAGTTCGAAGAGCTCTTTAGGTTCCGCGGGACATCAGATAAACACCAGGAGCTGGCAACGGCATTCGTCAAGCTGCTGTTAAATGCGGCGAAATGTCAGACCCAGTCAATCTACGTGGTGATTACGATGCGGTCGGATTATCTCGGGGACTGTGCGCATCTGCCGGGACTGGCCGAAGCGGTTAATGACGGCAAGTACCTGATTCCCAAACTCACGCGCGACCAGCGTCGTGACGCGATCGTCATGCCAGCTGCGGTTGGTGGCGGCAAGATCTCAGAATCACTGGTTCAGCAGCTGCTTAACGACGTCGGAGATGACGCCGATCAGCTTCCGATCCTGCAGCACGCGTTAATGCGGATCTGGGATTACTGGGAGCATGCCCACGCAGCTGACGAACCGGTATCGCTGCGCCACTACGATGCCGCTGGCGGAATGGACAATGCTCTCTCCAACCACGCGGACGAAGTTTACGATGAACTTCCCAGTGACGATAGCCGCTCGCTGGCGCGGCTAGTATTCCAGACGATTACAGAGCGTGGCGGCGATGAACGGGGAATACGTCGTCCCACGCGTATGGATCAACTATGTCACATCGTTGATGCAAGTCACCAGGATATACAGGTCGTGCTGGATGCCTATCGCAAGGTGGGCCGGACATTCGTCATGCCGATCGAAGGTCAGGAAATCACCCAAGAGACGGTGGTCGATATTTCGCATGAAAGTTTAATGCGCGTATGGCGGCGGTTGACGCACTGGGTGGAGGAAGAATCACAAAACGCCCGGGTTTACACGCGTCTGGCTGAGACAGCCGAGCTGCACGAACGTGAACTGGCCGGTGTGTATCGCGATCCGGATCTTGCCATTGCACTGAGCTGGCGTGAAACCGCCAGTCCAACGGCAGCCTGGGGGAAACGCTACCGGGACGGATTTGAGCAGGCGATTGCCTTCCTGGATAAGAGTTACGAGACGACACATGCTGAAGAAATTGCACGGGAAGATGCACGTGAGGGGGAGCTTGAGCAGGCCAGACTCGTAGCCACGCTGCAGTCACGAGCCAGAAAGCGGCTGACCGTGCTAATGATTTGTATCGCCGCGGCATTGGTGGTGGCTGTGGTCATGTACTTCGATTCAGTTGAGGCAAGAAGTACTGCTGAAGCAAGTGCATTGGAAAACAAACAACTTGCTTTGGAAGCATCAAAAAGCGAACAAGCTGCACTGACAAGTGAGAAAGCAGCCAAGGAAAGTGAAGCCGAGGCCCAACGGCAGACTCTACTAGCGGAAGAGAACGCAACGAAAGCAGATGAGCAGGCAAAGGCTGCCGAAGAAGCTCGCAAACTAGCTGATCAACAAGCACGTGATGCGGAGCTTGCAAAAAAGGAAGCACGCCGCTCACTCTATTTTTCACAGCTGTACAAGACTACCCATGAAGAAGATCAATTTGAGCAATTTAATGTCAAACGCCAGTTTGTTCGTGACTGGGCACCACGGCCGGGCCTACAAGACTTGCGAAGCTGGGAGTGGTATTACATTGCTTCTCGTCCAAACTGGATCAAACATGCTTACCTGGCACCCACCCTTTTAATGTATAAACCAATCGCATTTTTTCCGGATGGCAATGAATTCTATCTTGCCCGCTCAATGAATGTCATCGAAAAGCGAGATACTGTTACAGAGGAAATAAAGTCTCGACTGTTCTTAGACTATGAAATTACGGCAATTTCTGCCCTACCAGATGGAAAACGTTTGTTACTTGCTGGAAGGGACAGAGTGCTTCGAGTCGTGGATGCAACTTCCGGAATCGTCGAACGTGAATTTTATTTGAGACACGGGTTGGGCAATGAAATAATTAAAAACCAAATGCTCTCTGACGATGGACAGAAAGCCTATATTGCCAATTCAAAAGGCGCATTCTACGTGGACCTTGGAGACAACTCACTGCACAAAATAAATTCAACAGGGAAAGATCCCGAAGATGACGCACTAGTAGCAATTTCTTCGGGTGGAGCAGTGATGAGCCATGATGGTTCTGTCTTGATTGCACAATCAAAAAACAGGGGTCTGTACGCATACGATTTTCAACGTGAAATCTGGGAACATAAGAGAGAGATAAATGACATCACTTATGGAGATTTTAGTCACGATGACAAGCTAATTGCCCTTAGTCGCGAGAAAGGAAAAGTCACTTTGCTTCATGCCAGTGACTACTCAACATTTAAGGAAATCGATCTTAACGTTGAGGAAGATGTACGGACTATTGCCTGGGCACCATCAGACAAGGAAATAATATTATCACTCCAAAATGGCGAACAATTCGGAATTTCTATTGAGTCTGACGAGCCTGTGATCCAATCCCTACCGAGAACAGAACTCTCTGTATGGGCATACTACTGGTTCCCGAACAACAAAGGATTGGCAACATACGGTTTAATTGGTGAACTTTACATCTCGGAAAATCCATTTGATCCAAGCACTGCAAACCAACTCGAAAACATCACCTCCACTGGAAGCTATCGAAATCAAATGTGCTTCACCAGTGATGGTAAGTACATCATTTTGATCAACTCAAATGGGTTAGAGGTATATGATCCTGCTTCAGGGAAATTAATAAAGAACATTAGCACCTCCAATTACGAATCTATAACACTATCAAACGACGAATCGAAGTTCATTGTTTGTAGAAATGGATTTACCACTAAAATTTTTGAAGTCGGCACCTGGGAACAAATTGGACAGATTCAGACACCAGGAGTTTCCTGTGCTGCATGGAGTCCTGACGACAAAAAAGTTGCACTAGGGCGTGTTTCACGCAACACGAGTTTTGCAAATGCACTTGTAAGCATTTATGATCATTCGGACAAATCAAATCCTTCACTGTCGGGTGAGTTCCGAGTCGAAGGAAACCTAACTGCTATTGCTTGGAATTCCACCGGTACCAAGATCGTAACCGGAGGAGAAAACACATTCGAAGCACTCAAACGTGTCCATCTAATCGATGCAAACAGTTTAGAGACCATTAAATCAGTCGGCGGAATCGTTACTTCTTTATCGGCTCTTAGTTTTATAGGTGACTCTAATCGTGTGCTGGTAGCTGGCATCCCCGGAATTGACTTGATCGACTTCACGCCGGAAACACCGACAATTAAATCGGCCACGTATAAGCGAGGAGATCTGACTGGCCTTCAAATTAGCAGAGACCAGCAACGTATTTTGGTCCGAGGCGTTGGTAGTGGGGATGTAAAGTTATACGACATCAACACTCTAGAAGAGGTGCATACTTTTAGTGATGACAATTTCATTCATGCTGAGTGGAATAAAACCGGTGAAATAATTACTGCAGCAAACAGAGACCTTGAAATCACCAAATGGGATGCCTCGGACGCTTACAGGAAATTTGGCAATTCACTTCCTCATCTATATGAGAAGAATTCCAATGTCATCTCTGACTGGAACGACAAAGAGATTTCAGCTGCAGTGAACAGTTACATTGAAGATGAAAACTGGGATGCCGCCACAAACATCTGTGAAAGTTTCTTTAGCTTCGAAGCAAATGAATTTAGGAATCCGATTCAGAGCAATTGGTGGATTAGTCCGCTAAGCCCCAGCGGTCTTGATGATTCCACGGCTTTGGACGAATCACCCGATATATTCCGAAATGGTGTACCCAAGGATTTTCATAAAGACTGGAGACGCATCAGTACAAATCTCGACGGAGTTGTATCGGTAGACGATTGGGTTGGGATTCAAAAATACAAGTCTATTTTTGGCCTATGCCGGATCTATGCTCCAGAAAACCAGTCTTACGGTATTTTTATGGGGTCAGACGATACACATCGACTGTGGATCAACGGAGATGAAGTGCACTCATCCCGTGCAAAACGCCCTCCATATCCGGACATGGACTTTGTGGAATGTGAGTTACGTAAAGGATGGAATACATTTTTGCTAAAGGTGTATCAGTTTGAGGGGGATTTTGGTTGGCAACTTCGCATAACCGGACAGAAAGACGAACTGGTGCATGGTCGAATTCAGAATGGTGAATTTGTAAAGGCTAATAATCTATTGGCTGCAGCACTCACCGAAACTCCTGACAATGACATGCTAAGACACTTACGGGTGCACACCTCACTGTTCTCTAACAATTTTGATCAAGCAATCGCAGATTCTGAACTTTTACTCGAGAAATACACGAGTACTGAGTTGACGAGAATTAGGTCGGATTTACTCGCGAAAAATGGAAACTTGGAGGAAGCCGTTTCAACCATTGATTCCGTTGATGAATCTTCATTATTTGATATTAACTCGCTCTTCAAGCTCGCCTCACTCTTAAAAAAGGTCGGCAAGATTGAACGTGCTGATAGCATTTTCATGCGTGCCGTCGAGTCATCGGATCATGCAGCCAACATTATCAATCGTGCTAGGCAAGAAATGGAATCTACCAACTTGATTAGCAACGCAGGATCTGGCGGAAGCTATTGGCGTTTTACGCCAGTCCAACCACTGGACGACTCCTGGCCCCAATTTGAATTCGATGACAGTAATTGGGGATTTGTCACATCTGGTGTTTTCAAGCGTATGGGAGGATTAGGGTCGCTTGCGTCAGATGTTTGGGCCCGTACAGAATTCTATATTGACGATATTCCCAGTGGACCAATTCAAATTAGTTGGGGGAACGGTTCTGTTCCTGTGTCAGCGCACCTAAATGGTGTACCCATCTTCTCGAAACGTTCAGGCATGTATAACTACAGCCATCCAATTGTTGGGCCTCAAGCTAGAAACACACTACGTAAAGGTAGAAACGTACTAGCCGTCAGGCTTCACAATCCTACTGACAACCCTTCCAGCAATACACCAGATATTCGACTATCCGTGCTGGATCGACCAAGAGCATTTGCAAAGGCATATCTGCCAATCGTTGACGCACTTGAATCAAACGATGATCGTGTGATTGGACTTAACAGGCTTGCAAACTACGAAGCTGGATACCGTGATTTCGGATCTGCAATCGAGCTTCTAAAGACATCCATCGAGGGAACGGAACCTAGTTTGGCCAACTATCATCCCGTCCTAGGACCAATGCAACTTGTTTATGGCCAATCAGACGATGCTTTAAGAACCATCGTCCAATTTCAAAATCTGCTAAGTGAAGCAGAGATGAAAGGCATACCGACAAGATTTGGGAGACTTGCCCAAATCATAAATTTCATGGATCTTCCCGAACCGTTTGCCTCTGCCAAAATGAAGGATTTATCTGAAAAAACAAATCCGCAATCTCCGGTACAATTCCAAGCCGAACTCGCTATGCGACAGGGGCGTTATGATGATGTAGCTGCACTCCTAAATAGCGACGCAAAAATTCATAGCGACGGTAGCATGATCTATGCAAAGGAAATCTACCTAATCTCTAGATTACTGGCTGGTGACTATAAAGCTGCGGCACCGATTATGCGAGATATGTATCGCGAAGAACGTAGCAGATTCGATTTGGTAACTCGTGATGTATTTGTTGATAGCTTTTTGAATTCCGCGTCAATCTATTTTTTAGCTTTAAAAGTCTCCTACACACAAGAAATAATCAACGCAACAAAGAAGAATTGGGAATCACTAAGTCCTAGTGGCTTTCTATTGCGTGCATATGCCTTGATGTACCTTGCTAACACTCGTGACTTCGTTGGCAATCACGCCAATGCAACGGAGGTATTAAATCAATTACTTCAAGAGTACAAGCAAAGTCGAGCAGCACATAACAATTCTCCAGAATTGTTGCGGCTCGATGCATCGCTGCTGTGGCTGCTGGCAAAACTTTCTCCCAACAGTTATCCGGAATTAGATCTAGTTAGTGAAGTTGTGCAATTGATAATCCAACAACGTAATAACGACACTGCATTGTGGAAATCAGTCGAAATCCAAAACGCCAATACGCAGACGGGCGGGGAAATTTTCTCAATAGGAAATGGTACTGTGCGTGCGATAGGTGATGTGCCTGACAATGACATCTACACGATTAATGTACGTCCTATGCAGCAAACAGTTACTGGAATTGAGGTTAGCGTCTTAGACGACTCGGAACTTGCAACGCAAGGGCCAGGGAGAGCGGGCTTTGGAAACATGCACCTTACTGACATCAGAGTGTATCGTGGCACACAACTTTCACCTGAAAACGAATTGACACTGGAAAACTATTCCGTCAGTTTTACTCAACCAAATCTAAATCTGCTTGGAATTACTTTTCGTGACGGCCGACAATGGGGAGTGGCTGGTCAACAAGGACGCCGCTCTAAATTGGTAGTTAATTTAGCTGAACCGTTAACTACGAATCCTAATGAGACGATAACCGTTCAGTTACACTTCATGGACCCGCAATGGACACAAATGTTACCTAGCAAAGTCCAAATCCGAACCAGCGATACAGAAAACATTGCAAACGTTCCCGAATACCTTTTTTATGATAGTGTTGCGCCAACGGATACACCGACTCTGGCCGCACTTGCGTTGTATTTGTATGGAAATCTAGAAGAAGCGGAGAAGTGTATCCAGATATCCGATGCAGAAAACAATTTGAGCCTGTATGGATGGATTTTGCTCGCAAATATTGAAAAACAAAAAAACAATCTAGACGAAGCGGCTCGATGGTATCGAAATATTGAGGATTCCGCTGATCGCTGGGGAAGCGGTGAACCGCTCATCAACCGCCTGTTTGATGAATATCACGAGTAGATCTGAACATTCGCAAAAGCCCGCATTCAATTGCTGCGTTGGTTAGGATACTCGACACTGGTATCCTTAAGTCCCCTCAACATCTCATCTCGAACATCCTGTAAAATGAAGGATTAACTTTCCACGCTTTTCACCACCAGTGGGAAACGACGCCCGTGGCAACCGAAGCACAACGAATGGATTCGCATGAATCGAATGATTCGATCGACACGAAAAACGCTAATCGTACTCCGCTAGACGTGATTAGCCTGCGTGGAGTCGAAGTGCACAACCTCAGGCAGATTGACCTGGACCTACCTCACAACCAACTCATCGCAATCTGTGGTGTAAGCGGAAGCGGAAAAACCAGCCTAGCACTAGACACCATCTACGCTGAAGGCCAAAGACGATACATCGAGTCCTTTTCTGCCTACACGCGTCAATTTCTGGATCGACTGGAAAAACCAGCCGCCGATCGAATCGATGGCATCACACCCGCAGTCGCGGTTACTCGAAAGACGCATAGCCGCAGTAGTAGATCCACTATCGGCACAGCAACCGAAACAGCAGATTACCTGCGGCTGCTATTCGCGAAAATCGGCAATGTACATTGCCCAAGATGCGAAAAAGAGATTCGTAAAGATTCACCGCAATCGGCCGCAAAGTGGTTAACAGGATTACCGGCAGACACCCGCTTTATGATCGGCTCAGAACTTCAAATCGGTGATGATGAAGAACTGGAACTCACCGCCAAGTATCTACTTGAAGAAGGATTTGTGCGAGTCGTGGTCGAAGGCACCACTTATTCGCTTGCAGAACATTTCGAAGACATTTTAAAAAATCATCCAACGGCCAAATCTGTTGTCGTGATAATCGACCGACTCAAAGCCGATTGGTCTGAACCAAATAATGATTGCGAAATCCGGAGTCGCGACTCGTTAGAAACCGCATTTTCCATTCCGGATTCGGTTTGTGTCGTATTTGCACCGTCCACTGCTGGCGATTCAAACAGGATCGAAGTAGATGGACGTGACTGGACTGTCAGCCGTTTCAGTGCCCGACACTGGTGCGAATCGTGCGACCTGGAATTCCCTACTCCCGAACCACGGCTTTTCAGCTTTAACAGCCCAATGGGTGCCTGTCCGGAATGTGAAGGCTTCGGCAACATCATTGACATCGACATGGATCTCATTGTTCCCAATCCGAATAAAACCCTTCGCGAAGGTGCAATCGCACCGTGGAACACACCTGCTTATGAGCATGAACTGCAAGAGCTACTCGCACTTGCCGGCGACTATGATCTACCTGTGGATATCCCTTTTGTAGAACTCAAGCCCAAACATCTAAAGCTTATTCATAACGGTGTTAAGGAACGCAAATTCGGTGGACTCAGTGGATTCTTTGCGTGGCTTGAACGCCGCAAATACAAGATGCACCTGAGAGTGTTCCTTAGTCGTTGGCGCAGCTATAAACCATGTCATGTTTGTGATGGCAACAGACTCCGCGATGAAGCTCTGTCGGTGAAAATCGGACCTCACAACATCGCTGATGTCTGCCAAATGAAGATCAGTCAGACAAAAGACTTCTTTGATACGCTTGAGTTGAGTCAGTGGGAATCCGAAGTTTCCAGATTCATTATCGAACAACTGCGGGCGCGTCTTTACTACCTATCTGCAGTTGGTCTTGGTTATCTCACGCTAGATCGTACGCTACGAACGTTAAGCGGTGGCGAAGCACAACGGGTAAACCTAACAACAGCGCTTGGCTCCAGCCTGGTAAATATGCTTTACGTTCTCGACGAACCGACTGTCGGCCTCCATCCACGTGACGTAGATCAACTCACCGACGCCATTGCAGGCCTGCGTGATCGAGGAAACACCGTGGTCGTGGTTGAACACGAAGATGCCATGCTCCGTGCAGCAGACCGATTAATCGAAATCGGACCCGGGGCAGGTAACCGAGGAGGGCAAGTCGTTTTCGAAGGTACACTCGAAGAGGCTCAATCAGACAACGATTGCGTCACGGGAGATTACTTATCCGGAAAACGACGAGTGCCAATGCCATCAAGCCGGCGATCCACGTCGCACGGCTGGATTCGACTAACAGGCGCCACGGGAAACAACCTCAGAAACATCAATGTTGAGTTTCCTCTGGGCGTGTTATGCCTGGTCACCGGCGTCAGCGGGAGCGGCAAGAGCACGCTCGTTCAAGACACCCTGTATGGTGCCCTGTGCCAGCGAAAACGCAAAGACTCCACTAAACCACATCCGTTTGATGATGTATTTGGTGATGGTCAAATCGATGATGTCGTATTGGTGGACCAATCCCCTATCGGAAAATCACCGCGTTCTAACCCGGTTACGTACATCAAAGCATTTGATCAAATCCGAGCGGTGTTTGCAGAAACGGTTGATGCACGCACGCATAATTATACTGCTGGTCACTTCAGCTTTAATGTGGACGGTGGTCGATGTGAAACATGCAAAGGCGACGGTCACATCGAGATAGACATGCAATTCCTAGCCGACGTCTATATGAAATGCCACGCATGTGGCGGTCGCCGCTACCGCGATGAAATCCTTAGAGTCACTTATCGAGGAATGAACATCGCTGACGTTTTGGACATGACGATTCGAGAAGCATTTTCCTTCTTCCGCGGACAACCGAAAGTACAAACCAAGCTCAAGCGGTTGATTGATGTTGGATTAGACTACCTGCGACTCGGACAACCCGCGAACACTCTCAGTTCGGGAGAATCGCAGCGTCTGAAGCTTGCCGCCTATATGTCCGCCGCCAAACGCCATCGGACACTATTCATTTTAGACGAACCTACAACGGGCTTACATTTCAGCGACATCGTTCAACTAATCGACTGCTTTGATGCCCTCATTAGCGTCGGCCATTCGTTGATCAATGATGAACATAACACACAATTGATGCAAGTGGCCTATTACATCATTGATCTGGGACCCGGTGCGGCTGATGAAGGAGGGCAGGTCGTCACACAAGGCACTCCGGAAGAGGTTGCAGAGGTAGCAGAGTCATACACCGGTCAACATCTAAAGGTGTGCC
>JAKUOW010000102.1 GCA_022451045.1 Pirellulales bacterium | reverse complement strand
ACTTCCTCACACGGTGCTCTAACGGGTAGCGCAACCGTAATAGATCCAACACCGTGGACGCCTGAATTGCCCGCTACTTATCTGGCAACCGTTCACCTGAGCATCGACGACGGCTCTCCATCAACCCATAACCACCCGTTTGGATTCAAGTCACTGGAGACTCGCGAGGACAGTTTTTACATCAACCAAAGAAGATTTGTGCCCCGTCTGGCTCAGTTAAATGTCCAAGATCATGATGTCAGCGATTTACTGGATGTCAAAAGAGAAGAATATCTGTGCCTCGCAATTAGTCATCCAAAAACTGAATTACTGAAGCTTGCAACTGAACAAGGATGCTGGGTATTCGTTCTACTTGACGGCAGTGAAGATCCGGCGACCGTTCTGTCCTGGTGCAAACATCCGGCATGTTTTGCAATCGTTTTAACCACAGAGGCATCAATCCAGCTCATAGATCCTCTACGAAATCAAATCATGGCTCTTACGATGCTTGGCCAGCAATTAACGACCGGACAAACCTTATCTGAATTTGTTCACTTCGTTATGGTCGAAGCAAGTGAGCTTGGCGCGATCGATTTCGCAAAAAAACCAATCGTGGTTACGCAAAACGATAGTAGCGTAAGTATTGAAAATGGTCGCCGTAGGTGTGAATTGATTCAGCGGGACACCGCGGCAACTGGCGATTTTGCAGGCTACGCGGTTTTGAACTCAAAGAATCCCGGTGATGATTTAACAGATCGAAATTAGAATAAATCAAATGAATCTGGATCGATACATTCGGCAAATGCGATTTCAGCCGCTAGGCGAAGAGGGACAAGCGAATCTGTCTAACTCTCGTGTTTTAGTGTGCGGCTGTGGAGCCCTAGGCAGCATACTCGCTAATACATTGGCACGTGCCGGCATTGGGTACATACGTATCGTCGATCGAGATTTCTTAGAACTCAACAATCTACAGCGACAGGTGTTATACACCGAGCAGGATGTAGCTGATGGACTTCCCAAGGCTATTGCAGCAAAACGTCATCTCGAGAAGATTAATAGCTCGATTCAAATAGAAGCAGTCGTTGCAGATGTGAGTGCGAGCAATATTCTCGAGTTAGTCGATGGTATTGATTGCATCGTAGATGGCACCGATAACTTTGAAACTCGATTTCTACTCAATGATGCATCCATTAAAACTGGTATCCCATGGGTTTACGGTGGATGTATTGGCGCTGAAGGTCAAACCATGACCGTCTTACCGGACGACACGGCTTGTCTTCACTGTCTGATGCAGGCGGGTCCGCCGCCAGCCGGCACAACACCTACATGTGATTCCGCCGGAATACTGTCGATGATTATTAACGTAATCGCCTCAATACAAGCATGCGAAGCGATCAAGATCCTCAGCGGAAACCTGGATGCGGTAAGCAGGAAGCTCCAGGTATTCGATATCTGGGAAAACCGCATTCGACAAATTGATTTGTCAGCATTACGTGAAGGCAGCAGCTGCCCCGCCTGCCGGCAACATGAATTCGCCTGGCTCAATGGCAATCGTGGGAGTCAGGCAGCAGTACTATGCGGTCGGAATGCCGTCCAGTTATCTTTCCCCGATCATTCCGGCATCTCCCTTACCGAGCTTGAAGAAAAACTTCAATCCATTGGTCAAGTCAGTCGCAATTCATTCCTCTTAAAACTCAGCGTAGAAGACGTCGCATTGACCGTATTTCCAGACGGACGTGCCATCGTACAGGGAACTGAAGACGAGTCTAAGGCTCGTAGTATTTACGCCAAATACATCGGCAATTAGCTTTTTCAATGTTAGCTGATACCATTTTAGACGAGTTGCCTAAAGACTTAGTCTGAGGATAGACTAGAAGATTGTGAATCACTTTGTGACATAAACAACCAAGGCACCGAAGTTCATCGGTTGCACTGCATTTCCAACGAAATAGGAATTCAAACATGAAACGGTTTCTTTCATTGACACTGGCATTGCTGTTCACGGTATCCCTCGCTGGTTGTGGCGGGGAAGAAGATGTCGCGCAAAACAATGACGGTGACGTCACGAGTGCTGAGTTATTCACAGATGGCGAAGATGCAGCATCCGATTCGATGACAGACCCTGATGATGGCAACGTCGCTGAAGTCACGACTGAAGATGCAAATAGTACAGATAATGGTGATACAGCCACCGTTGAGGGTGACAAGAAAACCGTTGGATTTGTCACTAATGGAATCGCATCGTTTTGGGTGATTGCAGAAGCAGGTGCCCGTCAGGCGGCGGAAGACTTCGGTGTCAACGTGGAAGTGCGCATGCCGCCAAATGGCCCGGAAGATCAAAAGCGAATGCTCGAAGAATTGGTTGCCGACGAAGTGGATGGAATTGCTGTAAGCCCAATCGATCCGGACAATCAGACTGAACTGCTAAATAGCGTTGCAGAGAAGACAAATCTCATCACACACGACAGTGATGCTCCAAATTCCAATCGTATCGGATACGTCGGAATGAGCAATTACATCGCCGGCCGCATGTGTGGGGAACTGGTTAAAGAAGCTTTGCCTGATGGCGGCAGCCTGATGATTTTTGTTGGCCGTCTGGAACAGCTTAATGCCCGACAACGTCGTCAGGGCGTCATCGACGAACTCTTGGAGCGTGACTTCAATCCCGAACGATATGATGAACCTGGCCAAATTATTTCAGGTGAAAAATATACGATTCTGGGAACACGTACTGACAATTTTGACTTTGCCAAAGCAAAGTCACTTGCTGAAGATGCAATTGTCGCTCATCCGGACATGGGTGCCATGATTGGATTGTTTGCTTATAACCCGCCAAACATGCTGGAGGCTCTTAAGAGTGCTGATAAGATTGGGCAAATCAAGGTAATTGGATTTGACGAAGCGGATGAGACACTTCAAGCAATCAAAGACGGACATTGCATTGGCACGGTTGTTCAGGATCCGTACATGTATGGTTATAAGTCCGTTGAAATTCTAACCAAACTGGCAAACGATGATGATTCATCATTTGCCGACGGTGATTTTATCGACATTCCGGCACGCAAGGTAGTTGCGGGCGATACAGACGAATCGAAAAAGATTGTCAATGTTGATGAATTCTGGACTGTGCTCAAACAACGTACTGGGCAGGAAGAGTAATAAGTCCCGTATCTAAATACACGGGTCAAGTCGTCTATGACCGGCGAGTCTCCTATTCTCGAAGTACGACAACTGTCGAAACGGTTTCCGGGTGTACGCGCCCTAAGCGAAGTCGATCTGGATCTGTTTGCCAGTGAAGTACTGGCAGTCATCGGCGAAAATGGTGCTGGCAAAAGCACATTGATGAAGATTCTTGCCGGCGTACAGACGCAGAACGAAGGCAAAGTCATCGTTGATGGAAATGAAGTCTGGATCGACTCGGTGAACAAAGCACTGGATCTCGGAATTTCATTGATCCACCAGGAACTAAACCTATCCGGCAACTTAACCGTTGGCGCAAACATCTTTCTTGGTCGCGAACCTCGAAAAATGGGGCTGATCGATGAAGCTACCATCGTTGAGCAATCACGACGTTATCTGGACATGGTCGGTCTAAACGTAGATCCAACCGTTCTTGCAGATGACTTGCCTATCGGTCAGCAGCAATTAGTTGAAATTGCCAAGGCACTGAGTGTTAACTCACGTATCCTGATCATGGATGAACCGACATCAAGCCTCTCGCAGGGTGAAGCAGATCGACTATTTGAGGTTATCCACCAATTGCGCGATAACGGCGTAAGCGTAATCTACATTTCACACCGACTCGGAGAAGTCAAAGCGCTCGCCAACCGAGTCGCAGTACTTAGAGATGGTGAAAATGCAGGCGAGCTTGGTCGGGACCAGATAACTCACGATGCCATGGTGCAGCTCATGGTTGGCAGAGATGTCTCACAGTATTACAGCCATTCACCCAGTTACTCAAATGAAGTCGTTCTCGAAGTTGATAGATTGCGGACGACTGCCTTCCCTGCTCATGAGCTTAGTTTCGATGTGAAACGAGGAGAAATCGTAGGTGTTTCCGGCCTCGTTGGCGCAGGACGGACTGAGATGCTACAGGCGATCTTTGCCAGCAACCCAAAAGTCTCAGGTTCGGTGCGCGTCCTCGGCGAAGAAATTGATGGAAACTCCACGATCGATGTTATTAGAGCTGGCGTAGCACTTGTACCTGAAGATCGAAAGCTTCATGGACTCGTCATTGATATGTCAGTCAAGGAGAACATGAGTCTCGCTGGGCTGCGTCAAAACCAAGTTGGTATCGGATTTATTAACTTCGATGTGGAAAATAACATTACGGCTGAGATGGTCGATCGCCTCAAAGTCAAAACGCCCACACAGGATCAGATCGCCAGATATTTATCTGGTGGAAATCAACAGAAAGTTGTACTTGGTAAGTGGCTTTCAATGAAACCAAACATCTTATTGCTTGATGAACCAACACGCGGAATTGATGTTGGTGCAAAGCAGGAGATTTACCAGTTGATGGAAGAACTTGCAGACCAAGGAATGTCCATTCTCTTTGTATCCAGTGAATTGGAAGAAATCATTGGAATGTCCGATCGTGTAATCGTCATGCACGAAGGTCGATTGGCAGGAGAACTGGATCGCAGTGAATTGTCCGAACAGTCAATAATGAATCTGGCAACCGGTGGAGTGTCGCAGCACGTCACCACGCATCGTTAGAGGCAAAGAAAAAACGGCAGGCTAAGTTTCCGCCGATTAAAGGGATCAAACTCAATGAAAAAAATCATGGGAATCCTGATGTTGCTGGTATTTATATGCCTGGCAACAGCGTTACTAAGTGATGGCAAGTTCGTAACACCATTTAATATCCAAAATATCGTACGCCGCAGTGCGTTTTACGGAATCATTGGGATCGGTGTCGCATTTGTGATCATCACCGGTGGAATTGATCTCTCTATTGGTTCCCTCATTGGGCTTGTTGGCTGTCTTATGCCCATGGTGCTCGCGGCAGATCATGTCGAACAAGGTGATCCAATTAGCATAAAGGACGTCAATAAAGTCGAACGCGCACTGCTGCTCGATGGCGGAGACATCGATCTTAACGCCGGCGATCAACTGAAATATTCGTCTTCCAGCGGGTCTACGCGCCGAGTCACTATCAATCAAGTCATTAGCGAACCATCCCAAACGATCGTATTCGTCAATGAACCGGTAAATGCTCTTAATCAGCAGATAAAAGTCACTCGGGTGACACTCTCGCATAATCCCTTTGAGGTGGTAATCGGTTTAGTGCTTATATTCACATTAGCCATCGGACTGATCCACGGTTTATTGATTACCAAGCTGAATCTGCAGCCATTTGTCGTAACACTCTGCGGCTTACTGATTTATCGCGGTGTGGCACGATGGATAACAGCAGATACAACACAGGGGTTTGGATCTGATTTTGATACATCATTCAGAGAATTGGCTACAGGAACACCATTTTCTGTTGCTTTACTTATGGTCATTGTTGGATCCATTATGCTGCTTTGGTTTATTTTCAAGCAACTGAGAGAATCAGCCAAATCAAGCAATTCGACAAAACCCGCTTTCATGTTAGGAATACTGCTTTCTATTGTATTGATTGTCGCTGGAAGCCTGCGTTTCACGCAAACCGTGGACAACGCACAGATCCTAAACCTTGCACGCATGACTCCAATCACTATTGAGACGAAAGAACTGTCGACGACCAGAATCAATTCCAAAGAAAAAGCTCTCTTGCTGAGCGGAAAACATGAAGACCTAACATCCACAAGACTGCTTCTCGTTCTGGACTCTGACCTGAAGACAAAGAGTCCTGACGTGCAACAGATGAGCGTATTACCCGTATCAAGCGTCACCGTCGAAAGCAAGCAAACGGTGGTCGTTACATCTCAAGATTTTTTATCACTGCTGGATGGAAATCGTTTACGGCCAAGCGTGACACTCTATGCGATTGACTTATTGGAAATGGACTTGGCAGAGACAAATTTGCAAACACGCGAAATTCTACTATCGCCTGGACTAGCAGGATTACTTCCCCAAATCGTATTGTACTTTGTTGGATTGCTTGTGATTCCAGCATTCGTAATCTGCTCGGCACTCATGATCCGAGCAAGTACTGCCACCTCCGTAGTACCTGTTACATTACTAGTTTTCAGCATCCTCCTAATGGTCGGTGCCGCTCACTGGAGCAGCATTGATACGGTCACTGGAGTACCAAACGGTCCAAAGTGGTTTGGCGCTGGCGCCGAGTCAGTTCGTAGCAACGAAATAATCGATATGTTTATGGTTTTTCTCGTCCTCGGTTTACTTATGTTCGCCATCTCACGATTCATCAAGGCGAACGGGCAGCTTGATTGCCAAACAAACAGGACAGCCTTGGTATGCACTGGTGTATTAGCAGCGGCCTGGCTTTGTGGAAACACACCAATCGGTCAGACGATGGTACCAGCCGCCACGCTTTGGCTGCTTGGCTTAGCCGTCATTGCAGCGATCTTCCTTAACAAGACGATCTATGGTCGTTATCTGTTAGCGCTCGGTAGGAATACAGAAGCCGCCAAATACAGCGGAATCAACACTGATAGAATGATAATTCTGGCATACGTCATCTGCGCATTGTGTGCCGGAATTGGAGGAATACTCTTCGCGCTCGATGGAAACTCCATTCAACCTGCAAGCCATGGAAATTTTTATGAACTCTACGCGATTGCCGCCGCAGTACTCGGCGGTTGTAGCCTCCGAGGCGGTGAAGGATCCATAACAGGCGTGGTCATTGGTGCTGCCGTAATGTTCGTCCTGTATAACGCAATTAACCTGCTTGGTATTCCGCCGACGCTTGAATTTGCAATCATAGGAATCGTGATTCTCATCGGTGCCATGACTGATGAAATAGCCAAGCACTTATCCGCCCGAAAAAAGGCACTTGAAGACGCTACAAACTAAAACGGAGATACGCGCAATTGCATAATTGTTAGGCTCTATTTAGAATCAAAAACTTATAAATAACACAAAACTTTGTACTTACGTACTAATTGAAACCTCGGAGAAAACAGATGAAAAAGGCACTGCTAACATTGCTTTTCGTATTTTCGGCAACAATCGTCGGTTGTGGTGGTGGCGATGACGCCGGCACAACTGAAGGCGATCCAGCAATGGATGACGCCGGTACACAAATGGATACAAATTCAACTGCTGATCCAGGCGAAGGCGAAGATACAACCAGCTAGTTTACTCGCTGATCGAGCCGTTACATTTTAGTGACACATAAGAGCGTCGATGGTTTTCCATCGACGCTCTTTTTGTTTTGGCCGACCGCAAAACCTGATCTACGGTTGTTCGCCGCGATAGCTAAGATCCAGCAAGTCCATTGGATGCATGATGGTAAACGGTGAGCCGTTCATGCGCCGTTCACGATCAATCTGCATTAGACAACCGGTATTGGCCGTTAACACCAGCTGGGCTTTCGTCGATTCTATGTTCTTAATCTTGCGATCAGCCAGCCGATCGGCCATTTCGGGTTGTGTCAGGTTGTAAGTGCCTGCTGCACCACAACACAATTCTGATTCGGGCAATTCAACAAGGTCCAGGCCCGGTATCTGACGAAGCAAATTACGCGGTTGCGCCTGAATCTGTTGAGCGTGTGCGAGGTGACATGCATCGTGATAGGTAGCCGTAGCTTCGATCCTACCTGATGGCGGAATAAAACCAAGTTCATCCAGAAACTCGTGTACATCTTTAACCTTGGATGCAAACAACTCTCTTGCTTCTTCTGAACCATCAAGCCAGTGATGTCCATAGTCTTTCAACATGGCACCACAGCCAGCCGCATTTATGATGACAGCATCGAGATCATCAAAACTCTCTTTAAATGCTTCAAGATTCTGATCTGCTAGATCCCGGGCCTCCTCCTCAGCACCACTGTGATAGTGAATTGCGCCGCAACAACCCTGCCCTTGCGGAATGATCACATCACAACCGTTCTTTTGTAGCACACGAGCAGTTGCGTGGTTTGTATGTTGGAAAATGACATCCTGAACGCATCCGGTGAACAAGGCAACGCGAGCTCGCCGCTTACCCTCCGCTTGCAAGAAGTTACCAATAGGTTTCTCCTCACTTTTAAGCTGAGGTAACAAAGTCACCATACGACCAAGTCGCTTGGGTAGGAGCTTCCAAAGACCAGTGGCAATTAACAGCTTGTCCAACTTTAATCGCTGAGCAATTCGAGCAGGCCGCAACCATTTTCTGAGCTTATCGCGATTAGGAAACAATCCGAAGAGGATAAATCGGTGGAACCAATCAGATGATTTTGATTCCTCACCAAGTTCGTTCTCCATGGCAACGCGAAACGGTTCAATAATTCGACCGTATTGCACGCCAGAGGGACATGCCGTTTCACAGGCACGACAATCCAGACAAAGCTCTAGATGACCACGCACCGTATCATCCATTTCGGCACGTCCATCACGCACGGCTCGCATTAGGTAGATTCGACCTCGCGGGCTATCGTTCTCATTCCCAAGTTCCGCATAGGTGGGGCACGCTGCAGTACAAAGTCCACAGTGAACGCAGTCGAGAAAGTGATCGTAGTCGATCGACTCGTAGCTGGTAGCCGGTAATTCTGACTTCACTACCGGTAATTCGTATGTATTTTCGGTTACCGCGACGTCCGTCATTGGTAGACAAATCTTCCTGGGTTTATAAGCCGTTGAGGGTCAAATTGCTCTCGCAGCTTTTGAATGAGGAAATCTGGTGAACTTGGATCACCCCAAACAGACTGAGTCGTCAATTCTGCTGCATTGGCTGCAGATAGTATAACAACATGGCCATGGTGGCGGCGTGCCTCAGGGCCAAGCGTTTTAATGACCAAATCTGATACCTGTGCATCCGAATCTTCCGGTAGCTTCATTGTGACGATTCCATCACCCATATGAGATTGCACAGCACAATCCGGATGTTGTTTTAAGGCCAAGTTTATTATCGAAACACAACCGCTGGAAACTGTACGTGATTCCGTCACAGCCAAGGCTGTGTCATCCGCTGCGAAATCACATAATTGACTCCAGAGTTGCTCATGGGAGTCGGCATCCAGATTGTGACTGTCGCGCACCTTACTGCTCGACAATTCTCTACGAAGTTTACCGATCATCCAATCCACTTCTTCATCGGTGCCATGTAGCACAATTGCCAGTGCGGCGGATGATTGATCGACAGCATCGACAACTGTCGTAAATTCACTTCCTTGTAAAAACTCTATCGCGACGGGCCTTACCATGGAATTCATCAACTCGGCTACTACGCGATCTGCGTGCTGCACATCATTCACGGGAGCTATCACCGTTGCCTGTCGTGTAGGAATCGGTTTGAGCTTCATTGTCACCTGAGTAATAATTCCCAGTGTTCCAAGCGAACCAGTGAGCAATTTGCAAAAATCATAACCGGCAACATTCTTAACGACGCGTCCACCAGCGTTATAAACCTGTGCATCACCGGATAATGCTCGAATTCCAATAACATAGTCACGAACGGTTCCGTAACCAAAACGCCCAGGACCATTCGTGTTAGTAGCGATGACTCCACCAAGTGTGGCATTTGACATCTGTGGCACATGCAGTGGAAGCATCAGGCCCTCAGCTGCTAGCAGTGAGTTCAGGTCTGACATCAAAATTCCGGCTTCAACGGTAATCGTCAAATCACGGACGGGAAAATCAATGACCTGATTAATGCCTCGCAAATCGATTCCGATTCCTTCAGTTCGGGCTGGGACGCCAAATCCAAGGCTCGTCTGACCGCCGAGTGGATACATAGACACAGAGTCCGCGTGGCACTGCTGCACTAATTGCTGCAAGTCATCCTGGCTAGACACTGCAACCACTTCGGTGATTGGTAATGGAGAAAGATCTGTCACTCGTTTTCTTTACCTATTCCTGATATGTCTCTCTCAGTTATCACATTGCAACGGTGCGACTAGGTTTAATTCGTTCAACGCCGCAAGCTCCAGCAACGGGTAGCATTTTGTTGGGACTCAAACGACCGTCCGGGTTGAATGTGATTCTCAGGCGAGTCATCATCTCGATATCACCATCGGTGAACATCTTGTTCATGAATCCAACCTTCTCTACTCCAATTCCATGCTCGCCGGTTACGCTGCCGCCGCAATCCAGACAAGCCTGAAGGATTTCACCACCAGCTTCCAGAACAGCTTTCACTTCATTTTCATTTCGTTCGTCGAACAAAAAGACGGGATGGATATTCCCGTCGCCCGCGTGAAAAACATTGACAATGCGAATATTGTACTTGCTGCTGATTTCCTGGATCTTCGAGAAAATAAATGGCAACTGGGTCCGTGGAACAACGCCATCCTGAGTCACTAAGCTTGAAGCGATTCGTCCAATCGCCCCAAATGCCTGCTTTCGGCATTTCCACAGCTTTTGTCGTTCCGCATCGTCGGCCGCTTGCCTCACTTCCCTTGCACCCAGACGATTACAAATGTCTGTAATCTGATCTCGCTGTGCATCCAAACCGGCTTCTATACCATCTACCTCGATAAGCAGGATGGCTTCCGCATCAAGCGGGAAGCCAAACTTAAAGGCCTTTTCAAGTGCAACAAGAATACCCTGATCCATCATCTCTAGTGCGGCAGGAATAATCCCCTCACCGATGATTGCACTGATAGCACGTGTTGCATCATCAACACTTTCAAACACGGCGAGCATGGTTCGTGTACCTTCGGGGTTTCGAGTCAGTCGAACCCACACCCTGGTAACAACGGCCAGCGTACCCTCGCTGCCAACCATTGCACCCACCAAATCCGGGCCGATCGGCTCTCCTGACGGTCCACCAACCATGATGACGGTACCGTCCGCCGTCACGGCCTCAACACCGAGCACGTGATTTACTGTAACGCCATATTTAAGCGTGTGTGGCCCACCAGAATTCGTTGCAACGTTTCCGCCAATAGTGCATGCACCCTGACTCGAAGGATCAGGGGCATAGTGATACCCCGTTCCGGCAAGGGCTCGTGTTAACCAGATGTTTACTACTCCTGGTTGCACAATCGCGTATCGATCACGGAGATTAATCTCCTCGATTTCCTTCATCCGTGTGAGCACCAGCATCACACCACCGCCAACGGCAAGCGTGCCGCCCGCCAGGCTCGTACCCGCACCACGTGGCAGGAATATCACGTCCTCTCGATTACACAGCTTGATGATTCCGGAGACATGCTCCGTACATGTCGGGAAAACAATTACATCCGGACAGTTTTTCTCGATCGTGAATCCATCGCATTCGTAGACCATACGGTCTGACTGCGCGGTCAAAACATTTTCAGGCCCGACGATTCTCTGAAGTCCGTCGACGATCTTTGGAGTTACACCGTTGGGCATATCATTCGCTGCCGATTTTACGTGTGATGGGGAAAGTTTCAACAAGTTTTAGATGAGTGCCATTATATCAGCGGCGAATTGTACAAGGAATTACACGGAATCTATTACTACACGTCTATTACTTGGCATCTATAAAGACTCATCGAATCATTGCCGACTCTCGTTTATAAATTAGTAGTTCAAGTGCACCCGACAAACTCAAGCAAGTTGTGGTTCAAGTCTGTCAACAATTATATTGCCCACGTTCAAGGCTGATGTAGCTGCCGGTGATGGCGCGTTACAAACATTGATGATGCCTGGAGAGTCCTGAAACAAAAAGTCGTAGGCAAGATTTCCATCACGCTCAATTGCCTGAGCTCTTACGCCACTACGGCCACGGACAAGTTTGTCTGTCGAAATTTCCGGTATCAACTTCGTCAGCGCTTTGACAAATGCCCGTTTACTAAAGCTTCTCCACATCTCTCCCATCCCGGTCTTCCAGTGTCGTGAAGCCATGCGGAGGAAACCCTTGTTGGTCAGTATTTGTGACAGATCACGTAGGCTGATATCGCGCTTTCGATAACCTTCTCTGGCAAATGCCAGTACTGCGTTTGGCCCACACTCGATGCCTCCGTCAACCATTCTTGTAAAGTGCACGCCAAGAAATGGAAACTTGGGGTCTGGCACAGGGTAAATCAGGTTTTTACAGAGATGTTCCCATTCAGGCTTCAATTCGTAATACTCACCACGGAATGGGATGATCGGTGCCTCCGGTTTGTGCCCCGTCTTTTTTGCAACTCTGTCGCAATGTAAACCCGCACAGTTAATCATGTACTTACTTTTAAAATCACCCTGTGCCGTCTTTACGACAACTTCGCCCTGTCGCTTTTCCACTCCATGTACACGTGTATCCATAAGCACCCGACCACCCTTGGCTTCAATGAGCTCGACCATCTTCTCGCATGCCTTGCGATAATTCACGATTCCTGATTCGGGCACATGTATTGCCTGAACACCAGAAGTGTGTGGTTCAAGCTCACTCAGTCGCTCAGGTCCAATTATTTCACAGCTTACGCCATTGGCTTGACCGTTCTTATAGATATTTTCCAGCCGTTCAACTTCAGAATCATCCACGGCCACAATGACCTTACCGCAGATGTCGTATGGCACGCCATGCTCTTCACAAAACCGCTCCATCGCTTCCTTGCCGATGCGACAGTTTTTCGCTTTCAAAGACCCTGGTTTGTAGTAGATTCCGGAGTGCAACACCCCGGAATTGTTTCCGGTTTGATGTGCTGCTACTTTCGATTCCTTCTCGAGAACAAGCGTTCTCAGTTCAGGAAAACGATTTGAAAGTTGGTAAGCAGTTGCTAATCCAACGATTCCGCCCCCAACGATGACGACGTCCTTTTCTGTTTCGCTGGATAACTCGGCCGTTGTACTCATGATTTGTTTCACAGACTCAATCGCGTGGAATACCTGATGAATTACAACTTCGTAAACCTGATGTTCATGCTGGACATCAAATCGAAGCTATGTGTAGCGGCTGTCGAATTTCGGCTCAATTGTTCAATGACCGCTCATTCCCTATAATTCGACTGCACGACAGCGTTGGCGTTAATAGTTTCCTATCGGCAATGAATCCACATTCTAACCGCTAAAAGCATGACGGTTGATATGACACACAGCATAAAGCTATCGGTAATCTCACGATTCACTTTCTTCATCGTTGCTCTTCTTCTGCTACCAGCAGGAGTGCAGCTTGATCAGGTTCATGGTTGGCAAGAGAAAGATGCCGAAGCCAAAAAACAAAAAGAAGACGAAGAGTATTACGAATTGCTACGTCTATTCGTCGATACGCTCGATCAAATCGATCGGAATTATGTCGACAATGTCAGTCGGCGGGATCTCATGGAAGCCGCGATTGAAGGAATGTTGAAGAAACTCGATCCATATTCCAATTACATCCCTCCATCACGGTTAGACCAATTTAAATCCGGGGTCGAGAATCAATTCGGCGGAATCGGAATTCGAGTGACCACTGAAAATGGGAAACTGGAAGTCATCACCCCGCTGCCAAATACACCCGCATATCGTGCAGGCCTAAAGCCGGGAGATATCATCACGACCATCGAGGGACAAGCAACCGAAGGTCTTGAAATTGCAGATGCTGTCAAGTTGCTTAAGGGCAAAGTTGGCGATCCAGTAAAGATCGTCGTGCTAACTCCCAGCACCGACGAGTCGCGTGAAGTATCTGTGAATCGGGCACTTGTTCAAGTTGAATCAACACTCGGTTACAAGCGAAATACCGACAACGATGCATGGGACTACTTTGTCGATTCAGATAGCAAGATTGGTTACGTCCAGATTACTTCCTTTGGTCGGAATACTGCAGCCGAACTAAAAGACGTTATGAAAAAGCTGAAAAAGGCTGATGTCAACGGACTCATTCTCGATCTACGATTCAATCCCGGCGGCCTGTTAACGGCTGCCATTGAAATGTGCGACTTATTCATTTCGGAAGGTCGAATTGTGAGCACTGAAGGAAGAAATATCCCAAAACGGGTTTGGGATGCAAAGAAAGCCGGTACTTATGATGGCTTTCCCATGGTTGTACTTGTAAACCGATTTAGCGCTAGTGCAAGTGAAATCCTATCGGCCTGCCTGCAGGATCATGATCGGGCAATTATTGTCGGGGAACGGTCATTTGGTAAAGGTAGTGTGCAGAACATCATTGAACTTGAAGGCGGTCAAAGTGCCTTGAAAATTACGACCGCTGGATATTTCCGGCCAAGTGGCAAGAATATCGACAAACGCACTGCTGAAGAAGGCGAAGAATGGGGCGTTTCACCGACTGAAGGGTTTGCCGTCCAAATGAACGATGAATTAATGGCAACATTTCGTCGCTACCGGCGAGATCTCGATATTCTGCTTA
>JAKUOW010000101.1 GCA_022451045.1 Pirellulales bacterium | reverse complement strand
TGGAATTGGCGGATCAGGAAGGTCTGGTTATTCCATCTCAAGTTATCGTGCCATCTGAAGATGATACTGAAACGATATCCAATGAGTTGGATGATGACGGCGACGACTTGATTGTGCCGTCAGTGGCGTCGGATATCGTGACGCCAAAGGTATCCGTTGTGCGGGACGTTGAATATGTGCCTTCCCAAAATGTCTATCGACCTCGTGTGAAAGGTAGTCGAAACTCACTTGTGCTGTTTATGGGTATAGGACTCATAGCCGGTGTTGGAGTTTTGGTTTGGTCGGCTCTATCTCTAACTGGCGAAAGTACGGTCGATGAAAAGCAGCAAGTTACTGCTGCAGATACTGAGCAATCCAAAACGGACGAACCACCGGACGAAGCGACAGAGCAAGAAGCGACTGAAATACTCGCCCGCCAGGAAGGAACTGGAGAGGTTACATTCGTCCTTGCCGCGGCTCGCCGATCTCAAGGTGTTTCTATTTCCACGCTGGATCGACAAGATCGCTTAACAGGTTGGTCCAAAGTTGGTGACACGATTGAGTTTGATTTTCATATTACACAACCTGGTCCATTTACCTTACTTATCGGGTATGAAGTACCCGATGATGCGTCTGGGGGGGACATGCAATTAAAAGTGAATGACGGTAATTCACGATCATTCTCTCTTCGTAAAGATATCATCGAAGGACAAATGTATACGGATGAAGTATCTGTCTTGATAACTAAAAGCGGAAAACAAACACTTCGACTGGCCGTGGAGAAGTGTTACGGCGAAGCTCTCATGAATCTGGCAAGCCTAAAACTAAAACCGAATTAAGCGATCGCTTTGTGAGTTCAATGGATAACTTAACGAACAATATTTGGAAAACAACAAGCATCATATGAGGCTTGTTGTCTCTGTTTTGCTTTTGCCTGCCTGACGGCTTTGCTGCTCCCCGCCGCGATTTCCAGCAACAGATCGAATACGCGCGCGATATCCAACCAATGATTGTCCATCATTGTCTTGATTATCATGCCGTAAATATCGAGGACAGGCAGCCTGACCTTTTACTTTATTCCGCTTAAAAATGGTATCAGTCGGTCAAATTGGGAAAACATTTATCGTGCCTAGTCATCGCCGTAAGAGCGAGTTCTTTAGGTGGCAGTAGTGTATATCCTCATAATCCAAGGTACTTTACGAGTTTGGTTGCCGGTGTTGGCTTTAAGGAAGGTCTGGTTTACGGAAAAACAGAAGACTGTTCATACAACATCGATGAGAATTCGGTGCATATTTTTGATCTACAAGCGACGATGTCACATGCACTTGGAATTGATCATGAGAGATTGATTTACCTTTATCAAGGTCATGATCACCGACTAATAGATATCAGGGTAGAGTCATGTGGTCTCTTCTCAGGTAATCGCTTATTTCTATCTGTTTTCTCCGTTATTTAGGCCAGTTTAGCTTCAGATTCTTAACGTGGATGCTGTTTCAGATTTGGAGTAAAATGACAGTTGTGAGAAGCATCTTAACGTTTCTCACATTTATGGCAGTCTTAACTTTTGAATTGATGAATCTGTGATCCAAAATCATCCGTTAAATCAAGCAATCGTACGCATTGGAATGTGCAGAGAATGCAGGAAATTCAGGGCCTGGCCTTGGGCTCTGCTCTCGATATTCTTTTTACTATTTGTGGCCCCAGCTGTTTCTGCTCAGGAAGAGGTATCCGAGGATCAGGTTAAGTTCTTTGAATCGAAGATTCGCCCGATGTTAATTGAGCGATGTTATGAATGTCACAGCGGTGCACTTGATGAAGTGGAAAGTAAATTCCAAATCGATTCGCGAGCAGGGATTTTAAAGGGCGGCATTCACGGTGCAGCTGCAATTCCCGGCATGCCAGAGAAGAGTCTGATGATATTCGCGGTGAATCACGCCGTTAACATGGACATGCCTCCGAAATTTAAGATGCCGCAAACTGAAATAGATGATTTGACGGCATGGGTGAAAATGGGCTTGCCGTGGCCGGATTCTGAAGCGGCTGCCAATCCAGAGAATGGTGGCGAAGGAGATCTTGGTGTCGTTACCGATGAAGATCGACAATTTTGGTCATTTAAGCGACCGATTTATTCAGGCGTACCAAGTGTTGAAAACACGGGATGGGCAAGAAATGAAATAGATTACTTCGTGCTTCACCAGTTGGAAACTGCAGGGATGCATCCAGCTCGTCCGGCTAGCAAGCGAGATCTTATTCGACGTGCGACCTTTGATCTGACTGGATTGCCACCAACCCCGGAACAAGTGCAAGCATTCCTAGCTGATACGTCTCCAAATGCATATGAACAGCTCATTGACCGGTTGCTTGGCTCACCGGCATATGGACAGCGATGGGGACGCCATTGGTTGGATGTGGCTCGATATGCAGACTCGAACGGATTGGATGAAAACTTATGCCACGGTTTTGCATTTCGCTACCGGGATTACGTCGTGGATGCGTTTAATAAGGATAAAACCTATGACCAATTCCTGACTGAGCAATTGGCTGGTGACTTGATCGATGATGCCAATACGACCTCAACGGTACCTGAACGAATTACTGCGACGGGGTTCCTCTCAATCGGTGCAAAAATGCTTGCCGAAGATGATCCTGTGAAAATGCAAATGGACATCATTGATGAGCAGGTGGATACACTTGGACGCGCATTCATGGGACTAACATTTGGTTGTGCTCGTTGCCACGACCACAAATTCGACCCGATCCCAACCGCCGATTATTATTCACTCGCTGGAATCTTCAAGAGTACAACGACGATGGATAACTTCAACGTCGTCGCAAAGTGGCATGAACGGCCAGTTGCGAATGCTGAGCTCAATAAAAAGACTGAAGAGATTCAAAAGCAAATTGATCAGGTAACAGCCAAGGCCAATGATCTGCGAAATAGAGGGGTGGAGGTTGCATTGAAAAATGCCCGCAGTCACGTAGCGGCTTACCTGTTGTCGGCTAAATCTTTCGATTCAATGGATACGCTCCTGCCTGCCAGTCGGACGTTTGGAAATGATGCGACAAGTCTGGAATCGCTTAACAACCAGTTAATTGAAGCAGAGGGATTTGCGCGTGGCGATGTCCAGAAGCAGCTTGGCGAAGGCGATTCACCTTATTCCTTGATTCATGGTGACGGTGAGGAACCGGCCTTTGCCGAATACGATATCAAAATCCATGAGGATGGCCTCTATCAAATTGAATTACGTTTCGCGACAGCTGAGAAAACTCAAACAACGCTTCTCGTGGATGGCCAGGTGAAGCGATTGGATGTTACACGCGGGAGCACCGGTGGCACAGAGGAAGCGCATCAGTATTGGGCAAACGTCCTGACTCTCGATTTAACCGCCGGTGACCATGTAATTCGCCTTGAAAGTAAGGGACGATTTCCGCACTTGGACAAACTCCGCATACTGCATCTGAGCGGAGATCTAGCGGCTGTTGGTAAAGATGAAGCTGCTCGAGACATCGCAACCACAGCTGTTGATTTAACACAGTCTGTGTCTGTAGAAGCAGAAACATTTGATCGTGGTAATGTCACCCGTCTAAAGACGGGATATGGATTGGCCATTGGTGCAATTGCTGGTGCCGCTGGATCCAATGATATGGAGTACGATATTACCCTCCCCAAGCCGGGTGCATATCATCTTGTAACGCGTTACGCTGCGGCAGATGCCAGGTCAGCTGAATTCAAGGTTGGTGATCAAATCGTCAATAACATGGCTTCACCAAATGTTACCGGCACTTGGAATCCGGACACTCAGCATTGGGAATACCAAGGTAGTTTTGAAACATCGGAAACAAACATAACGTTTAAGGTTCATCGAGATGGACCGATTCCGCATTACGATCGATTCCTTTTCATACCCACGGAATCCATTAAGCATGGCGATTACACTCCGGACCCGACGATCCTAAGAAAGTGGCGAACGGTTCTTGCGGAATCAAAGACGGTTGATGGTTCAGTATTTCAGTTATGGCATCGCGCGTTAGAGACTGGGTTCCCGATCGAGTTATCCACAGATGCCGGTGATATTGAGAAAGCATTACTATCAGACGGAGCGGTAACTGACTTTGCCAAGCTGGCTGATCGCTATCAACGCGTATTTCAACTGGCAGATGCTCAAGGTCAACAGGAAAACTCAACAGCACTAGAAGCATTCCGAGAGCAATTGTATGCCGACGATGGACCATATGGTGAATTGGATGCAGGTAAACTAACGCTCGCGATGGCAACTACAGATGCAATTGCAGCTGCAGAGATGGAGCGGGCAGATTTGGAAAAGACAAAGCCGGATGTGCCTTTCGCCATGGCTGTTGAGGATGGCGCGCCGGAAGATTTGCGAATCCATATTCGAGGTAATCACATTACTCTCGGTGATCAGGTACCAAGGCGATTCCCGGAAGTATTATCAGTTGGCAATCGCGAGGCGATTGACAAAAGTCGAAGCGGACGGCTGGACTTAGCTCAATGGCTGACATCGGAAGAACATCCGCTCACATCGCGTGTGATGGCGAATCGACTTTGGCAGTGGCACGTTGGTGAAGGCCTCGTGAGATCACCGGACAACTTTGGCCGCTTGGGATTGAGGCCAACTCATCCGGAGCTTTTGGATTTCCTGGCAATTCGGTTTCAGGAACTGGGTTGGTCGATGAAAGAAATGCACCGGCTAATCATGTTTTCATCCACATACAGAATGAGCAGTGAGTGGAATCAAGAATATGCTGCACGAGACCCGGAAAATAAGTTGATTTGGCGCATGCCGCGCAGACGATTGTCCGCTGAAGAAATTCGCGATGCGCTACTTGCTGTTGGTAATAATCTTGATTTATCGTTTGGTGGCACATTGCTGCCAACACCGAATCGGGCGTACGTAACCAGTACTGCCAACGTCGACGTGAAAGTATATGAAACTCGTCGTCGATCGATATACCTGCCGGTAGTTCGAAGCGCTTTGTATTCGATGTTTCAGGTTTTTGACTTTGCAGAGCCGAGCGTACCGCAGGGTCAACGACAAACGACAAACATCGCCTCGCAGGCTCTGTTCATCATGAATAGCAAGATCGTTATCGAACAAGCAGAAGCATTAGCTCAAGATGTACTGACAGATGACTCAATGGAAGATGAAGTACGTGTCGATAAGCTATTTATGAAGCTCTTTGGACGTGTTGCACGCGATGGTGAACGGCTAAGCTGCATATCTCATATAGATCAATACCAGAAAGCGTTGGCAGAATCTGATGTGCCTGCTGAGATGCATTTGACTACAAGCTGGCAGAGTTTGTGCAGAGCCTTACTGGCATCCAACGAATTCATTTACTTAGATTGATGTAAAAATGAAAAAATCAAAAAGCAAAAACTGTCATCAATTCACACCAGTATTTAATCGGCGTGACATGTTACGCCAGAGTTCTACCGGTTTTGGAATGCTGGCGCTTGCATCACTATTGCAACAAGAGTCTGTAGCAGAAGTAAAGAATAATCCACTTTCGCCACGCCAACCGCATTTTGAGCCAAAGGCTAAACGCATTATTTTCTTGTTCATGCATGGTGGTCCTTCGCAGGTCGATACGTTTGATTACAAGCCACTCTTAGAACGCGATAATGGTAAGCCGCTTCCGTTCAACAAGCCGAGAGTATTTTCAGCTCAAACTGGAAACTTACTGAAATCACCATTCAAGTTTGCGCAGCATGGTGAATCTGGTATGTGGATGAGTGATTTGTTTCCCCACTTATCCGAGTGTGCAGATGACTTGTGCATGATTAACTCGATGCATGGATCTAATTCCCGTCATGGCGGTGCGCTGCTTGAATTGCATACCGGTAGCGATACATTCGTGCGTCCGAGTATGGGCTCATGGATCACATACGGCCTTGGTTCAGAGAATCAGGATTTGCCGGGATACATCACGATGTGTCCGACGCTTACACATGGCGGGGTAAACGCTTATAGCTCAGCATTTCTGCCAGCGGTATATCACGGTACACCTCTTGGAAATGCAAGTATCCCCGCTGACCAGATTAACATTCCATATATCAAGAATGCGGCAGATACTCCTCGTGACTTGCAGAGACTGGAGTTGAATCTTGCCAAAGATCTTAATCAACGTGGATTAAGCGAACGGGGTGAAGATAACGCGCTAGAGACGAGAATTAACTCATTTGAACTTGCATATCGCATGCAAATGGCCGCTCCTGAATTGCAGGATGTTTCTGATGAAACTGAGGAAACACATGCGGCATATGGGCTCGATGACGCGACGACGAAGAATTTTGGGCGTCAGTGCTTGATGGCGCGAAGGTTTGCTGAACGTGGAGTGCGATTCGTGCAATGTACGCACAGTTACAAATGGGATCAGCATGGAAATCTCAAAGGCGGTCACACAGCCAATGCACGTGAAGTCGATAAACCCATTGCAGGATTACTCAAAGATCTGAAGCAACGGGGAATGCTCAAAGATACACTTGTACTTTGGGGTGGCGAATTCGGTCGTACGCCCGTGGCTCAGGGTAATGATGGTCGCGATCATAATCCGCAGGGATATTCGATGTGGATGGCAGGTGGTGGTGTTAAGCCAGGGCTGATTTATGGGGCGACGGATGATTACGGTTATTACTCCGTAGAGAACAAAGTGCACCTCCATGACTTACATGCCACAATTCTTCACCTTCTTGGCTTGGATCACGAAGAGCTGACCTACAAGTATGCAGGGCGAGATTTCAGACTAACGGATATCTACGGGCGGGTTGTTACCGATTTATTCGCTTAGCCGCTGTCGGGTTAATCAAGTTGCCTTTAGTTAGCAAACCTATGAGTGCACTGATACTCTCTCATCACTGCTGTGCTAAAAGAAAACTTAGTTGTTTTCTGGCGTCTACTGCGATCGGCGTTCTCATGCTTGCCGGTTTTTCCCCGTTGCGCGCTGGCGATACCATCAACTTTAAAGAACAGGTGTGGCCGATCTTACAAGCAAGTTGTTTCGGTTGTCACGGTCCTGATGACCAACAGGGGCAACTGCGTCTTGATGCTCGGGCAGTTACTTTGCATGGTGGAATTGGTGGTCCGGCGGTTGTTCCGGGTAAACCACGTGAGAGTTTGCTGATCCAACGGATTCGATCAGACGATGATGAACAACGGATGCCACTTGAAGATGATCCATTGTCTGATGGCGATGTTGATGTGCTTGTGAAGTGGATAGAGCAGGGTGCACAGTGGCCCGATGGGATAGGTAGCGCAGCAAAACCACCGCCAAAACACTGGTCGTACACTTCACCTGAGCGTCCCGCTTTACCAAGCGTGGAAGATTCTGATTGGGCGAGTAATGCTATCGATCTGTTTGTGCTATCTCAATTGGAATCTCATCAAATTACACCATCTCCGGAAGCGCAAAAGCGAAGATTGATTCGACGGCTTTCTTTGGACTTGTTGGGTATTCCACCAAGCGTTAACGAGGTGGAGCGATTTGCCTTGGATGAACGCCCTGATGCTTATGCAAGACTCGTGGAGAGATATCTGGCATCACCACTTTATGGTGAGCGATGGGCAAGACCATGGCTGGATTTAGCTCGCTATGCGGATAGCAATGGTTATCAAGCTGACCAGTACCGAGAAGTATGGCCCTTTAGAGACTGGGTTGTTGATGCACTGAATCGCGACATGCCTTATGACCAGTTTACCGTCGAGCAAATTGCCGGTGATTTATTGCCCAATACAACGCTTGCCCAAAAAATTGCCACGGGGTTTCATCGACTCACCACGTGTAATGTTGAAGCGGGTGTGGATCCAGAAGCGAACCGCGTTGAACAGGTCGTAGACCGGGTAAATACAACTGGCATGGTTTGGTTGGGCACAACGTTCGAGTGCATGCAGTGCCACAATCATAAGTACGATCCGTTTACCCAAAAAGAATATTATCAGGTGTTTGCATATTTCAATCAGACGCCGTTGGAAGTTGAAGGAAATGGAGTTTCATATAATTTCGTTGGTCCCAAGATGGACTTACCACTTACAGCTAAACAGCAAGCACACCATAACGCGGTAACTGAGAGACTCGTAAAAGCTAATGTAAAGCTGGATGAAGCTCGCGAGAGGATACTAGCCGGTTTACCACAATGGGAAACAGATTTACTCGAGTCACTGGTGAATGAACCCAAGTGGCATTTACTTCAAATAGATGAATTCCGTTCTAAAAACGGCGCTGGTCATCGAATGCTCGAAGATGGTAGTGTTCTTATCACCGGTGAACGTCCCGACATAGACACGTATGAACTTCAGATCTCCACAACCACAGATGCGATTACAGGTTTCAAACTGGAAACATTGACGCACGATGAATTGCCGGGAAAAGGACCAGGTCGTTTCGAGGCAGCTCGCCCGAACTTTGTTCTGAATGAATTTGTGCTTACGGATGTTGAGGGGAATCCGATCGCACTAGAAGGTGCGATTGCAGATTATTCGCAACCGAATTTCGATGTGAAGAATGCAATCGACGGAGATTTGAAAACCGCGTGGGCTATTGCAACGGAATTCCATAAACCGCATGTTGCTGAATTTCTTACTTCTAAGGCAATTCATAGTGACGGTAAGAAGCAATTGAAGCTTCGGTTGGAAATGAATTATGGAGGTGGACGTACAATTGGTCGCATACGATTGTCTGCCATGACGGGGGCTCGAAGTATGCAGGGTGTTAGCGATGCTATTGTTGCAATCGTGAAAACACCCGTAGCGGAGAGAAAGCCAGCACAAACGAAACAGCTTACGGACTATTATCTGAAACAATCCGAGGAAGTTACCAAGCTGAAAAAGCAGGTTGATGCGGTTAAGAAAGAACTGGCTGATGTGAAACCAACAACCACACTGGTAATGGTGGAAGATCAAAGTCGTGAGACACGTGTTCTAAAACGGGGTAATTTTAAATCGCCGGGTGAATCAGTGCTTGCGGGTACACCTCGTGTGCTAAATGGACTTCCTGATGAGGCGCCGCAGAATCGATTGGGACTCGCAAACTGGATAGTTGATCGATCAAATCCGTTGACGGCAAGAGTTGCTGTCAATCGATGGTGGGCAGAGTTGTTTGGAGGAGGGATTGTTGCCACCGAGGAAGACTTTGGAACACAAGGCGATCGTCCTACTCACCCTGAACTGTTGGATTATTTGGCCGTGGAGTTTATGGAGAGCGGGTGGTCGATGAAACATATCCATCGATTGATCGTGCACTCTTCAACGTACCGACAGACCTCCAAAACGCGAGATGACCTGAAAAATATTGACCCTAACAACCTATTGCTGGCACGCGGTCCGCGTTTTCGTTTGGATGCTGAACAGATTCGAGATAACGCCTTACAAATTAGCGGACTGCTTCAACATAAAATGGGTGGTCCGCCGGTATATCCCCCTCAGCCTAATGGTCTTTGGCGACACGTTGGTAGAAACGCACCAAAGTATGCTACTTCGA
This sequence comes from Pirellulales bacterium, assembly GCA_022451045.1. Taxonomy (GTDB): domain Bacteria; phylum Planctomycetota; class Planctomycetia; order Pirellulales; family Pirellulaceae; genus UBA11883. The sequence continues at coordinate 4,854 of JAKUOW010000101.1, read as the reverse complement.
CAGGAACAGACAGATATCGTCGTGGAATCTATACCGTCTGGAGGCGCAGTGCACCTTACGCGAGCTTCACGAATTTCGACGCACCAGATCGAGCCGCGTGTGTTGTTCGCCGTGCAAGAACTAATACACCATTACAGGCTTTGACGTTGTTAAATGATGTCGCGTTTTTGGAAATGGCGAGAGCATTTGGAGAGCGGATTCATACTTTACCGTCCGGGTCGCGTGACGAAAAGATAGTATTTGCTTTTCAAACAGCGGTGTCTCGATACCCAACCGCTAGAGAAATGGAGATTCTACAGGAAGTGTTTGAAATTGAATTAACGAAGTTCAAAGAAGATGCAGGGCGCGCCAAGAAAATCGTAGACGAATCCCAACAGTCACTCAAGGATGTGTTGGAGTTAGCTACTTGGATTCAAATTGGCCATATTCTATTGAATCTCGATGAGACCATTAGCAAAGGCTAGCGTGTTGTTCCAATGAATAACTTTGATGATGCAATGTTAGATCTCACTCGTCGCGAGCTATTTCAATCAGCTGGCATGGGGATCGGTGCGGCCGCTCTTTCCAGTTTGTTGATGGCCGAAGGAACATATGCAGCTGAAACTAGTAACCGTATGGACCTTAGTCCACAGGTCGGACAATTCGCACCCAAAGCAAAAAATGTAATCTTCTTGCACATGATCGGTGCACCATCGCATCTGGACTTATTTGTGGATAAGCCCAAGCTGCGAGAAATGGATGGTGAGAAGTGCCCGGAAGAGCTTTTTGAAGGCCAGAGATTTGCATTCCTGCGTGGCCATCCAACCATGTACGGTTCTACATTTGATTTTCAAAAACATGGCGAGTCAGGTCATACATTTAGTGATGTGCTCCCAAATCTTGCAGCCGTTGCGGACGAGTTAGCATTTATCGAAACCATGCATACTGACCAATTTAATCATGGGCCGGCGCAGCTAGTCTTTCAGACCGGCTTCCAGCGATTTGGTCGGCCGTGCATGGGGTCTTGGGCAAGTTATGGTCTTGGATCTCTAAACCAAAATCTTCCCGCATTTGTTGTACTCATTACCGGTTCGGTTGGGGGTGCTGGAAATAGCATGTGGGGCAGCGGTTTCTTACCCACGATTTACCAGGGCGTTGAGTTTAGGAGTTCCGGTGATCCGGTACTGTTTCTATCAAATCCTAACGATATATCTGCTGCTGATCGACGTAAAGTCATCGAAGTGATTAACTCGCGCAACCTGGAACAATTCAAGGACGTTGGTGACGACGAGATCAAGACGCGAATTGGGCAATATGAAATGGCATTTCGCATGCAGTCATCCGTGCCTGAGTTAATGGACATTTCTCAAGAGCCAGACCACATACATGCGTTGTATGGCAGTGACCCTAGTAAGAGTGGTTTTGCGAATAACTGCTTACTGGCTCGTCGACTGGTGGAACGTGGCGTGAGATTTGTACAGTTGTTTGATCAAGGCTGGGATCATCACGGTGGTTTAGTCAACGGGCTGAAAAACAAAGCAAAGCAGGTTGACCAACCTGTGGCTGGATTAATTAAGGATCTAAAACAACGAGGGTTGTTGGACGAGACCCTCGTGATTTGGGGTGCAGAATTCGGTCGTACACCAATGGTTCAGGGAGACCGAAAATCTGCCGGACGCGATCATCATAAAGACGCATTTTGTGTCTGGATGGCTGGCGGAGGTATCAAGGGTGGTTCGCGATACGGCCAAACGGATGAATTCGGGTATCATCCCGTTGAGAATGCGGTGACCGTTCCGGATTTCCATGCGACGGTATTGCATTTAATTGGTCTCGATCACGAACAGCTTACCTATCGATATCAAGGTCGCGACTTTCGGCTTACTGACGTATCCGGATCCGTCCTCACTGAACTAATTGCATAGCGCTGCGTGACATCGCATCTGATCTTGTGCTGGATTCTCGAAGTCTGTAAATCCATCCATAGAATAATGCGCGCGATATGCGCGCTCATGAAATGAATATCTCCAAACTACAAATCTGGTTAATAGTGGTCGCCTGTGTTTTGTTTTCGATTGCAGGTTGTAGGAATACTCCGCGCATGCAGCGTACAGTGGATCAGATGGGACAGCAGCGCCGAGAGACAGAAGACAAATTCTATGCTCTGCAGTATGAGTACGAAAAACTTGCTGATACCGCACGTGAGCTGCAAGATGAAAACGAGCTATTAAAACGTAGGCTTGGTCAGTTCTCCGATGAGCAAGGATTACAAGAGAGAGATCTGAATAATGCGCCGGAGTTGAAGGATGTATCGCCAGATGCCTCGGGAGTAGTCCCGAAACCGATCCTGCCCAACGAGGATGGAGAAGTTATTGTCGATGGTAATCCAGTGATTCAGGGGATTGCTTTTAGGCCGATTACGCAACCAATTGTCAGCCTTTCAATCAATCGACTTCGTACAACTGGACGCGATTTCGACGGCGAGTTGGGTGACGATGGATTTGTTGTAGTTCTCGAACCGCGTGATTCTCAGGGAGATCTTGTTCTGATGTCTGGACCAATCGAGGTCAGGGCGTATGTGGAAAATGCACCAACGTATATTGCAGCACAATGGAAGCTGAATTCTGCCGAAGTGCAGCGTGCAATTCGTTCAAGTTCAATCTCGCGGGGTATTCCTATTGAACTTCGTTGGCCTGGAATTATGCCCAAACAAGGTGAAGTGAAACTGGTGGTACGCATGCGCACGAGATCAGGTGACGACGTGACCGCACAAGTAGTGGTGCCCGTTTACAGTGGTCCACAAATCTCGTGGTCACCAGAACGGTAAGAGTGGTGGACGCTAAAGGCTGCGTAAGAACGAAATCAGGTCTTTTAGGTCCGATTCTGAAAGATCCGTGTTTCCGGGATGTTGGTTAACGTGTAACACGTCTCTGAGTGTTTTAGCATTACCGTCGTGGAAATAAGGGCTACGTTGCCCCACACCGATTAAGGACGGAGGGTTGAATTCCTTGTTTCCTTCCTTGTCGACCAATCCAACATCGTATGTCTTTGGTGACGTATATAACGGCGGCGTATGACATTTATTACAGGATTGACGCTCAAAGATCTGCTGACCACGGGCAATCGCCTCGGGGTCTTGATTCGACTTTACAACATCGATAGATGGCGGGCCTTTGAGTGTCTTTAGAAATGCAGCGATTTGAGTCACCGTGGCATCTGCCGGTGGTTCATCACTTTGCATCGTGTGCTGAATAGACTTGCGAATTTGAGCGTTGATATCCTTGGCACTTGCGTTCCACGCAAAAGGTGCCGTTCCGGTTTTTCCAAGTAATGACATAACACGCTTGGGTGCTCCGAAGGATGCGTCGCTGAAGTTGTCATTTAGCATGCCGTTGGTATGACCATCCGTATGGCAACTGTGACAACTCATCCAGCTGTCGTGTGAGATTGTACCATCGTAAAAGAGCAGCTCCCCTTTATCCGCAACCGTTAATTCAGTCTTGGGTCCAAGTGAGACTTGTTCAACCTGATCTTGTACATCGAGATCAATAATAGAAATTGAATCGTCAAATGTATTTGCAATGTATATTTCGTCCGTTTCCGGATTGACTACCACATCTGTTGGGCGACGACCAACGTTTATCCGTTGCAAGCTGAAGTCATCTTCCTGGCCGAAAGCTACTTCACCGACCCCGCCTAATGACACGACCACAGTGCCATTGGAGGTGATATTGAGGCCGGCTGGGTCTGAGGTTGCACTTCCAGCTTCGCCGAGCGGATGCATGTGTGCCCCACTGTATAGTTGTTTTCCACCGGCAATTACATTCTCCACACGTAACCAGCGGAGATCATTGGACATAAGTAGTCCCCAATGAACATCGTTGCGTACGGTGTGAGCTAGTTCATTGAGCATCTGATGAGCGATGAGTAACATCTTGCCATCGGCGCTCAGTTGAATACCACGGATATTGTGTCCGGGAAACTCTCGAATCCCAAATAGTTTTATTTCACCAGCGTCAGCGTTTTTTACATCGAACAAAGCAAGTTTTCCACCAAACGCATCGGCTACGATAAGCAAATTATGATCGTGTAGCAAAGTGAGCTTTCGTGGAGCAAATGACATATCAATTTGCTGAAGGACTTTGCTTTGATCGGGTTGGCCCCGGTTATATCCGATGACTGTGAGTCTGCGAGACCAAAGTGATGTGACCATAATAAGCTGACGCTTCAGGTCATAATAAGTTTCTACAGGATATGGGCTTACCGGGATTCGGCTGATTGTTTTTAAAGCGTTGTTCTCCATGGTGGCAAGAATGAGTTGGTGTCCTTCTTCGTCGGTGATAGCGAAGATCTCAGTACCATCGATTCGGCAAATATCAGATGGTCGTTTGGCAATTGCATATTCGCCTAGGACAGTCTTTTCACGCACATTGAGTACTGAAATTGTGCCGGTACGCTGATTTATTGCCAGCAAGTGAGCATTGTCACTGGTGAGTGTAAGTGCAATGGGTCTTCGCAGCGCTGCCGTTTCATGCAGTGATTCTGCACTTGTCGTTTGGCAGATCATCCCCGCTGCAAGATAAATTAGGAGAATAATGGTAAATCGATTCATAAACCTACACGGTATGCGAATGGTTGCTATTACACGTTACATATTACCCGTTGTGGCGGACTAATTGAATGTTAGTTGTTGTAAACCAAGACCCATTAGAAGAGTTCGTGGCCCTAGTTTCTGCGTTCCTCGAAATATGGTGCGGTTGGGAACTACTAGCTACCGGAGATTATGGTAACGGCAGGGTTCGGCGCTAGCTGAACCCGCAGGGTCTTTTGGGAGTACAATCTTTCCGCGGCTTACTAACCACGACTCCCGTCAGA
>JAKUOW010000100.1 GCA_022451045.1 Pirellulales bacterium | reverse complement strand
TATGCGGTTAATGCATTGTCACTTTGAATGACAACCTGACCACGTGTTAATATCAGGTTAACTACTGAAGATACTGGTTGCCCAGTATCAATTACTCGTCGCATCAACCATCCTCCCGATTCGCCCGACCTATCAAACACAAACAACCCGGCATTGGTTGGCCAAATCAACTCACCATCGAACCAGCGAGCAACCCCTTTGCCGGTGGGGAATTGCTCGATCGTCGCAAGTTGATTGAATTGAAGTGGAAATCGGGTCTTCGTCACGCCTCGGTACAAGTCAATTGTTTTAAGTTGTTTTCCGCACAGGATAACTTCATCGTTTGAAATACCCGTTACCTGTGTCGTCTCATCGACGATTTCATTGTCCCGCATCCAGAGAATCCTGCCTGTAAGACATTCCAAACAAAACACAACGTCCGAATCACCTGGCGCAATTACCGCCAATTCAGATTCCAGCTGCCCAGTCGTCAATCTGCGTACGGAGTGCTCTCTCTGGGAATCATGTGGGTATGTCGTTATCCAGTCGATGTCACCTGTGGTGCGTGAGACTCTTGATACAATTCCCAGATTCGTACAGATCAATACTCCATCGGCAGATGGTCGCAACCATGGCTGATTGATCTCATTATGGCGTCCGGACCTACGCGCATTGACACTACCAATTTGAGTAATCCACTTATGCTGACCATTATCTATGTCGTAACAGGCCACAAATATATCCGACCTCACCGTTCCGTTTTTACGAAGTACAGTCAATACGTCGCCGTCAACTAAGAGAGGATTGCCATCAAAACACCATTGGCTTGATGGCGGACGCACAGGGAATCCAGGCAGCAACAATCCTTCTGATTCCAAATCCAGTGCAATGATTACAGAACCAGGTGCAGTCGCCGTATCACGACCACGACGATAACTCGCAACAGGGCTTCCTTGTCTCGCGACAAGCACTCCATCGTCGATCGACACTGTCGGATGCATAATGCCGGAATATGGTTCACTGTCCTCGAATTCTTCTGCAACAGTTGGGACTTGAGCAATCAGGTAATTCGGGCTCCAGATCCCCTTGCCCGTTCGGATATCACTTGCGTAGACCCCACGTAAGTCATTGAACAGGATTAATTCATCCGTTCTAACTCGTGCTGATACCGGCTCGATGACGACCCCAGTACTTGCTGTCCTCTTCCAGGGAACGTCGTTTAGGGTCCATGCCGGTGTAAGCCTAAAGTCAAATTGCATACTTATGGAGTCAGTCTCGCGTAATTCCTCACGCTTCGTAACGCGACCTATCAGCAAGTCCAGGAGATTGCCTTGCTCTCCATATACGTCACCCGGTAAATCAAGTTGATCACGAAACCGCAGAAGATGTCTTCGAGCAACTTCCAGACGGCCGGAGTACACTTCACATAGCACAAGCCGTTTGATGACTTCTGAAATCCCAATAGATCCACGATCCACCGTTAGATGAGAATATTGCAGAAGTGGTCTGATGGTCGTGGTACTTTGTCCGACTGTATCTTCCTGAGAAACCGCAGTTTGATCCGGTAAATCTTGATGGACTAGGTAATGCGGAATTCCCTTGTTGTTCACTTCAGGAATCAATGACAACCAAGCTTCACGGGCCAAATCAAAATCCCCATCGGCAAATGCCAAGTCACCGAGTAATAATGCAGCACGGCCGGCATAACTGGACTGTGGCCATTCACGCAGTAAGCGTCGTAGTAAGCCTGGGCTTTTTGACTCGGTCGCTTCTTCTATCAATTCAACTGCAAGAGGATCCACTTGATTTCGATACGCTTGTAATTCTGACTCCCCGAGAACGGAAATAACCTGCTGGCATAACATGCGGAGACTTACATATCGATGGAACCCAGCAGAGGCTCTTGGTGAGGGAACGTAAATCACCTTACGGTGATCAGATTCCATGATTCGTAACACCGTTTGTAGTGCCTCAGATGGCTGCTGTTCAGCCAATTGTATCGCACGTTGCAACAAAACTCTGTCGTTCTGAGTCGCGGTAGGTAACTCTACCGATGCAAGTGATGGCGGCACTGCAATTTCAATCCGGGTCTGCGACATCGCCAGATTTATTGGAGAGAAGAAGAACAATAACGAAAGAACTGGTATACCCAACCAACGCAGGGCATCTGGACACTCTGACCGCTGCATCCGCCGATCAATCATTGTCACTGTGAATAGCCTTCTAGAATCCGCCCCAAATAGAAAGCTCCTACGCCAAATAACGCCATGACGAGCATCTGGGCAACATTAAAACCAATCACATCACCGCCACTTCTGGTTAATCCTCCGGATAACTCCATGAGAATAGCAATCGGTAATATGATCATGCCAAAGAGCTGCAGTAGCTTTCCAAGTTGCTGCATGGGAATCCCATTCCAAATTCGTCGGAGCAAACAGGCGGAGCCGGCGTTTTGTACGCTCATCCGCCAATGGAACTATTATGATTTGGCACTTGTGATGAGAAAAGGACAAATACTCTGCCGATGCTACTCAATCACTAAAGTAGTCTAGTTTGTCGGTTCCTGTGAATCAGACTCTGAATCGAATTCCACTGTTCTTTGCTTTCGACCCTTGCGGTGCAGGATGACAAAGTAAGTACCAATGCTGCCAAGCAACAAGAATGGCGTACCCATCATAAAAACGATACTCCAGAAGTAGCCCTTAACTAAATTCAGGTTGTTGCCATTGGCTATCCCGTCTTTGCAATTGGGGCAGGCATCAGCAATCGACACGCAAAACAGCAGCGCTGCTATAAAAGCCGTTGATCTGATTAATGACTGTGTAACTCGATTCATCTGTCTTCCCGTGTCAGCGTTCCGTTGATATTTGTAGTGTATGCCATCGTCTATTTGGCGTCTATTGCTTATGAACCTGGTAAGACGTCCGGTGCATAAAGCAGATAGAGGACGACATAGACAATCACGCCTGTCACTGAAACGTACAACCAAATAGGAAATGTGATGCGGGCCCACTTTCTGTGTCGTTCACGATTGTCCTTGAGGCCGTGACGAATTGTGCCAATTGCCAAGATCGGTACGCTAATCGCCAGAATAATATGTGAAAACAAAATAAAGTAATAAGGATAACGCACTGCGGTTGGAGTATCCTCTCGCAAACGGACAGGCTCACCGCCGGTTACCACGATGTGATAATAGAGGTAACACAGCAGAAACAATGTGGATACGACGAAACTTGCCAACATCACATTCTTGTGAGCCTTCTCTCGGCCCTTCTTTATCAATACCCATCCGGTGACTAGTAATACGGTTGCAAGCGCATTGAGTGATGCATTCAAGTGTGGGTAAATCACACCTAAAACGAGAGAATCAATCAGGTTGCTAATCGAAAACGGTGTCACTTGTTTTATCCTGACTTATTCTGCAGTCTGCGATTCGATTTCGTCCGTCGCTTCTGAACGATCTTCATTCACAGCCGCGTCTGATTCCGCCTCGGATGACCCATCAGATTCGGGGGCGATGATGATAGTGCTTTCCAGATTCTCGTGGAGTTGCTGACGCTTCTCAATGTATTCCTGCGGCTCTTGCGTTTCATTTGAAAGCTCAGACGTCAATTCCTTTAACGCTATCAGCTCGGAGTCATCATCCCAACTGAACTGGCCACGCACATTCCCCCATTTGTCTACAACAGCAAGCTTGGACGAATGCGTTTGGGGTCCAACCGCCATCTGAAACTTTTCGCTCCCAATCCGCCGAATATACTCATACTCTCCTGTCAGAAACATCCAATTCTTTACATCTGATGTAAAGTTATCCGCATACTCTCTCAGTCGTTCCGTCGTGTCATTTTCCGGATCCACAGTAATACAAACGAACTGAATGCCATCTTTTGCTAGCGACCGATACAGCGTGCCGATCGTTTGGTTTTGCTGACGGCATGATGACGGGCATGAGGCAAAAAAGAAACTGGTAACCCATACTTTCCCTCTCAATTCGCTGGAATCAAAACCGTCATTCGTTCGCTTCACCAATGAGAAATCTTCAACCCACTTGGTATCTTGTGCTATCTCCATCTCCTTCAGTGCATCTGCTGCATCTTCATCTGATGCCAGATTGTATGAGACTTTATTAAGCTGAATATCATCACCAGTGGTTGAACGTGTGGCCATGTACATCATGTAACCACCACCAAACAACAACGCCAGTGCAAGGAAGAAAACGGCCGCTTTACTCACAATTCAACTTTCTTTTTCAAAATGCTCTAATTCTGTTTCGGTCACACCGTATTGTAATCAGAATCTCGTATCACAATTATCAAATTTGTCATGCGGGTTGCCTTGCAACTCTGCATGCAATTACAAACATGACAGCACAAAACAACAAGGTGATAAACCACGATGTACCGAGATCCGGTTGCCAAAATCTTTCAGCTTGCTGGGATTCGTACATAACTTGTCGAACCAGCGATACGACATAGGTCAGCGGATCAAGCTTCATTAACCAGTGGATTATTATTTGACCGACCGACGACTGAGCTGTTAATTCCGGGATTGGGAAAAAAGCGCCAGATAGCAGCCACATCGGCATAAGTAAGAGATTCATAATGGCATGAAACCCATGGACGCTATCCAATTTCCAAGCCAGCACAAACCCAAGGCAAGTTAATCCAAACGCACCGGCAACCAATATGCCAAACAGATGCAGCACCGCAACGAGATTCCACTGCATTGGCAAAGCGATTGCAATTAATAGCATTAAGACTGCCTGCAATACCGCAATGACAGTCCCACCGACGACCTTTCCCAGTACAATGCTCCAACGCGGTACCGGTGAGACCAGAACTCCCTGCAAAAAACCCTCGCTTCTGTCTTCAATCACTGAAATCGTCGCGAATATCGCAGTGAACATCAGAACCAACACAAGCGTGCCGGGGAAATAATATTGCAAGAAGTTCTCATCCTGAGTTTCACCGGATGGCGACACCGAAAAACTCTCTTCCAACCCCAGTCCAAATAGCAGCCACATGACGAGCGGAGTTCCGATCGCACCAATCACACGATTCGGTTGTCGAAAAAACCTAATCAACTCACGTCTGGCAAGACTCGACGACGCACTCACAGCGACGTTTTTCATCGGTCCACCTCCGCATCATGCCAAAACTGATGACCCGTATGATGGATGAATACATCCTCCAGCGTCGGACGCCCCACGCTGATATTGTCTACCTGGCCGGAAAGTGATTGCATGATGTCAGATAGTAACGCCGCTGAAACTGACTCTTCCAGCCGAACCATGCCATCCAATTGACGTGCTGCAAGTTGCCAATTGGATTGCAATTGGTCGATTACTGCACTTGGACCATTACATTGAATGGAAACAACGTCGCTTCCAAGTTCAGCACGTAAGGTATTCGGTTCACCAATTGCTACCAAATTACCTTCGTGGAGAATCCCAACACGGTCGCACCGATCTGCCTCTTCCAGCAGATGTGTCGTCATTAAGACGGTTGTTCCCAGTTCTGATTGAAGCAACCTCAAGTAACTCCACAAGTCACTTCGTGCTGCAGGATCCAATCCGGTAGACGGTTCATCAAGTAACAAGATCGACGGATTGTGAAGCATGCACTTTGCTAATTCAACACGTCGGCTAAGACCACCAGATAATGTTTCGACTCGGTCATACAACCTGTCATTAATGCCCAGACGTCGAGTCGCTTCATCGATTCTCTCTGCTGTCACCGAATTACCTAGGCCATACATGGCAGCCTGATGCCTCAGGTTTTCCAGAACAGTGAGTTTTCGATCCAGGCTGGGACTTTGAAAAACGACGCCCAATAATCTGCGAATTGCATGCGCATCGTTGGAAAGGTCGTTTTCCATAACCGACACGCTACCTGTTTGTAGCGATGCCAACGTAGAGAGCAAACGAAAGAGCGTGGTCTTTCCACTACCGTTCGGACCTAACAGACAGAATATCTCACCTGTGAAAATCTCAAGAGACAATTCGCACAGTGCCTGCCGATCGCCGTATGCATATGCAACTGATTCGATCTTTACAGCGACATTAGAAGGTGAGTCGCTACTCATAGCATCCCCGCCCATCACCTTCTAGTGATTTGCATCATCTTCCAAATCGTCAGATTCCGTTCCGTGAGATTCATCATGCGTCGTTGCATGATCATCAGATTCTGGTTTTGTGGGCAATGCAGCGTGGTCAAGACGTTCTCTCGTATAGTGATTCGTACGATTGCCGACGTCTGGTATCAGCATCAATACAAGGAATAAGCTCATTACACTTGCCGGAATCGTCAACACCCACTTCCAGTTGGTTTCCCACTTAAGGTGCATGAAATACACGATTACGAGCAGCGCCTTTGCACATGACACAACCATCATCAGGAACCAACTCATTCCCTTGGAAATAATATTATTTTCAAAAAGGAATTCTGTGGAGAACGACAGCCCAGTCAAAACCGCCAGTGCAATCGCAACTCCGATGAAGAGCCTGAGATGACTGTGTTCACCATGATGCTCTTCATGGTGTTCGGTGTCATGCGTTTCATGATCCATTTTGACGACTCGCTTAGTGATGTGTTTCCGTATTGTCTCTGAATTCGCTGAGTTTTAAAACAGGTACAGCAATGGGAACAGGAATATCCATACCAGATCAACAAAGTGCCAGTACAGTCCACAATTCTCAATGAGGCCGTATTCCTTTTTGCCACATGGTGTCAGCAAGATACATATGAACATGATCAGGCCAACGAGTACGTGCAGTGCATGAAATCCTGTAAGTAGGAAGTACGTGCCCGCCCACATGTTTCCACTAGGAATGTGAATTGGCATGATGTGATGGAAGTGAAGATCTTCGTGCAGATAGTCGTTAACTCCCTTATTGCCATGTTCTGTTTTTGGCAGGCTGGCAACAACTGCTAGTAACGCATCTCGTTGTTCCAGCAGCTGTTGTAATTCAACTGCTCTAGGCGATTCCGATGCTGTCTCCCGCAATCTTTCGATCACTTCCCTTTCGTGCTCGATGTAATGTGCAAATGCATGACTATTTCGATCCAGCGGATAGATAATCTGTGCCAGCGACATCATCGTATCACGTGCATCGAGACCATCTGGCTTTTCTGCAGCAACGTATTCAGTCCACTTGGCACCACCATAGTAGATCTTCTCAATGAGTGATCTCGCTTCATCACTCATTATACCATCACTCTCGACGGGCGGAGGTGGCGCAGTTTCAGCACCTTCAGCTGCTTCATCAGTGGCACTATCCGCAGCGGCAACAGGTGCCGCTTGTTCTGCGCCCCATCCCTTCAGCGTGTCACGTACTGCTGCGGTGTAATAGACATTGGATTGTTCGTGAATCAAACCTTCACTACTTGGATAAATACCGTGCGAGAATTTCGCCGGATACTCGTTGATCAGCTTAATGCCGATAAACAACAATCCAAAGATGAATGTAACGAGCATCGCCAATTTGGCTTCTCTGCGTTTGTCCGCTTTCGCGAATTCCAACCCGAGGACCACGGTAAAACTGGAAATAATCAGGATCACAGTATTTAGAGCACCGACGTTTGGATTTACATGCACATCATGTGGTGTCGGCCAGGTGCCAACCGGTGCACCAAATCTCAAGACGATGTAGGTTCCAATCAAGCCCGCAAAGAACATAATTTCGGTGGACAAAAACAGCCACAGACAAACCTTGCCGTTTCGAATCGGCAACGCATCTTCGTACTGTAACTGGATGTGTCCATGGTGATCATCGTGGCCGTGATCGTCGTGGCCATGATCATCATGTGCATCAGCTTCGTGATCTTCGTGTTCGTGTTTTTCTTCAGCCATTTTTTAATACTTGAATTAAGCTGCCATCGGTAATGTTGCAAGTGCCAATAAAACGACTGGCAAATAAACCAGCGTCATCCGCAGCAATGACCGTGCCGAATCCTGTTTTAACGTCACCATAAAGTGTATGGCGAACGACAATTGTAAAACTCCTAGTGTGAACGCTGTCACGATATACCATGTTGCCCCGGGAATCTGAGCAACCGCAATAAGGCTTACCGGTATTACCACCAGCGCACCTATGACCGCTTCAATCCCGGCTCGTCGCCCACTCGGGTCAACGACCGTCCACATTTTCATTCCAGCTTCGCTGTATTGTTCTCGATATATCCAGGCAATCGCCATAAAGTGGGGAAACTGCCAAAAGAAGACTGTCAGGAACAACCCCGTCCATCGCAGGTTACCCGTCAATGCCTCTAGTCCATCCATGGCCGTCCATCCCATGAGCACCGGCAGCGCACCAGACACAGCACCCACCGCAGTGTTTAAGGGTGTGCGATATTTAAGAGGTGTGTAAATGATTCCATAAAGAACCCAGGTAGCTACTCCCAGCAACGCAGTAGTCGGGTTTACGAATAATGCCAGGTATACGACACCTGCGAAAACAGTGATGCCCGCAAAGAGCATAACTGTTTGAGTGCTGATTCGCCCCGCTGGTATAGGCCTGTTGGATGTACGTTGCATCTTGGCGTCTGTATCACGCTCAAGCCATTGATTTACCGCGCTTGCACTTGATGCAACCAAAAGCGTGCCAAGCAGTGTATTCAAGACCACCATTGGGTTCGGCTGACCCCAGCTTTCAACTACCGCGGCAATGGCAACAGTAAGCAGCACCATCACCGCAATTCTCGGCTTGGTTAACTCAATCATGTCCGCCACCCTGGCCGACCAGGATGGTGCATGATCATAAGTTAAAGTGCTGGTACTCATTTTTGTTTCTAAAATCTGTCATTCGTCGGATTGTAGTGTAACTTTTAAATCTGCCGGGGTTTCCTGACTCCCCCGCGACATTTCATCTGAAAGTCGCCAGAGCCTGGTGCTTAATAACACCGAAATCCCTACCAACAGTGAGCCAATCGCGACGTGTGCAGTTACTACGTTGCTTTGACTCATACTTGCCTGGACAACGGTAAAATCTGCCGTTGACCTGGAAAGGTCGCCGATTCCCATCGGCCAATTCCACTTTGTCACCCAAGTCGTGATTCCCATCACAAGTTGGAGCAAAACCAGTCCTGCCAGCCATCTGGCCGGCCGCCTGATCCACATTGGTAACGCTCGTTGCCTATGGGTTCTTAGCCACAACATGGCAATATGTCCGGCTAAAACAAATGCCACAAGGATGTGGAAAAACACGAAGGTCTTCATCGTTTGTGGTTTTGCCATGACCGGCATATGTCGCACGGTAGCACCAAGTACCAATTGGCAATAGACAAGTATGCTCGTCAGTATGGCTAACCGCTTAATTCGGGATAATTGTGGTTCAACATCCCGAATTGCCTTAGCCGTCATTTCATGTAATGGATCTCGCCACCGTTCACTTGTCCACATTGCGAGGACAATCGCAAAAGCGAAGAACGCCGGCCCCGTGCAACCATGTAACATGGCTAGCAGCCTGGCATTCAGCTCAACACGTAAACCACCTAGTAGTCCCTGAAGCGTCACGGCCACGAGGGCAATGACCACTGCCTTGCGAAGGCGACTCCATGCGGGACTCTTGTACACGGCAATGGTCAGCATGATCGATACTAAACCAACTGCGATGCCCAACAGGCGATGTCCGTGTTCGACGAACACATCCCATGGCCCTGACCACCACCAACTAAGTGGATACAAAAACATGTTGTATCCAAAGGTTGTCGGATAGTCCGGGACGGCCATTCCTGATTGTGTAGTGGTAACAAGACCACCAACCCAAATCAGTGGAAACGTAAGACTGACCATCAACAGCGAAAACCGTCGAGGCCAGCAACTTTCGCTAGCGGGTAAACTCGGGGTGCCCATCGCGAACATGCTCACGTCACCATTGCCCAAATTAAGCGTTGATTACGCGCTAATGCGCTTCGTCCGCTGCCGGCTCAACACCATCCGGTGGTGGCTGCGTTTGCGGATAGAAATCAGTCTCAACTTCGGGCGAGTTATATTCGTAAGGTCCCCGGTATACGATCGGCTGGAAATCAAAGTTACCGTGGCCGGGAGGGCTCGGAGCCATCCACTCAAGACCGTTGGCGTTCCAGGGATTCCGGCCTACCTTGGGACCTTTAAAAATACTGTAGAAGAAATTCGCAGCGAAAATTACCTGCGATGCGACCATTCCTATCGCACAATAAGTGATGAACTGATTCATCGGCAACAAGTGCTTAAATGTCGCATAGTGATATGGATCTGCTAATCGGCGTGGGAAACCCACAGCGCCGAGAATATGCATGAGGAAAAATGTTCCGTTGAGAAACATGAAGGTCAGGAAGAAATGCCATTTTCCTGCCGTCTCGTTCATCTTGCGGCCGAACATCTTCGGGAACCAAAAGTAGATCGATCCGAAAACTGCCATCGCTGTGCCGCTGAACAGCACGTAGTGGAAGTGTGCCACGATGAAGTATGTGTCGTGGATGAAAATATCGACTGGTGTTGCGGCCATAAATATCCCTGACAGGCCGCCGATAACAAACATCGACACAAAGGATAAGGCAAACAACATCGGTGTCGTGAATTTAATATCACCACCCCATATCGTTCCTAACCAGTTAAATACTTTCACAGCACTAGGAAGTGCGATCATCATCGTGGCTACCATGAACGTCAAACCAAGCATCGGATTCATACCCGACACAAACATATGGTGACCCCAGACGATGAAACCGAGACCGGCAATTCCGGATATAGAATAGACCATCGGTTTGTAACCGAAAATTGGCTTTCTCGCGAAGCAAGCCAGAATATCTGACACCATCCCCATCGCGGGGAGGATCATGATATATACGGCTGGATGCGAGTAAAACCAGAATAAGTGTTGCCACAACAGTGGCTGTCCACCGCCACTTTCAGCATCGGCATTGTTAATAACCAAACCTTCGGGCACAAAGAAACCACTTCCTGCCATCCGGTCAAAAATCTGCATAAATCCTGCGGCGGTAAGTACCGGCAGTGCAAACGCCTGAAGTATCGCCGTAATAAACATGGCCCAAATTGTCAGCGGCAGGCGGAACATCGTAAGTCCGGGTGCACGCATTTGGAGAATCGTCGTCATGTAGTTGACCGAACCCATCATGGACGAAACACCGACCAGCGTAACGGCTAGCAACCACCAAGTTTGTGCTGATGCACTTCCTGGTGCGGCTTCGCTAACTGACGACAACGGTGGATAAGACGTCCATCCTGCACCTGCACCGTATGGCGGATTCAGGAAACTCATAATGATGCAAAAAAATGCTGGCCACATGAACCAGTAGCTAAGCATGTTCAGAGTCGGAAACGCCATATCGTCCGCACCGATCATTAGCGGAATCAGGTAGTTACCGAATGCACCGGCCAGGATCGGAATAATGACGAAAAAGATCATCACCGTGGCATGCATGGTGAATAAGGTCGTATAGAATTCCGGCGACATCTGCCCGCCTTCTGCAGCGAACAGCAGGTTGCCAATAACCGGAACACTCTGCCATGGGAATGCTAGTTGCCAGCGAATACCCAGTGCAAGCAACCCTCCCACCAGGAACCAAAGCAGCGTGGTAAACAGGAACTGCAATCCAATGATCTTGTGATCTTTGGAGAATACGTATGTATTGATGAACTGGCGCAGTGTCATCTCGGGATGACCGTGTCCGTGTGCATCGTCAACTGTTACTGCAGTCATGATCTCGTAATTCTCACCCTATCAACTACTCTTGAGACGCACTTGCGATCTCGGTACTGTTTTGTTCCTGCTCGGCTTGTTCAAGCCACTTTGCAAAATCGTCGGCTGAATCAACCCATAATCGGCCACGCATCTTGTAGTGACCCCAGCCACAAAGTTCCGCACAGACCAAATCGTATTGTCCGACCTGATTTGCCTGAAACCAAACCTTTTGTTTCATTCCTGGAATAACGTCCTGTTTGATTCTCATATTCGGCAAAAAGAAACTGTGCAGTACGTCCTGACTTTTGACCACAATCACCACCTGCTCATTCACTGGAACGTGCAAATCGTTTACTGTGAAAATGTCGTCCTTGGTGTACAACTCACCATCTCTACCTGCATACCGCAGTCGCCATTCAAACTGACGCCCAGTAACTTCCACCAAAGCCGGTTTTGGATCACCGTGATCATCCACAGGCGGTACCATCTTGTGACTGGCCCACGCATCCATTTGGTAAATCGCGATAAACAACAATGTTGCCGCTGGCAGGATGGACCAAATGATCTCGAGTGTATGGCTACCGTGTGTGTATTTAACCGGTTCGGTACGTGTTTCCGTGTCATATTTCCACAAGAACCAGAACAACAAGATACCTGTTCCAATGAATATCACACCGGTCAGATAAAGGATGAACATGAACAGGTCGTCAATAATCTGACCATGTTCGTTGATGTTTACCGGTAACCAATGATCATCAAAGACCCCACCGGGAATCATGGCCAATACAAATATGGCCACCCCGAGTATCGGTACCGTCAGGAATAGTAGGCTCCACAAACGTCCCACTTTAAATCTCCTAAAATCTAAATCCTGTCTGCCAGGCCAAAATCGGTCCGATTCCGATTCAGGTTGGCCTACTGGGTTTATCTATTATCTTGTTAGTTTCGTTCTCGCTGGAAGTCGAGATCATTCGATGGTTTACTAATTACCTCTTCCGAAAGACTCAAAACATAGGCAACCACCGCCCACGCATCGTCACCTTTGGCCTTACCACCTGGCATTTCTGTGCCGGCAATGCCCTGGCTAATGCGGGAGTAAATATCGATTGGACGCCTGCCACCACGAAAACTTCCAAGCCTCAGGTTACGAGGACGTTGATTACGCGGCTTCAGCGTTCCGGTTCCAGCAAAATGTTCATCATAAAACTCGAGGCGAGCCGAAGTACTTTGACCCTTGGCACCAACGAGTTCTTCTGTCCATGTGTCAAATAAGTCCGGATTTCCATCGCCTAATCCGGTCTTTCCATGGCAGGCTACACAACCACCTGTTCCTAGAAAAATCTCACGACCGCGAGCGATATTCTCATCGCTTTGCCAATTTGCCGGTGGCTCGGTCGTTGGCATAAGTGAATCGTTTGCTTCTGTCCAACTCGCCACCACATCCGTAATAATGTCCTTGGCATCGAGTAAACCCTCTCGGTCTTCAGCACTTGCATTGGCACTGGTATCAGCAAGTAACGGATTCCCGCCTTCGTCAGCTGTTTTCTGAAGAATGGTGGCTTCAAGCTGGCGTTCAACATCACCACGAATTGCCAGATAGATTACGTAGTCAATGATCGCATCTAGTTCTTGCGAGTCATAAACCCGGAAACTCGGCATAGCCGTGCCAGGAATCCCCTCCATCAGCACTTGCCTGAGATCTTCCTTGCGAGGCTTGGCACCCAACACAGTGTGTTTGAATTTAAAAACACCTTTTCGATAGTCCCGCGGGTATGGCTTGAGAAATTCGGACGTCGGCCCCATCCCATCACCGGTAACACCGTGGCAATGAGCACAATGCTGACGATACAGTCCACGCGGGCTACCATCTTCGAGTCGGCCAACCGGACCGGCGGCCATATCAAGGAATTCCTGATCCAATAGAGCTGCTGCTCCCTCGACACCTGGAATCTTTGGTGCATCCGGTGTACCAAATGCAGCTTCAAGAATCTCCGAGACGTTCTCCTCTTGCTCATCGGAAATCTCAATTTGTGCGTCATCCGGTCGACCGCTGTTGATATCGATTACCTGTCGATCCAGATAGGCATGATTGAATTGGAAATAAGCTGAACCATCGCAACCCGCGACAGCCAATACGACCAAAAGCAGTCCGCACCAAAGCGCGCTGCTGGTTGTCCGCGTTGCCGATTCCATGCTTTGCATTTGCTGTCTCAATACAATCTCGTTGTTTTTCGTCTTGGTAATTTGTTTGAACATCATTGGGACTACGGCCTAGATTATAGCGCTCCCTGTAATCTTGCAGCATCCAGTTCAATACTAATCTCAAGCGGTGCATCTCCAGGCTCAAGATTCAGATTTAGTTTTCCCTTTTTAAACTCATACTCAACGTTTGGCACCGTAGTTACGTTACCGAGCAACTCGTGCCAAATACGGAATTCAAGGTCGACTCCTGTCGGAACATTTTTCAGTTCGACAACACCTTCTTCATTAGAGATGCCATTGTAAGGATCTTCACGAATCAGGAAGTATGCATTCATCCATGGATGTGCACTACACGAGACCGATACGGGGCCACCGCGAGGTGCTTTACCACCTGGATCATAAAGTGTCTCACCACCTGCGGCGATTTGGACATTGGGACTGCCGGGAGCAGCATCACTCTTGGTATTGTGCCCAACCGTATCACTATTTTTAATCAGCAACTTTTGGCTCGCACGCATTGCGAATACGTGATTCAAGAAGACACAATTCTTCTGATCAAACGGACCGATTGTCGCATCCGCATCCGCCGCATAGTCCGGATGCACCCATTTTTCGTTGTCTAACGGGAAGTTACGCATATCCAGATACACGGCCGCAAACTGCACTACATTTCCATTTCCC
This sequence comes from Pirellulales bacterium, assembly GCA_022451045.1. GTDB lineage: Bacteria > Planctomycetota > Planctomycetia > Pirellulales > Pirellulaceae > UBA11883. The sequence goes on along the minus strand of JAKUOW010000100.1, from coordinate 26 downwards.
AGTACAAGTTTTCGGCTTGCTGGAAA
>JAKUOW010000010.1 GCA_022451045.1 Pirellulales bacterium | reverse complement strand
TTGCACCTTATCCTGTCAACTGCCCGGAGTAGAGGTTATGAGGAGGTGATATGTTAATAAGTATAAAGAATGTTGAACCCCAATACCTATCATAAAAAAACCCCGATCCCGCAGAAAAGGGATCGGGGTTGTTGAGGTTTTAAAAAATGAGAAGGCAACTTACATCATTCCGGGCATACCGCCCATACCGCCCATACCGCCCATGCCGCCCATGGCTCCTCCTCCCATACCACCGTCCATGCCGCCCATGCCGCCCATGGCTCCTCCCATTCCGCCATCCATGCCGCCCATCCCACCTATTCCCGAGTCTTCGGAAGCAGGTCCTTTGGCTTTGAGCTCAGCAAGAGCAACGCGTTGAAATTCGTTCTTGCAGATCGTGATAGCTAAGTCACCAAGTGACAAACTAGTTTCACCCGCCGGTAAGCCAACGCCCGATTGCCGGTACTGCAGCCGACCAAGAGTCAGCGCAGCTGAAAGTCTGAGTGAAAGCGGTGCCTGGTCATTAGCGACGATTGCAGATACGGTCGTTACAACATCGCTATTTGGTGGAATGAATCCAACCCGACCGATAACATCTAATGCGCGGCGTTGGAACCAAGTGTGCGCCTCTAAACTTCTGCTGGCCGGTGCTGACTGTTTTACGAGCGCCAAAGCCTGGTTATAGATCAGCAGTTTTTGGTTTGGAGGTATGGTCCGCGCTCCCTGTATGGCTGTATTGAGTTGTCCCTGAATACCAGTGTTATAAAAATCCATTGTGATATGACGTAGCACACCGACCCACGCGCCGAGTCGTAAAGCATCCGAAGCCGTATCGTCTTGGACATACTGAACCAACAGTGCCAGTGAAGGGGCGTAAGGTACGGGAGGCAATCGGGTTGCGGCTGCTATACTCTCTTCAGCATTAAGCGCCCCGACTATCAGCATGGCGTTGTACTTCACAACCGGATGGAAATTACCCTGGATAATGGCTTGCATTGCCGGAAAGGCGACATCACCAACCAGATAATCGTGTACTTCCTGACTGCGACACTTCTTGTTCAAGTCTTCAAGAAACGAAATCCTGTTAGCGGAAATTTCTCCGACTGATGTGGGCTGCGTCATTTGGGCAAATCGATACCCTTGGTACCAACTAACCAATAGCTGACGATTGGTTTGAGGCTGCATGTTGGGATCAAGCGTATTTGGTGCCTGTGCGTCAAGCGATTGAACACCGGCTAATATCTGATTAACCTGGCTGTTAATCGTGTTATATAGTCGTCCTTGATCAATTAATCCCGGATGAACCGGTACTATCTGGAATGGTGCCTGAGCAGGCTGTTGCCCATCAGCAGTAACTGCAAAAAACGAACAACACAGTGCAATTACAACAACGATATTCTTTAAACCAGTCATCTCGGTGACTCTACTTTTTCTCGATAGGAATGGTCGGCCAAGTTCCCCGCCAATTTAATGTGCGGCGCAATACTTTATGATATGGGTGCTAACTCAACTGAGTCAATTGAAGCTTACCGCACACTACGCTTTCATTTTGGTTTTACGACAAATATCACCAAAAAACACCTAATTATTGAATCGCCCGAGCAAATGTACACTCGTGACGAAGGATAGGCGTGTTCGGGGTATTCTTGGTGTCAAAGTATGATATTGCGCGATAAAACCGGTCTGATTGATACATGTTTTGTGTTTGCACGTTGCAAATTACATGCAACTTGCTCCATTATATAGTGGCGTTAGAGACATCCAATGAAATATTACTCTTTCGACTGCGTGATTTATGACCAATAGCTCAACCGCATAGTTCCCTCAACTCAAAAGATTCAAAGCGCATAATGCAATTTCAAGGTGGTGTTTTTAGCGAAGCAATTCCCGGCGGTCGGTCCGGAGTGGAAATCACCATCAAAACCTATGAATTACACGCCAGCACACCTGACGGAAGCGAATTTCGACTGCCGTTTACGGATATCCAATTTGAGCGAGGCGGTAGCAGCGGCAAAATGATCTTTTGCCGTAATGAAGACCGATCTCTCACCATCTTTTGTGAGAACAAACAATTTTTAGCAACCGTTGAACGAATTGGCGGAGCGGCTGTCTATGACCGACTCGAGGCGTTCCGAAGCAACACGAAAACACACCGACGAGCTTCAAGACGCAACTTCGTATTCCTGCTCCTACTTCTCGGGGGAATTGGAATTGGATGCTATTACGGGTTGCGAATGGCAGCACACGGTCTGGTCGCAGCGTTACCAACAAGCTTTGACGAGCAACTCGGCAAAACAGCTTTTGAGTCGATGGAACATCCGGGGGTTGAGGTAGACGACCCGGTGGTGGTAGATGCGATTACCTCCATGGTAGACCAATTGAAACCACATGGTGCGAGTACAGACTTTCAATACACTGTGCGAGTTATGGACTACCCAATTATGAACGCATATGCACTTCCTGGCGGATATATCGTCGTCTTCACTGGCCTTATAGAAAAATCTCAACGGCCTGAACAGGTTGCCGGGGTAATTGCACATGAAATGGCGCATGTCACGAAGCGACACGGCCTGAAACGGCTGGCTCAAACAGCAGGAGCTGCAATTGCCTTTTCCGTGTTACTTGGTGACGTAGAGGGTATACTCGCGGTTGCCGTAGGGTTATTCGAGTTTGCAACGATCAATTCATATAGCCGGGACGATGAGACAGAAGCGGACTTAGAAGGCGTACGCATGTTGTATGAAGCCGGTATCGATCCGATGGGACTGGCTGAGTTTTTCGCGATTATGGAAAAGGAAGATATCGGTACGACCGGAGCGATGCCGGGTTGGTTTAGCACTCACCCTGAACATCAGCACCGCGTCGATGAGATCTCCAAGATCCTCGAAGGCTATGAACCAAAACAATTTAAATCACTCGATCTTAATTGGGATGCGGTATTAACAGCACTAGATGCCAGACCGGCCATTGAAGATGAAGCCGAATTGAATTTAGCGCCGTAACACTGCCTATGTTTATAAGGAAATGATCAATGCAAAGTGAAATCCGAAATAAGCCATCCTTTGCCAATATCAGATTTCAGCTCGAACCGGGTGAAACGATCACCTGTGAGTCTGATGCCATGGCAAGTATGGACTCCACCATCAACATGAAAACAAAACTCAACGGTGGATTGTTTAAAGGACTCACGAGGAAGTTCCTCGGAGGTGAATCACTGTTCATCAATGAGTTTTCCACGGAGACCGGTGGAGAACTCGTCGTTACACAAGCCTGGCCTGGCGATATCGAATGCCTCGAACTCAACAATACGACGATGTATTTACAGCCGGGCGCCTACATTGCAAGTGAACCTGGCGTGAAGTTGAAACTAGGATGGGCAGGATTTGCCAGCTTCATCGGACGTGAAGGTCTCTTCCGTTTGAAGGTAACCGGAACGGGCAAGATTTGGTTTGGCTGTTACGGTGGCATCTTCGTGAAAGAAATTCAGGATACCTACGTAGTCGATAGTGGGCACCTCGTTGCTTATGAACCGAGTATCGGCATCAAGGTCGGCATGGCCGGCGGTATCTTCTCCAGTTTCTTCAGTGGTGAAGGACTGGTGACGCGAATAAAAGGTCCCGGGCGAATCTATATGCAAAGCCGTTCCACATCCGGTCTGACTGGCTGGATTAATTCACATCTTTGGTAAAGGCGTACAGCTTAGGAGCACGTAATCATGCAATATAAAATTCTGTGTCAACCAGCTTCCGCCGTTGCCCACTTAGTGCTAAATGCAGGTGAGGCAATCACGTGTGAAGTTGGCGCGATGATCGCTATGTCGCCTAACATCGGTGTCGAGACAACTTCAAGAAGTCGTGGTGGCAAAGGTGGAATCATGAAGGGGATTAAGAGGATGTTCTCCGGCGAGAGCTTTTTTCTTAATCACTTTGAATCGAAAGCCGACGGCCAATCACTGTTAATCGGCCCCGCACACTTGGGAGATATCGTCCATCATCAATTAACCGGTGGGACAATCGTCGTACAAGGTACCAGCTGGATGGCCAGCACACCAGGCATCGAAATCGACACGACCTGGCAGGGAATCACTTCAGGTATCTTTAGTGGTGAAGGGCTGTTTTGGGTGAAATGCACCGGCGTTGGAGATGTATTCCTTAACAGCTTCGGAGCTATTTACGAAGTGGATGTAAATGGTGAATACACTGTCGACACCGGACACATTGTTGCCTTTGAAGACACATTGCAATTCAAGGTTGGAAAAGCCGGAGCGTCTCTTATCGGAAGTATGCTCGGCGGTGAAGGCCTCGTTTGCAAATTCCAGGGACAAGGAAAACTGTATTGTCAGTCACACAATCCACCTAGCTTTGGCAAGGCGTTAGCGCCGGACCTCAAACCTCGCTAGAATTTCGAGCCCAGCCAAATCAAAAGGATAGAACGATGCAATCAACGCTCAATTATGAATTATCTCAACGGCCGGACTTTACGCTCGTCACGGTCAATCTCGGTGATGGTGAATCCATCTTCAGCGAACCGTCTGCTATGGCTTCGATGGATAGCAATATCAAACTGAAAGCAGGCTTTAAAGGTGGAATCAAAAAGACACTTGGCCGCGCATTTGGCGGCGAAAGTATGATCATCAATACCTACACAGCCGAAGGTGGACCTGGAGAAGTTACTTTTGCCGCGGGTCAACCAGGGGATTCGGTGCACTACTACCTCACCGGTGCCAGTGATTTGATCCTGCAACGAGGCGCATACATGCTGCACACTCAAGGAGTAGAAATCTCTGGAAAACTTCAAGGATTAATGAAGGGCTTCTTTTCCGGTGAAGGTCTCGTGCTCCTTAAAGCATCCGGTACAGGAGATATATTTTTCAATTCGTACGGAGCTATTCTGGAAGTCGATGTAACGGACCAGTATTACGTCGATACCGGTTATGTCGTCGCATTTGAATCCACCCTGGACTACAGAGTAACTACCCTGCCAGGACTACGAGCTGGTGGTACAGGTATAAAGAGTTTCTTCTTCGGCGGAGAAGGGTTTGTCTGTCAGTTTTCAGGCCAAGGCAAACTCTGGATTCAAACCAGACAGGTCCCAAGCTTATTAAGTTGGGTCAATCCGTTCAGACCCGTAAACACAGACTAAGATCCAGCTACTTTCGTTTATACATTATAAGCACTACGCCGGGCCGCCCTGCATCGAAGGCTTTTGGGTGCATCGTGTCTTTACCGATTTCGTAACATACAATCAGCTGACCCTTTTCTAACTTGTAAATCGTCTGTAGCTTGCTATTAAGTTGCTTGCTCATGAAATCCATGCGCCACGGCTTCTGCTTCTTGTTCTCAATATACGTACCTTTATCCACGATCTTTCCACTCATTTTAGTTAGATAAGTCTCTTTACCGAGCGTAATTTCAGCAGCACCTTTGGTTAGCACTGTATTTCCTTCGGCGATGGCAGATTGAAGCACCCATGTGCCTTGCACAGTCTGGCCCTTGGTATCTGCAGACTCATCGTCAGCCATAAGGGGTAGGGTAAGGCTCAGTAATATAATGGCAGTAAGTAGACGGCGCACAGTTTCTTCTTTTACTAGGCTATTACCTGAGTTTGAGCACGGTGCGTATCATCGTGCCATGAGAAGATTCAATCAAGATCGATATGCTTGCTGATAACTGCAAACCTTGGCAACAAATTCCTGGCGCAAATGATTTAAATTCAACATCGTCTCATCTACCACCGGTAGCTCAGGCCACTTACTTAGTACCGTTTTTGCAAATCGACCACTAGCTGTCCTCGGCTCTTCACAGTTATGCACATGTACGTTTGCAATCCCGCAGCTAGGTGATCGTGATTTTAGAATGAAACCACAAAGGTCCATATTATCCAGCGCTTCGCAACGCTCTTCAGCATATTTGGTCATTAAGAATGTCCAGTTCTTACGGGAATCTATACCAAATAACTGAACACCATCTTCGGACCACTCGAGCTGAATTTTCTCTCGTGGTACACCCATGCCTAGTTCAAACTCCGGGCACACCGGAACAAGCGATAAATCGTTGTTCAATTCATCAATCCAATCCTGCAGTTTATCGTTGCCATCATATCTCACGCGCTGCCCGACAAGACAGGAAGAAATAGCGACTACTGGTTTTTTAGGCATAGTCTCGCACCAAAGGCGTTCTATTAACGAAGGCGGCTAACCGTATATACAACAGCATACGCCATAACGGTATACTCGATTAACTTTCCCCCGATGATGGCACCTGAAACTCAGATGAATCGTAGTCAAAAAACGACATGCATGACCTTTCTTGTGAGTTTGGTCTACGCCATCATCAGGTATTGCTATTGCGGAGATGTTTCTGTTCACGACATTCCGTTATTCATTACAAATAAGGCGATCGCAGTTACCGGTTTGGTGTTATTTGGAATTGCTGGCCTTATTCGATCCAAACAAGACCGTCGCGACTTGGGCTTACTGGCCGCTGGCTGCATATTTCTTCATGTCATCGCAACGCTGATCTTATTTTCACAGAATTACTTTGAAAAGCTCAGCGACTCGATAACCCATCGACTTCATTGGTATGCTCAGGTTTCCATGCTCGCCAGCATCATGGCGTCGCTTTGCCTACTGATTCTGATGAGAACATCGGACAGTAGTCAGGGTGCACAAATCTCGAAAAGCCTGATACCCGGGCTAGGTACACTGGTCCTGATCTTAACTTTGCTACACCTGACATTTATGGGTTGGCAAGGCTGGTTAAACGTCACATCATGGCATGGTTCACTGCCACCGCTCACACTACTTGGAGCAATCACATGCGTTGGGTTTCTCTTGAAGCGAACCTTAGCAAAGCAGTAGCCAGAAAATCCGTTCACACAAGCCATGTTGTCCGTTGCGGGTCAAAGTCATCTTCAAGCGGATAGAGTGGATCACGGCGGTTCTCGTAATGAAGATGTCGCATATCTGCTGTCGTAACGCCCGGTGTATTTACCCGTAGCATGTTATTGCAAACCGGTTGGTATGCAGCAATCGGTGCATTAACACCTTTGGCCACTAAGATATGATAATCCGATGGTTGAATATCAAATGTCGTGAGTTGGCTAATGCTAAATGGGAATTGACGCTGCGACGTGATCATAATCGTTGTGCCGTGATCCGTTTCAACAACAACAGTGGGGCCCTGATCACAATGAGTCATGCCACCGTGACGAGGCTTGGATTCCGTGAATTTCCCGTCGTAGAAACCAATGATCTTTACATCACCTGTCCACGGTTCTCCATGTAGATCATCCGTTTTTCCGCCAACGGTGACCTTTGCCGAGTCACCGGGACTTAGACCATTGAGCTGCTCAATAGTCTCTGGATCGTAAAGACAGATAAACGTTTTGCCTGGTGGATCATCCTCAATCGCATGCAATAGAAGCGTACCATCGGCAGTCGAACCACCCCCGACATTGTCACCCATATCGAGCAAACAAATGGGCCCATCGAGAGTACGACACTGCTCGAGACACTCGTCGATACTCAGAAGATCGCCATCAAATTCTTCACGGTGCTCCCAGAGATAGTCTGATAATTCAAGAACCAGATCTTCTCCGAGCTGATCATCATTATTGGTCACGACAATGAATGCCGATCCCATTTCTTCCACATCTGCGTATGGAAAGCCGAGCATAACACTGTTACTCAACACGTTTGGTTGACTGAGTTGCTCATCTGCAACTTCGTAAAGTGATAAACACGGCTCGGCCGTGGTTTCCTGCTTTTGAATACTAATAGCAACTGGAGGCAGTGCGGCCGACATCATCGGAGTAATTTTACCGGCAAGCGTATCACCCATCATCAGAGCTGCATCGCGACCAACCTTGAATTGATCCAAATGGGGATTAGAACGGTAGGCAATCAAGGCATTGCAGCTCTTCACCATGTCACGTGAAAGATTAGCATGTGGATCCAATGTACCGATAATTGGAATATCATCTCCCGCGACTTCACGCACACGGGTAAGCCAGTATCCGTCCGCATCCGGAAATGCCTCACTTACTGTCGCACCATGAGGAGCAACCATTATCCCGTCAAGCGGCATGGCCTTCTTTAGCTCGGTAAGCAACAGTTCGACTAACTGGGAGAAAGCTTCTTCCGTGATCGGACCATAGGGAGTCGTTCGGGCAGCGAATAGCGGAACCGCAGTAATGGTCTGCTCATGTTCTTCGAGTCCCTTGAAGAAACCAGCAACTTCATGATGAGTGTCTGCAATTTGCTTGCGCACCTGCTCACCTGTAAACAGCCAGTCACGCTCAAATGCTTCAAACGTCGTTGGTTCACTGATGAATGTGTTTGATTCATGCAGCAACGCCAGAATGCCAACCCGCATGTGTTACAGTACCCCGTACTTTTCATAGACCTCGCTCGCCAGCATTCCATTTTTGATGGCGTCTCGGGTCACGTTTTCACTATGTACTTTCACCCAGGCCGCTTTAATTGCCTCATCTTCGATCTCACGAGGTATCACCACCACCCCGTCACAGTCGGCAATGACAACATCCCCGGCACTGAAAGTTACGCCGTCAATCTGCACGGGCTCATCAACTGCAATCACTCTCTGGCGATTCAAGCTGTCATAAACACACGTGGACCGGGCGTAGACGTTAAAACCCATCTCAGTCATCTTCGTAATATCACGCACAGCACCATCGACGATGGCACCAACGCAGCCGCGATTACTTGCCGCGGTACTAAGTAATTCTCCCCATATGCCAGAATGCATAGATCCGTTTGCAGCACAGACCAGCACATCATCCTGAGTACACTCGTCGACGGCCTTGAGTTCCAATTCGTAAGGCGAAGGATCTTCGAAATCGATATCTTCCCAAGCGGTCGTCTTGCAGCGACCCACTAGTACGTCGCCAGTGGTTCGCGGTGGGATCTGTATCCGTGGTGACTGGTTCTTATAACCGAGACCATCTAATGCATCTGAGACGACGGCGGAATACAAGACTTCCCTCATCATCTCAAAGGTGATTTCTTCCGGTTGAGCTTCTGTCATATTCTTGTTGGGATAGTGAAAGTAATTATCAAATGGTGTTTGTCAGCTCATGGCCAGTCGATTGTAGCCTGAATAACCCGTATAGCTGACACTATTGGGCCTCACACACATGTTAATACACTGTGAGCATTAGAACCAAGCAGCCAAACATAAAAACACGTCGATATCAGAAATGGATCAATATCGCCCTAACAAGTAGAGTCGAGATTCATTGCAAGAATTAAACTCACAATCTGCTGTTAATTCACCCCATAAAAACCAGCCGCTACTAGCTGCTATTTTGGTCGGTCACTTGGTGTTGCTTGGTTGGTTTAGCTCCTTCACGGCGGAAGACTCCTTCATTGTATTTCGTTACAGTGAGAACCTCGTTGATGGAAACGGGCTTGTCTTTAACGAAGGTCAACCTGTTACAGCCCTAACATCTCCACTACATGCCATCGTGGCGGCAGCCTTATATGCCATTACCGGTACATCGCTTTGGTCTCATAAAATCTGTTCGGTACTAATTCACTTGCTGGCCGTTACAACGGCGGTTCGAATTCTTGATATCAGAAAGCAGTTGTGGCCCATCGCGTGGCTTTTCATCCTTTGGTCTCCCTACGTCGTATTTTGGACGGTCGGTGGATTGGAAACGATGTATCTTTCAAGCGCAATTGTACTGTCCTTTGCGCTTTCACATTCGATCACACAACATAAATCAACCAGCCACATCATCTGGTTTTCTGTTTTGCTGGCAGTCGCTTTTCTGGGTAGATATGACAGCGTACTCATTACTGTGCCTCTCTGGTTTCATGTTGCTGCATCAATCATTCGTCAAAACAAAGGATCTGGCAAAAAGTGGCTCGGAGATATTTATCGACTGTTGTTTCCCGGATTGCTGATCGCACTCACGTGGTTGGCGATCTCTCAATGGTACTTCCACGACATCATTCCAACCTCCAAGTACCACAAACCAACCCACGGCGAAGAACAATGGGCAGCGATTCTCTACATGGGCCAATTCATGATTGCCACTGGGCTTCTGCCCGTGATCCTCTGGATCCTCATTGATCGGACCGGCAAACGGGGAAATGCATGTACATCAATGGCATCGATTGCAAAAGAACATCTAGGAGTAATGACCGGGCTGGTTATTTTCTTTGGCTACTGCACCTACACCGTCATGTCCCACATGATGTTTTCATATCGGATGTTACTTCCATATCTACCGGTTGGAGCACTACTTGTTACGAGATGGATTGATCGTACGATTCCAGACACTAATTCAGATGATCAATCAACTCTCGGATCTGGCCGATTCGGTTCAAAGTCGATTTCGATACTTATGGTGTTTATGGTTGTTGGCCAACTAGCTCAAGCGATCGTCATCGACCGAATTTCAATAAACCCCGGTAAAGTTGGAGAATATCGTCGCCTTTCCAGAATAGACTACACGAAGTTCATGCAATTGCTTTCCGATCAGGCCGATGAAATCAAACATCACTGGGAGCAACACGGTGACCAGAATCGCAAGCCTCGAATATTTGTCTATGCCGCAGGAATCGTGCCATACAAACTGCGAGATTTTCATATTCTCGATTGGGGGCTCGTCTCCTACAGAAAGAACGTAAAAGTATTCTCCATCCAACGTGGACTCCTGTATTCCTCAGATTACATCATGACGCTGACGCCACGACACCACTCTCTTAAGTACCAACTGCAGCGGAATCCCGATGATCTCGAAGTTGTAACCGAAACAACAATGCCGTTTGATGGAACACAGCAAACGTTCGCTACGCATTTTAACCGGAATCCTATCCAATACCGATTACCGGACTACATCGACGGGCTGCCTGTGGATGAAATCCCGGAAAAGATTCAAGACTAACGACTACCGATGTTCAGTTCCGTTGAAAATCACGAGAAGACGTCAATTACTCTCCCGGTAATCCTGCTGGTAGTGGTGGTTGGTGCCGGAATCTATGTACAACGCAACTTCTATCATGATGATGCATACATCACACTTCGATACGCTCAAAACTGGATAGACGGAAACGGGCTGACGTGGAATGTAAACGAAAAACCTGTGGAAGGCTTCACCAGCTTCCTACATCTCGCCTGCCTATCAGTGCTTGGAATCTTTGGCATGGATCTGCAACTGGCATCACAATGTATCCGGCTTGGTGCACTGGCGGGTATCATTTTCTATTCGTGGCGATACAGTAAAACGCAAAACAACGCGTGCAATCAAATGTGCCTGATGTTGATACCAAGTAGCTTTGGAATCACAGCCTGGGCAATCGGCGGACTCGAAACGACGCTCTTTGTACTTTTGCTGCAAATGGCGTGCTGGCAATTTGCAGCAAGCACATCACCTAATACCAAGCAATCGCTCGCCACAGGTTTGCTGTTTGGAGCAGCTGCACTAACTCGACCAGAGGCTGGGCTGTTCTGGGCACTTGCGGTTCTATTTACCCCTGCAATGCATCGTAAGACCTGGAAACCATCGTTGGCGGGCCTCATCACTGGCTTCATGGTATTAGCTGGGTCATATGTGTGTTGGAGATGGTCATATTTTGGTGAATTGTTGCCAAACACATATCACGCGAAACTCACCGGATTAGATTCTGAGCGATTGCAGGATGGATTCCATTACTTACACACATTTGCCCGAACACCGGCATACCTGTTAGTTCTGGCCGCTGGAATGACATTGCAACATTGCTATCGGAAAACGCTCTCAGCATCAGTGCTGTACATGTTTACTTCATTGGTAATCTTTTGTTGCTATATCGTATTTGCAGGCGGTGATCATATGCCGGCTCACCGTATGCTACTGGTCACTCTTGTGCCTGCCACATGGCTTATCAACAGTCGCGACCATGACCGTTGTCCGTTTAAAATCAATGGCAACAAGCTGGCAGCAATCATCTTTGCAATTGCGTTACTACAAATGTGGCTGCCAATAACGCCCGGTCAGTGGCTGGAAAACACGCGACATATTGATCGGGCGGCTGTCGATGGCCGCGATGTAGGAATCTGGCTAGAAGCGAACGAACCTGAGTCGCTAATTGCAGTCAATACTGCCGGCAGTACGCCTTATTTTGCCGCAAGTCATCAATTCATTGACATGCTTGGGCTAAATGATGCAACCATTGCACGACGCGATGTATCTGGAATCAAACCGACAACCCAATGGCAAGAACTTCCAGGTCACGGTAAAGGTGACGGGGACTATGTCTTATCCCGCAATCCGGATTTAATCATCTTAGGGCCGGCTCTAGGCGTCAGCATGGCCGACCCCTGGTTCCTAACAGATATCGAACTTGCGGATTCACCTGCGTTCAAGGAACTCTACCAGGAGGATATAATTCAGTTCACTGGGCAATCCGGCAAGCGTCGGACACTCAGGCTGTATCGGCGAAAGCAATAATTCACATACACGTGCCCCGAGAGGTCATCGTCCATTGCGTTGCATATATCTTCCCAATCAGCAGTGGTTCACTCAATTGGCGCTGATATTTCTAATCGCGCCCTCAGCCATATACGCTCAGGAAAATCAAGAAACGCTGACCGGTGAAATCAGCTCAATCATCCAAAAATACTGTGTTGATTGCCACGGGCCAGAGGAGTCACAAGCACAGTTGAATCTGGAGTCCTTATCTCGCGATTTACCATTGGTTAAGCATCGACGTACCTGGTTGACCATTGTGGATCGCGTCGTCGGTGGAGAGATGCCGCCTGACGATGCTCCGCAACTAAGTGAAGACGAACGAGATCAACTGACATCGTTCCTTTCGGACTCGATCGACAGATTCGATTATGAAGCGATTAAGAACCCGGGATTTGAATCCATACGCCGATTAACAAGTCGAGAATTGGAATTTACATTGGGCGACCTGTTTGGAGTTTCGGTTAATGTTGCCAGTAAATTCCCTGTTGATTTGAGTGGAACAAGCGGTTTTGACAACAGTGCCAATACACTGTTCATACAGCCACAGCTTCTTGACCGATATATTTCAGCGGCTGATGAAGCGATTCGTGTAGCGTTGAATGACTATCCTGAGTCCGCAGAACAAAAAGCATCGTTTGACCGCTTCTTCCACACCAAACCAAAGGGTGATCAAGAGGAATCTGAAACTGCTTCCAGGTTGATAAGCACGTTTTTACCAAGAGCTTATCGCAGGCCTGTGACACAAGCTGAAATGGACACGCTCCTGAATCGCTACAACAAAGCCCGGAAATCGGGCAAGTCATTTAATGAATCAATGCGATTGGCTGTCAAACTGGCTTTGATCAGTCCGAACTTTATCATGCACATCGGTGAAACTCCTGCTGACAGCAAGCCAACGCGAGTGAGTTCAATAGAACTAGCAAACCGATTGTCGTACTTTCTTTGGGCGTCGATGCCCGATGATGAGTTGCTCCAACTAGCAGCCTCTGGCAAGCTTCACGACAGCGCAACTCTCATCGCACAAGTGAACCGGATGATCGATGATCCACGTGCACAAACGCTTGGCACTGTTTTCGCCTCTCAGTGGCTCGGCTTTGAGGATCTTGGTACTCGAATTCGGCTGGATCCGATTGATAACCCCTGGTGCACAGAATCTCTCATGGCATCTATGCGAGAAGAGACCGCGATGTTTTTCGTCTCACTTATTACCGACGATCGCCCTGTGTCTGAATTAATAAGCGCTGACTACTCATTTATGAATGAGGAACTGGCATCCCATTATCGTATTGAGGGTATCGAAGGCAACGAAATGCGGCGAGTTACTACAGCAGAGAGTGTCCGCGGTGGAGTACTGTCGCACGGCAGTATTCTCGCAATCACTTCGTTTCCTTATCGAACGAGCCCCGTGATTCGCGGTCGCTGGATACTTACCGATCTGCTTGGCACACCACCTCCACCGCCACCCCCGGGTGCAGATGAAATAGATGAAGAGATTGCCTTTGATGAAACGCTAACAGCTCGTGAGAAACTGGAACTACATTCAGACTCACCGCGGTGTGCCTCCTGTCACAAACAAATCGACCCGCTTGGATTCGGGCTCGAAAACTTCGACTTCTTTGGTCGCTACCGAACACGGAATCGACGACAAGTAATTGACTCCAAAGGACAACTCCCCAACGGTACGGTATTTCGCGGTATCGACGGACTGAAAGAAGCCATCGTCACACATCGACATGATGATCTGGTGCATCAAGTCATACGCAAAATGCTCTCTTATTCGCTTGGACGACAGCTAGAGTACTATGATGAAGCCGCTATTATTCGAATTGGTAAAGCACTGAAGGCGAATGAATTTAGAATGAAGACGCTCATTAAGCAGATAGTGCTGTCATACCCATTCCAGTACAAACAGCATCAAACGGAGAATTGATTAAATGCAAAGGTCTGATCCATGAGCAAAAAGAGCTGGCAGCTATCAAGACGCGCAATGCTAACGGGTATCGGTGCGACAGTTTGTCTTCCATGGCTCGAGGCCATGGAATCGGAATCCAAGGCCTCAGACACTCCAGCATCTCCGGCACGTATGGCATTCCTTTACTTCCCGAATGGAATCGCTAGAGGTAGCTGGAATCCGGCCAAGAGCGATCAAAATGGCAATCTTGTAGAACTCAACGAGTGGATGCATCCACTTGAATCTTTGAAGGATGACTTGCTCGTCTTCAAAAACCTTTGGACGCCACGCGGAAATGGGCACCGCGCCGGAACGGCCACCTGGTTAACCGGGGGCGAATACGACGGCGGACGAGTGAGTGCCGGAGGTAAATCAGTCGACCAACTAGCTGCAGATAAGGTTGGTCAGCAGACGCTATTGCCATCATTACAGATTTCCATGGAAGGTGAGGGTTTTTTCTCTGGTAGCTTGCCCCGCAATACGATTTCCTGGACCGACAATCGTACACCGGCCAGTCGGGAAGTCGAACCCCGCGTGGTATTTGACCAGATGTTCCGCACATCGACGACGTCCGGAATTGATAAAGGAGTAGTTGACCAGGTTAGAGAACAGGCTCGGAGTATTCGTCAACAACTTGGCAAAAGTGACCAACGCAAAATTGACGAATATCTGGACTCAATACGAAGCATCGAACGTAGACTGGCATTTGCCGATCGACAAGCGGAAATTGCCGCCGAAAACAAATTGCTCACCGACACGCTTAAACGCCCTGCACCAGGCATTCCAACTGACCATCGTGAATACATGCGATTGATGATGGACATGATCGTGCTCGGTTTCTGGGCGGATGCAACTCGCATAAGTACTTTCATGCTCGATCATGGGCAAAGCAATCGATACTTCAATTTCATTGATGATGTGAAAGGAACTTGGCACGCACTTTCACACTACCGTGATATCTCTGGTCGCACGGAAGATGATGATGGTGTGACAAGCTGGAAGTCGCTGGATGAAAAACGCGACATGTTCAATCGCGTTACACGATGGCACCATGAACAACTCGCTTACATGCTCAACAGGATGAAAGAGATCGACGAAGGTGAACATACGCTACTGGATAATTCAATGATTGTGTATGGCTCAAGTCTGGCCGATGGGCATGAGCATTCCCATGAGGACTTACCTGTAGTATTTGCCGGTGGTAGTAACCTCGATATCAAAACCGGACGCTATCTGAGATTCCGCGATGATGTACCGATGTCGAATCTGTACTTATCAATGCTCAATCGCATGGGGGTAGAGCAAAAACGATTTGGCGCTAGCCGCGGACCACTTGATGATCTGCGAGGATAAATATGCGACATAAATTCTTCCCGACTTTAGCTGTGATGCTCATCGCGTGTCATCCACAAGCAATTCTAGCCGAGCCACAAACTCCAAAACCGGTGACGTCCGATATTCGAGCTGACCTAAACGAGGTGAAGCTGCATATGGTCTTCGACGGCGAGACAGAGAACGATGCCGACATATGGCAGCAGGAATTCAGAAAGAAACTCCATAACCTGATGGGAGAATCCCGGCCACCGGAGACGTTTACCGCCAAAGTGATCGAGTCAAAACAACTCGTTGACCACATGCGTTTAAGTATCGAGTTGAGCGCACCGGGTCATCACACGCTGCCTCTCTATCTGCTGACCCCCAACCAAACAAGAGATGCACCGTTACGACCCGGGATCCTCGCCGTACACGGGCACGGGGACTACGGACACCATACGGTCGCCGGCCGGCACGACATCGAAGGAGTTTCCGAAGCAATCGAAAAAGCGAATTACGATTATGGACTGCAATTCGTCAGACGCGGCTACATAGTAGCTGTACCATGCATGATTCCGTTTGGACAGCGAGTCGACAAAAAGACCTATGGTGGAAATGACCCGTGTGCCGTCACGTTCGTAAGGATGCAGGCTCTAGGAAAGCTGCTTATCACTGAAAACGTGAGAGACTTACGATGGTCCATTTCTTATTTACAAAGCCTTCCAACTGTAAACAAAGAGAAGATCGGATGTGCTGGTCTTTCCTACGGCGGTCGCATGACGATGATGGTCACGGCCGTCGATCCTAGAATCAAAGTTGCTGCAGTCAGCGGAGCACTAAATCTCATGCAGGAACGAGTTTCGCACCGATACAGTTGTGGTTCGCAGATTATTCCCAACTTACTCAAGTACGGTGACTATGCCGAAATCGGCGGATTGATAGCACCACGACCATGTGTCTGGGAAATGGGCAGTACTGATGGGCTGATCGTCCCAAAATGGGACGCCTTATTCAAATCGAGACTTGAACGTGTATACAAAGCGTTTGGCGTACGTGACCAGCTTCATTACGACCACTTCGAGGGCGGCCATCGATGGAATGGCGATGTGGCCTTTCCATTGTTCGACAAAGTCTTGAAACACTAACGGCTTATCTGGCAGGCACTATCGCGCTGTCCAGCCACCATCTACCGTGACCATGCTTCCGGTCATGTAACTCGATGCATCGCTAGAGAGAAAAATAGCAGCGCCCTGAATCTCATTTAGTTCGCCCCAACGTTCAAGGGCGACTGCACCGACAATTGACTTCTTCGTCTGTTCATCATCCTTGATGGGAATATTCATTGGGGTAAGGAACGGCCCTGGACAGATGGCGTTGCAGGTGATTCCAAACGGTGCTAGTTCAAGACCAAGCGCACGGGTCATTTGCACGACGGCGCCCTTGCTCGATGTGTACGGTGTTCGATTAGATAGTCCGACCAATCCGAGTGTGCTAGCTAGATTTACAATTCGACCGTATCCGGCCTTCTTCATATGTGGCACAACTGCCCGAGCAAATAACCAGACTCCATTTACGTTGATATCCATAACCTTTTGGAATTCATCAAGTTCCAATTCATCCACCGCACCACGAATGTTGATGCCCGCGTTATTGATCAGTGCATCGATCTTTCCAAATTTCTCGATGGTAGCATCCACCACGCCTTGAACGGCATCCGGGCATGATACATCAGCACTCATCCCAATGGCCTGAACTGCGTAACTATCTGCGATCTCCGTTGCCGCAGCAGTTACTTCTTCTTCATTACGGGCGACAAGTACAACATCAGCACCGGCGGACGCTAGCCCTTCCGCCATGGCTTTACCAAGCCCTTTTGATCCACCAGTAACAATGGCAGTCTTTCCGGTCATTTCAAATTGTTTGATTCCAGGTAGCATCGATCCAAGATCTCCGTTTTTCGAATTAGGGCATGTATTACGCCAAATATGTACTTTTCAAAAAAAAGGCCATTAGCCGCAATGTGGACAGCTAATGGCCTTCAGTGTTATCACTTGCCGATGAAGCTTATTCTTTTTTCTCTTCTTCGGCTTTCTTTGCAGCTGCTTCTTCTGCTGCTTTCTTTGCTGCAGCTTCTTCTTCAGCTTTTTTCTTCGCGGCTTCTTCTTCAGCCTTCTTCTTTGCCTCTTCTTCAGCCTTCTTCTTTGCTTCCTCTTCAGCTTTCTTCTTTTCTTCTTCGGCCTTTCGAACTGCTTCGGCTTCAGCCTTTGCCTTTTCGACAACCAGATCGGGGATGATCTTCAGCTCAGGACGTTTTTCCTTGAGCTTAGCAACACCATCAATCGTGATCTTTGTTTGCCAGATATAGACTTTTTCCAGTCCCTTAATGCCGGCAATAGTAGCGATCGCAGCGTCGGTAACTTCCGTACCGTAAACATTCAGGTACTTCAGGTTTTCAAGCCCTGTTAGATGATTCAGTGCTGCGTCTGTAACACCGGTCTTTTCAAGGTGTAGTCTCTCAAGGCCAGACATACCTGCCAGCAAGGCAGCGCCTTCGTCATTAACTTGGGTACCACGTAGGTTCAGGCTCACAATAAACGGAAGGTCTTTGACCAGACTTACCTGTTCGTTGCCTACTTCTGCAGTGGTCAGATGAAATGCGACGTTCAGTCGATTGTCATTCTGAGCAACTTCCAAGACGAGTGCTCCGGCTTCTTTGATTTTTTCGACAGCCGCCAAGTCTGCATCGCTATATTCGATACTGACGCCTTCGTCCTCTTCTTCCTGAGCGAGTGCTCCAGAAACAAGAACCATACCCATCATCATGCTCAAAAAGAGTCTTTTAGTATTTCGCATTTTTCATTCCCCCTGAGATTTCGATAAACCTGGGAAACCTCCTCGTTACTAAGCCGGATCTACTACCGCCAGATCGGGCCACCCTGATAATTGTTGACCTATGTACATTCTACCAAATTGCATGACTGAAAAAAGCTAGTGGAGCAAATCTACCACTACAGATCCCAGCCTTTGCGGTATTCCTTGTGAATTAGATTCTGAGCCTTCTCGCTGTTTTTCACCCGCAATCGCTTTGAATCCCATTCAATTGCCTCACCGGCGCGATATGCGACCGTACCAAGCAACACAGATTCGGTTAATGCCCCTGAATAATCAAAGTTACATGTAGTTGTTCCACCATCGCGAATCGCCTTCAACCATTCGGCATGATGCCCTATCGATTTCGGGATGCTCTGTTCCGGCCGTTTAAAGTCAATGAACTTCTCTTCAGGTAACAGGAGATGACTTCCATAATTACTCAGAATCATGCCCTTGCTACCAATAAACAACTGGCCTGCACCCCAATCGAGAACATTACCATCCTTGTCTTTAAGTGTTTTTAAGATCTCAGGTCGCTTTCCGGAGTCGTACCATGTTAGATGCACACCTGGCAGCTTACCACGTTTGGGATACTGATAATCAACGATTGTATATGCCGGTGTGGATACTTCATCCACTTCTGGTCCTTTAGCACTCACGTGCGTTGGATTACGCAGGTCGAGGGCCCAATGAACCAAGTCCATGAAGTGACAACCAAAGTCGCCAAGTGAGCCTGTTCCGTAGTCCCAGAATCGTCGCCAGTTGAAAGGATGCACGCCTTCACTATATGGCCGTTCCACTGCTGGCCCGAGCCACAGGTCCCAGTTTACATTTGCTGGTTTCTCGGTGTATTTAAACTTGGCGCCGGTATAAACGGCATTCGCCCATACATGCACCCGGTCAACATCGCCAATGGCACCAGACTGAACTAATTCGACCACGCGCCGGTAATTATCTCCGGCATGAATCTGTGTTCCCATTTGTGTTTGGAGGTTATTTCGTTTCGCTAGTTCAGCAAGGACGCGTGCTTCCTTAACCGTGTGCGAAAGCGGCTTTTCACAATACACATGCTTTTTCATTCTTAATGCCATGGCAGCGGCTGGAGCATGGCAATGATCCGGGGTCGACACGACCACCGCATCAATCTTTTCGTGCTCTTTATCCAACAATTCACGAAAGTCTGAATACTTCGCAGCACCTTCAAATCTCGCACTTCCCTTTTCAAGCAGATTCGTATCGATGTCTGCGATGGCCACTATATTTTGGCTTGCAACGCCATCTAGGTTTCCGGCTGCTCTACCGGTACAGCCAATAGACGCAATGTTCAGCCGCTCATTCGGTGAATTGGATTCCTGTGCTGCACTCGGATTAACGAAGACACCACTAGCAACAACCGCGGATGTTTGAATCAGTCGGCGCCGGGTGATTTGACGATTTACTTGCATTGTGAATACCTGAGTCCTTTAATTGTGCTATGAGGCTATTTTACATCAGTAGCTTCGAGCTTGTTTACACCCCAAGTATAAGCGAGCAACCAGCACTCATTCCACAATTAGATGACAAGACTTGTGATAAAGAAAATGTACAACCACAACTCGATGACGCGCCGATCAGCGATGGCAGGAATCGCAGCCGGCACCTGCATTGCGCCAGATTTGTTTGCAGGGCGACGCAACCGGCCGCGTGTTGCCGTAATTCTTACTGAACTCAGATTCAGAAGTCACGCATACAACATTATGGAAAACTTTATCGCACCCTTCCTATTTCGTGGCAGACTCGTCGATCCGAGTGTGGATTTAGTTAGCATGTACGTTGACCAACATCCTGACGGTGACATGTCTAAGGTTGTCAGCGAAAAATTTCAAATCCCTATCTATGACTCAATCGCGGAAACAATCAGCAGAGACAACAGCTTAACCTGCGATGCCATTCTCCTTATCGGTGAGCACGGCACCTATCCACTTAATCAACGCGGACAAGTCATGTACCCGCGCCATCAGTTTTTGAAGGAGTGTGTGGATGTCTTTGCCAAGTGCAGTAACTCGGTACCGGTATTTAATGACAAACATCTGAGTTATCAGTGGTACAAGGCCAGCCAGATGTACCAGTGGTCAAAACAACTGCAATTCCCAATGATGGCTGGTAGCAGCGTACCGCTCGCCCAACAAATCACACCTCTCAACTTGAAACCTGGTGCACCAATTGCAGAATCTGTTTCGGTCCACGGCGGTGGGATTGAATCTTATGATTTCCACGCACTAGAAGTATTGCAATCAATTGTTGAATCACGACAAGGTGCTGAAACCGGAGTAGCAACTGTGCAGTTGCTAGAACGTCGTGTAGCCAGAGGTAAACTGCGTGATCAAGTCAATACAATGAAACTACTCGTGGAAGCGATGAAGGCTGAATCAAATGCCGACTTCCAACCGCGGTCGTGGCCTGGACGTGAGATACCCACTAGCCTCCCACCGGTACCCGTTACTCCCAATGAGATTCTCGCTAATCTCAATCATGCGATTTTCGTTGGCTATAAAGACGGCACAACCGCTACAGTGGCCTCTATAGGAGACGATGCAAATCGTTGGAATTTTGCGTGCGATGTAATGGGAAATCCGGAAACTCATAGCACTGCGTACTATAACGGACCGTGGGGAAATCGCTGTCTATTCAAAGCACTTTCTCATTCCATCCAGCAATTCTTCATTTCCGGACGTCCGGTCTATCCGGTAGAACGCACTTTACTTGTCAACGCGATCATCGAAGCATCACTGATTTCCAAAGAGCGAGGTGGTTTACCAACCGAAGCACCTTTTTTAGACGTGCAGTACGATGCGCCCCGTTGGCATAAGCTCAGAGAAAATGGGAAGTCGTGGGAGATCATTACGAGCAGCACGGAGCAACCGGTCGAGTTTTCACCCGGTGATTCACGGTTCTTATAAACTTCACCTAAACGTCGTGACGTTTCTATTCGCTAACCCAATGCGATGTAATCTTTTTGGATTGCGTCCAGAACTGGATGGATCCTTGACCTGTTATATCTCCGACCCCAAATCGGGACTCATTCCAGCCGCCAAATCCAAATGGCTCTCTCGGCACGGGTACTCCGACGTTTACTCCTATCATTCCGGCTGATGCAGCATCAGCGAATGCCTGTGCCACCTGGCCATCCTGTGTATAAACCACGGCAGCATTGCCAAACGGTGAAGTCTGTTCGATTTCAATGGCACCTTGAAGATCGTCCGTTCTCATAATTGAAAGTACTGGACCAAAGACCTCTTCGTTGGCGATTCTCATGTCCGATGTCACGTTATCAAGCACCGTTGGTCCGACGTATGATCCTTCTTCGCAGCCTTCCACAACCGTGTCGCGACCGTCTAGCAAAGCTGTTGCACCCTGCTCTATTGCCTCAGTGATATATCCCTCGATGCGTTGTTTGGCTGATTCCGAAATTACCGCACCCAAATTGTCACCCGGCACAATTTGCCGGGAAGCTTCCACCACTTCGTCAATGATGTGGTTCACTTGCCCGACAGCCACGAGCGTGGCGGCCGCCATACACCGCTGCCCTGCACAGCCACAAGCGCTGGCTGCAACATTACTGGCAGTATGGGCGACATCTGCGTCCGGCATGACAACCAGATGATTCTTTGCTCCTCCCATGGCCAACGCACGCTTATAGCTTCCAGTTGCACGCGAATATACGATCTTGGCCACCGGTGTCGATCCAACAAATGTCACAGCTTTGATATCCGGATGATCACAAATCCCTTCAACCACCGACTTATCACCATGGATGACGTTGAAAACACCTGCAGGCAACCCTGCTTGACTCAGCAGTGCAGCAGTCTCATTACCACTTAAGGGCACCTGTTCTGATGGTTTAAAGACCATTGTATTTCCCAGAGCTAATGCCATTGGTATCGTCCAATGCGGAACCATGATCGGAAAATTAAACGGGGTGATACACGATACAACTCCAAGCGGCTCTTGCTGTATGGAACAATCGAAGCCTTTGCTTACCTCTAATACCTTTCCAGCAAGTAGATTTGGCAGCGAGCAGGCAAGTTCAGTTAACTCAATCGCCTTAAGAACTTCAGCCTTAGATTCTGCTATCGTCTTTCCATTTTCTTCATGACAAATACGGGCAAGCTCATCCATATTGTCCTGAAGCTGATTTCGATAGCGATAAAATACATCGCAACGTTCACGAATGGTCAATTGAGACCATGCGGGAAACGCAGTGGCAGCAGCCGCAACAGCAGCATCCAGGTCCGCTTTACCGGAAACCGGTACGGTAGACAATTGCTCGCCGTTTACCGGAGAAATAACTTCTATGGCGTTCTCCGCAGGTGAAGATGATCCGTCAATGTAATTTTCAAGTGCTGAGTATTTCATGATTGCCCGATGGACCGTTGGGGTGTTGATCTTGATATTAAATATTCTTACTGCAATTCTACCGTTTCCGCTTCGAACCGTTGTAGAATCGCAATTGCTTATCAATCGAATATACATGCAATGAGTTAGCACCGAGGACTAAGATGCAAAAAGATACAGCCTTTCAAATGGCCGCTTCCAATATTCGCTATGGTCAGGGCATCACGGCTGAAATTGGGATGGATCTTCAAGACATGGGTGTCAAGCGCACACTCGTCATCATGGATCCAAATCTAGTGGACTTGCCTACTGGGCAAGCTGTCGTTGAATCGCTAAATCAAAATGGCGTGGCATACGACCTTTTTTCTGAAGTCTCCGTTGAACCTACAGACTCGAGCTTTAAACGCGCTGCGGAAGTTGCCACCGAAGGAAACTATGACAGCTTTGTTGCTGTTGGTGGTGGTAGCACGATGGATACAGCGAAGGCTGCAAATCTATATTCAACTTATCCTGCTGATTTCTTCACCTACGTGAATGCGCCAATCGGCGGTGGTCAACCAGTACCCGGTCCTCTCAAACCATTGATTGCAGTCCCTACTACGGCTGGCACAGGCAGTGAAACGACAGGAGTTGCCATTTTTGATTATGTGGAGAAGAAAGCAAAAACGGGCATTGCACATCGCTACATGAAACCGACGCTCGGTATCATTGATCCCGACAACACAAAGACGATGCCGGCAGCAGTTGCTGCGGCAACAGGTCTGGATGTCCTCAGTCATGCACTGGAATCTTTTACGGCGATTCCTTTTGACTCACGGCCAAAGCCAGATCGACCCATTCAACGACCGGCATATCAGGGAACAAACCCTATCAGTGACATCTGGTCATTGAGAGCACTGGAAATGGTCCGTGACTACTTACCTCGCGCATATCAGGATACTACGGATGATGAAGCCCGAGGAAACATGCTCCTCGCTTCGGCTATTGCCGGAATTGGGTTTGGAAATGCTGGCGTACATCTACCTCACGGCATGTCTTACCCGATCGCAGGTATGGTCAAAGACTTCTATCCGGATGGATACGATGTGGATCATCCTATCGTGCCCCACGGAATTTCTGTGATTCTCAATACTGCGGCGGTTGTTCGATTTACCTCGCCGGCAGATCCACAACGTCACTTAACGGCCGCTAAGGCACTGGGTGCAAACATTACTGATGTACCAGAGGAGTCGGCTGGCGAAGTACTGGCAAACCAGGTTATCCACTTCATGCAGACCCTCAACACACCGAGTGGTCTGCGAGCAGTTGGCTATGACGAAAGTGACATTCCAGCTCTTGTTGAAGGAACACTACCTCAACACCGGGTAACTAAACTCTCGCCAATTGAAGCGCACGCAGAGGAGCTGACAAATCTGTTCACGGACTCACTGGAAATCTGGTAGACCGATTATTTTTTGTCCGGTGGAAAAACACCCATGACACGCTGGGAATAATCCATGCATGACCCGGTCAAGATGCCCGATTCATCACTCAGCAGGTAATTGCTAAGCCGTGCCACATCGATCGGTTTTAGAAGTCGACCAAATGGGGAAATCTCTTCAGCTTGTTCAAGCCAGTCCTCCGGGCTTCCCTGTGATCTTTGAACAACGTGCTCAGCTGGTGTATCTGTCCAACCAAGGTTGATTCCGTTCACTCGAATTCTATGCTTCCGCAATGCGTTGGCATTATTCTTAGTGAGCGTCTTTAAGGCACCTTTTGTAGCGCTATAGGAACAGAGAATATCCATACCACAGTAGCCTGCAACACTGAGGATGTTCACGATGGATCCGGAGCTCTGCTCGCGTTGCATGATTCGTACGGATTCCTGAGTCAACAGGAAGGGTGCACGTACATTCACTGCAAACTGGTAATCCCAAAACTCAACAGTTGTCTCCTCCACTGTACCGCGATTCGTATCAGCAGCAGCGTTTACCAACCCATCCACTCGGCCAAATTCCTGATCACAAACGCGTACCACATTGCGGCAATCCTCTTCCAGAGAAAGATCAGCTCGCACGAACACACCTCGCGAACCTAAATCAGTGATCTTAGCTGCGACTGACTGGCCAAGCTCTTCCTGTCGTCCACAGATGACCACGCCTTCGGCACCTGTTTCTGCAGCGAGCAGCGCACAGGCTTCACCGACACCCTGTGTGCCACCGGTACAAATAATGACTTTTCCATCTACACGTGCCATCGGTCACTCCGTCGTCAAACTTTCACTTGTTGATTGGGTTGGTCTCGCACCTTGCGATACAATGCAGTTGCCTATTGTAAAGGCTACGACCTGCAAAACTACCACGGTACCAGCATAGCACCACCACAGGATCAGCAATGACACGACTGCCACATGCCTCGCCTAAAGAACTGGATCTTGATGAAAGCCGAATCAAGCAATTGGAAACGCGAATCCGCCAATGGACAGACGGACCTGATGCACCGATACCCGGAGCGGCCATTGTTATTGGCCGCCATGGCAAGATTCTCAAACCTATATTTGCAGGAAATCAAGGACCGGAAAAAGACGCAGAACCCATTCGAAAAGATGGGATGTTCTTGCTTGCATCCATTACCAAGCCCATTGTCTATATGAGTGCCCTGAAACTGGTAGAGCAGGGCATGCTTAACCTAACCGAACGCGTTACCACGTATATTCCTGACTTCGCAGCACATCACAAAGATAAGATTGAGGTGCAGAATCTGTTCACACACACATCCGGTCTCCCGGATATGCTTGATAACAACGTTGAATTAAGAAAAGCAAATGCGCCCATGAGTTAGATTATCCATGGTGCGATCTACGACACCATCCCTAAATTCGATCATGGAACAAAGGTGAGCTACCAAAGCATGGGCACGCTGACAGTTGCGGAAATCGTGCAACGGTTGAGCGGTCAGTCAATCCATGACTTCGTAAGGGATGAAATCATCAAACCTCTCGGTTTGAAATCCACCGGTCTCGGCAGCAGAGGATTCAAAAGAGAGCGGCTTGTACGTGTAGAGACTCCGGATTATCAGGGCATGTCCAATTTTGGCTGGAACAGCTCATACTGGCAGGAATTGGGTGTGCCATGGGGCGGTATGTTCAGTAGCGCCGAAGACATGGCCGTCATCGCTCAGTGGATGATGGACTATGGCCATGGAAACGGGAATCAAATCCTCTCACCTCAAATGGTTCAAATGGCTACAACAAATCGACTCGATGACTACCCGGATTTACCAGAGTCATACCGGCGATGTGAACCGTGGGGACTCGGTTGGCGCATGAACCATACCGGCCAACGCGATACCTGGGGCGACTTGTTAGACCAAAATGTGTTTGGTCATACGGGTGCGACTGGCACTACCATCTGGATGGACCGTGAACGTGATGGATTCTGTGTTTTACTTACAACCGCTATTCGCAGTAAGGCTCCCTGGCGATTGATTCAGCTTTCAAATATCGTAGCCAGTAGCTTCAGATAATCCTCCGATCTATTTAAATACTTCGTGCTCGGAATCCCCTGCTGAGAGTATGTAAGCCAATAAATCGAGAATCTCTTCGCGAGTTAGGGTGTTTAGTAGTCCTTTTGGCATGAGGCTTGTGCGTGACACTTTTTTTGCTTCGATCGATACCGTTGGAATCTGCAAAATGGACTCAGGCTGTCGAGGGTCGACAGCTAACGTGACCGTGTTATCACTTTCACTGAGAATCCGGCCTTCAAGCACTTTTCCTTCGTCGGTAATGATTACGTGATTCTCAAACTGATCTGACACCTGTATTGATGGATCAATTATCTCTCGCAACATCACTGCCATACTGTATCGCTTGGCCGAACCTGTAATATCCGGACCCAGAATACCACCGCGATTTGCAAATCTATGGCACTGAATACAAGCAGCATTTCTGAACAACTGCTTACCAGCATCAAAAGAACGACCCCCGTTCTCCAGAGAAGCCACATGCGGTATCAGTTCATCAACCGTCCAGTTCTTGATGAATTTCCTCGGTGTTGGTGAGCCACCAGGAATGGCACTTGCAATCTCAGCATTAATGACTGCATCCAAAGCGGTTTTCGACTTGTCATTTAACAATGCCACCGCATCTTTGCGCATGTTTTGGATATAGATTTGGTAGTGGCCTCCACCGATAAAGTCACCGACTGCAGCACCTTCCTCCGCTCGATTGAGATTCTCAAAATAGCTCTTTCTCAGGCTTGAATCCCATCCTTCAGTAGCCACTCTTAATGCCATTCCATAGAACAACAGGTCTTCCTGAGTAACAGATGCAGATGCGATCGTCATGGCATCTGTTACAACTGACTTGGAATCGAGATAAACCAGTAGTCTGGTAAGCTCATGATTGCCGGCATCCGTTGCCGTTGGGAATCGGCCTTCCGCCTTTTCACGTAATACGACACGTGTCGCAATATCTGTTGATTCGCTGCGAGCAAGTCCAACACCAACTGTGCGCAGCCATTCAATCAGAACTGAATCATCCATCGAAGCCACGTCTAGCTGAGACAATCGCTTCACCGCAGCGATTTGATCAGCCTCTGTACCACTTCGAATGAGACCGAGTAAACCGTGGATTGCCGCACGTGTATCGGGCTCTTTGATTGCTTTCTCTCGCCAGCCCTCCAGATCCTGATGTTCAACAGCAATGCGTGCTGCGTAGCGAATATGTCGATCCACATGGCCTAGATAAGGCCACGCCACGGCTACTGCTGATGCATCCTGCAAGCCATGATACTGTTCCAGTCGGCGTCGTAACTTTCTCAACTGAATAGAACGGTTGTTGTCGGTTAGTTTCGTTTGCAGTTCACCGCCACTGTATGTTACACGGTACAAACCAGACTGAGTGCGTCTACCACCGATGGTAATGTACATGGCTCCATCTTTTGGGTTTGCTACCAAGTCCGTTAGCGGCATCGGTGTGCCCGTGATGAACTCTTCCAGATGCGATGAGTACGATGCACCCTCCGCTTCAAAATGAACCGCATACAGCCTGCCGTATGTCCAATCGCACACAAACAAGGCACGTTGATACATCATTGGAAATTTCAGCCGTGTGCCAAACAAAATCCCCGTCGGTGATCCCTGACCAATTTCAGCCACAGCAGGCAAACTGTCCGGCGAATAGTCAGGCCATTTCCCAGTGCCGTATCGCCAGCCGTACTCACCACCACTGACCACATGATTAACACGTGTCGGTCGATACCATGGTGTACCAACATCCATTTCCATATCAGCATCGTAGGTAAACAACTCTCCAACATCGTTAAACGCTATATCAAATGGATTACGGAAACCAGCAGCAACCAGAGTCCAGTTCTTACCATCCGGATCCATGTTGCACACAAATCCACCGGGAGCCAACACGCCGGTGTTGTGATTATTCGAACATGGCTGACGTGGTAACAGCTGATCTTCGTCCCAGTTCTTTGGTAAACGATATCGCTTTATGTCGTCAGGCAGTTTAGTGCTGTTGCCACAGACAACATAAAGTGATTTGCCGTCAGGTGATTTAATAATCGAGTGAGGCCCGTGTTCTCCACCACCATCCAGTAACTTGAGTGTTTCAAGACTGTCAAACTGATCGTCACCATCTGTATCCCGGACTCTGTACACACCACTTGCGAACTTCTTGCCACGATTCACTACTACGTAAAGACTATCAAACGCATACAGCAGCCCTTGAGCCTCCCCAATCTCAATCTCAATAGGCTCCACCTGAGTTTTCTCCGTTGATCCAATCGCCGGAGGAGTAACTCTATACAGCTTGCCATATTGATCACAGGTTATAAGGCGACCTTCATCGTCGACAGTCATACTGACCCAGGATCCCTGATCTGCTGCTGGCACGCTATATAGAAGCTCTACCTTGAATCCACTAGCTACTTTTAATCCGGCTGGGTCCGTGGCTGGGTCTGCGGGAGGTGCATCCGTTGCTGCCATAGTGATTGAGTCTAATTCCATCGTCATCGGTGCAGAGTGTGGATCGAACCTCAATTGGGTGATCGGATGCTCAGTCTTTAAGAAAACATCTATATCTGTAAAGCGATCTCCTTTACCAATCATCTTGAAACGGACGCTTAGACCTTCGCTCGTACCAGGCTGCTTCGTGGTCGTCCAAAACAGTTGTGAATTAAATTGGCCGGAAAACTTGGCGCGAATCGAAACCTTGATCCATCCGGATGGCCCCTCAACCGGTGCGATAAAATGTGGGTCATTTCCAGTACCCTTAACGGTTAGCGTCGTGTCGCCAGCAGTTGTTTCAACCTGCGCAAGTGGTTTCCACCCATCTACAGCGCCATTGAAGCCCCAAGTTTTAAACACTTCATCTGCCTGAAGTGTCCCATTGATACACGATACGAGTACCAACACGCTCGAGAGTATTAAACAGGAACGAGAGATTAACTGAAGAATCTTCATGTGTGTTTCCAGAAATAGGTATTCAAAAGTATATCGGGAGTGTGCTCGTAACGACTTAAAGGCTGGCGAACCTTCCGGCCAGATATAAATGACTATTCTAATACGACCAAAGAGCAGCATCGACTAGTTATGGGCCAAAGGCAAACAACTGCTTGGCATTGCTCGTCGAAATAACTGCGAACTCCGAAAGATCCATTGCATGCTGTTCCGCAACACATCTCGCCGTATGGACCACCATCGCCGGTTCATTTGGTCGCTGTCCTCTATGCGGATGTGGTGACAAATAGGGCGCGTCGGTTTCAATCAGAACTCGATCGATCGGAATGGATGCTGCTACCGCACGTAAGTCTTCAGACTTCTTAAACGTCACCATCCCAGCAAAGCTAATGTACATTCCTAATTCGACGCACTGCTGTGCCTGCTCCACTGTGCCGGTAAATGAGTGCATCACACCATTTAGCGGACCGCTTTCTGATGCATGTCGCAGCATTTCGATAATATCATCACCACACTCTCGCATGTGCACGATAAAAGGTAATCCAGTTTGCTGTGATAATCGCAGGTGCCGATCGAAGAAATCCTGCTGCATCTCGAATGGAGTGTAATCCCAGTAGCGATCCAGACCCGTTTCGCCGATGGCGATTACTTCCGGATGATTAATTAATTCGACGATTTGCTCCCAATCGCCATCGTTGGCTTCTGCACAATAGTTAGGTTGGATACCGACGGCAGCCTTCACGGATGCAAACTGCTCGGCAATTTTAATGGTCTTCTTACAGGATTCGAGTGTGGTGCCGATTGTCAGCATGAAATCGATACCGGCATCCAATGCCCGTGTAATCACCGCGTCGCGAACCTCGTCAAATTGCTCATCATCGAGATGACAGTGTGTGTCGATGAGCATAGAATCTCTCCCGAAAACAACAGTAGAGAGTGACTACACGTGCGGGCAACTATGAAGTAGCCGCACCATCCTGTAGTTCTTGTAACATCTCAAGATGTGCTTTGTCATTGCCAAGCACTTCTTCAGCAACCGCGCGGAATTCTGAGTCTTCCGGTAACGCGTTTACGCACTTCGTTACCTTCTCAATGATCTCTGTTTCATTTTCGATGAGCTTTCCGAGCAGATAGTCGAATCCCAGATCATGATAGCTGGTGTAATCCAGAGGGAATTCACCACCGATGACCACTTCCCGCATATCGATAATTATGGCACCGATCTTGTCAACGGTTCGTTCCTGATCAGCGATGATCACGTCTAGAGTATCGCGTTCTTCTTGCTGCTCCGGAGCAAAATACGGCGCTGTCCAGCGCAGATAGGCTGCAAGCGAATACGTGTGAATCGCTGAAATGTGATTAAGAATGTCTGATGTTGAAATGCTCATGACTTCTTATCGATTTCCCTTAATGGTTATACACCCGGATCAACTGATTAACGCTTTTACTGCATCAACCACGTATGCGTGAACGGGATTCCAGAAAAAGATCAACAATGCTGTTGGAAGGGTAATGGCCACGAGATAGACAGCTTCTAAACCGGCCTTTGGATACTGTTCAATATCTACGCCTTCTGCCGGTTCCTCCATCACCATGATCTTCGCGACCCTCAGGTAATAGTAAAGGCTCAGGGCTGTGTTAACACCACCGACCAGAAGTAGTACAAGCAAGTAAGTTGCATCTGTTGCTCTAAATGCATCGGCAATCGACGCAAACACAGCGAACTTACCAAGGAATCCTGCTAGTGGTGGCAAGCCTACCAGGCTAAACAGAGCCAGTACCAAACAGATGACAATATAAGGTCGCGATCGAATCATGCCGCTGTAATCGGCAATCTCTTCGCTGGCAATGTAATTTCGTAGAAACGCAACCACTGCGAATGCGCCAAGATTCATAAAAACGTATACGACGATGTACAACAACAAACCGGATAATGCACCTTCAGCAACCCCGTAATCACTGCCAAGTGACGACATCAAGGGTGCAATAGCCATCATCATGTAACCGGCATGAGCAATTGTTGAATAGGCTAACAATCGTTTTATGTTGGTTTGTGAGTATGCAGCCAAGTTTCCAAAGGTGCACGTAATCATCGCCAGCAGTGCGATGAGTTTGCCGATAAAATCCCTTACCGGTTGCAATGCTTCGTTTACGGTGACTTCTTGCTCAACTGAATCTTCAATCGGCTCGATCGCTTCTTCAGCGACAGGCAATAATCCGGCAACGACCGCTGGGCCCGCTTCGACATCCTGTGCAACTTCCTGCTCCAGACCCGGAACATACCCAACACCAATCCCAATTCGCACCAGCAATCCCAATGCCGCTGCTTTTGAAGCAATACTCAAAAATGCGTTGACTTCAGCACACGAACCATGAAATACATCCGGTGCCCAGAAGTGGAAAGGAACAGCAGATAGCTTAAATGCTAATCCAACACTTATTAGTAGTCCTGAGAGCACCAATACCAATTGTTCACTACCTGACATCGTGCCCAGATTCTCAGCTAACTGAAGTGCGATCGTCGGCAGATGCGCTGAGCTGGTCAACCCAGCCAGTAAACTGATGCCGTAAAGCATTACGCCAGCTGCACCAGCACCATAAATCGCATATTTTAGTGCTGCTTCGCTACCACGCTTTCGACCCTTTAGCATTCCAGCCAAAGCATATGAAGGAACCGATGCCATCTCGATCGCCAGGAATATCATCAACAAGTGGTTTGACGACACCATCAGGCACATTCCGAGAGTTGCACCGAAAACAAGCGTGTAAATATCCGGCGAGTCATCGCTATCAGGAATGCCGGAAATCTTTGTAAAGACCAGGAACAGCACTAGGAACAGCAGAATAATAGACCGTACCGCAATCGTGAATCCATCAATCACCAGTAGACCAGTAAAAATCTCTGTGCGTTCAACTCCTCCGCCACAAACGAGCCAAGGCTGTGAAAACAAAAAGGAAACTACCGATCCGGCAATTGCAACAAACCACAGATCTAGGCGTTGTTTACCATCAAAGAGGCGAACAAGTAGCAACAACATAATCACGGCGCAAAGTACGATCTCTGGCAAGAACCACGACAGGCTTTCTGTCGAGTCATTCGCGAGCTGTTTAATTAACTGTTGCAGGTTCATAACGTAAATTCGTGTTGTTTAATGCGTATCTTGTATTTATCCGGATGCTAAGGAGCTAATGCTGAAAGCTGCTCAATAGCGGGTTCGCTGCGATCAGCATTTGACGCTTCAACCGCATCTTCTGCTTCGCCTTCCACAGCATCTTCGCTGTCATGAGAATCACTGTGATCGGCTTCTTCTGCATGAACTTCATCGTCCGCAACTTCTTCAGCCTCACCCGCTTCTTCAGCGTCCTCGGCGTTTGCCAGCTTTACTTTCTGCGTCCAGGTATTTAGGTCACTTACCTGAGCACTAATCGTGTCATCCATTCGACTGATCAGGATATTCGGGAATACGCCAAAGATGATAGCTAACCCCAGTAATGTCCCACCTATAGCAAATTCGCGAGAATTAATCGGTTTGATCTCTTCTTCATGCGGACCGTTGTATTGAGGTCCAAGGTATACACGTTGCAGACACCAAAGGATGTATGCAGCTGTCAGGATTACGACTGCGGCGGAAAGAATGGCAAGCAACTTGCTAAAGTTCCAAACGGAAAGCACAACCAGTACTTCACCGATAAATCCACACAAGCCGGGCAGTCCAAGACCAGCGAAGAACAAGCCCATCGCCAAAGCCGTGTATCTCGGCATCTTGCCGTACAAACCACCAAATTCAGCCAGATTTCTGTGATGCACACGGTCATAAATAATTCCGACCATGAAGAACATACCGGCGGAACTAATACCGTGACCAATCATCTGGTACATCGCACCAGTTATACCCATGGCCCAGTAATCACCGTTGTATTCCGGTGCGTAAATCGACCACACACCCATCCCGAGTACGACATATCCCATATGACTGACAGAACTGTATGCAACCAGTCGCTTAAAGTCGGTTTGGGCAAGTGCAGCAAAGGCACCGTATAACATACTAGCGACACCAAGGAAGCAAACCAGATATGCAAGATCATAACCGCCATGAGGGCAAATCGGATAACAGATTCGGATAATACCGTAGCCACCCATCTTCAGCAAAACACCGGCAAGAATCATCGAGATCGGTGTAGGTGCTTCCACGTGTGCATCCGGTAGCCACGTATGAACCGGAATGGACGGTACCTTGATAATGAAACCAATGAACAACAACAGGAATGCCCAGCGTTGAAGTGTCACGCTGAATTGTTCTGTCGTCTGGCCAATGCTAGCCAGTGCTCGCAGATTAAAAGTATGAATTGGCTCGACAGCTTCACCAGCTGCTGCGTTATTCACGTTATCAGCAATGGCTACATAAGTCGTTTCGTGCAAGTGCAGGTTACCAAGCTCAGCCTGGACGACCTCAGCCGTGACATCACCCTCAATATGCTGTGCTAATTCCGTTACATCGCTGCTGAAATACAGCATGAGGATTGCGATCAGCATCAACACACCACCAACGAGCGTGTAAATGAAGAACTTGATGGCGGCGTACTCACGTCTCGGGCCACCCCAAATGCCGATTAGGAAATACATCGGTAATAGCATTACTTCCCAGAAGATATAAAACAGGAAGAAATCCAATGCCATAAAGACGCCGAGCATACCGGTCATCAGCAAAAGGAAAAGTACACAATATGCTTTTACATGCTTATTGATCGACCAACTCGCGCCAATTGCCAGCACGCTGACAACCGATGTCAACAATACAAGCGGGAGGCTAATTCCATCGAGTCCCATTAAATAAGAAATATCGAATGATGGAATCCAGGCGAGATTCTCCGCCATTTGGATCGCACCACTCTCTGAGTCAAAACTGGTCCAGAGTACAAACGTAAGCAACATCACGACGATGGATGTAACTAGCGTGATACCCAGCAACAGGTTCTTATTCGCAGGATCGTTGACACCGTCTTCATCTTTCTTACTAGGCATGAACCCAAGCCCAAGAGCGATGATGGTTGGCAGGAAAATAATTGTGGAAATCAGAGCTGACATTTTGACTGATCCGAGTTATCTCTTTCGAAACGAAAGTAATTTAATATTTCAAAATTCCAATTTAGTATGCTTGTATCGACGAACTGAAGAACACGGTAATCAGCAGGAACAAAGCAAGTGCTCCTATGGCGATAAACAGCACATATTGTCGGACATTTCCGGTTTGTACTCTGGAAAGCCCGCGACCTAGCGAGTGAATCCACCCGGCTATAACATTTGCGACACCATCGACTGCCTTTTGATCGATGTACTTATTCCAAAGGTTGGAGAAAGCACGAAGAACAACCGCTGATCTGTCAATCAGCCAGTCAAAGATGCACTTATCTATTGCGGCGACAAACTTACCGATCTTGTGTGCCGGACGGACAAACAAGGTGTCGTATAGCTCATCAAACCACCACTTATTCCAAAGCAGTCGATAGATCGACTCAAAGTTGTTTTTGACATCGGAAACATCCAGCGCCCGTTTCCAATAAAACGCCGCGGCTAGCAGGAATCCAATAATAGCAGTCGCCGTAGCCAGTAGTGTTACAGGGAAGACGATCGACCAGGCATGGCTCGCATGCTCATCCGGCCAGACCATGCTCGAAATGACTCCCGCTTGATCCACGTGGCTAATAGCCACCGGACGGGACGCTTCAATCATATTAGAGAGGCTAAATGGTAGGTCCCAGAATCCAACCGATTTCCATGCAACGCCAACGGCAAATACAGCAAGAATGACCAATGGCCATACCATCTTGGAGTATTCATGAGCATGGTCGAATCGTTCCTGATTACGTGGCTTGCCGACAAAGGTCATAAACCACATACGGAACATATAGAAACTTGTAATTGCAGCACCGGCAGCAGCCAGGAAGAAGAATAATCCAGGTGCAATACCACCGTTTACTCTCCAGAAGCTAAACGCCTGTTCCAGTATCGCGTCCTTTGAATAATAGCCACTTGTACCGATTACAAATGGAATACCTGCGCCAGCGATCGCCAGACAAGCAATGAACATCGTCCAGCACGTGCCCGGTATTTTCTTGTAAAGACCACCCATCTCACGCATGTCATTTGTATGAACAGCATGAATTACACTTCCAGAACCCATAAATAACAGGCTCTTGAAAAATGCATGGGTGAAAAGGTGCAGTAAGCCGGCGAGCCAACCACCAAGACCAAGTGACATCATCATGTAACCAAGTTGGCTAATCGTTGAGTACGCCAGTACCTTCTTGATATCAACTGCTGTAATGGCAATGGTTGCCGCAATGAATAAGGTAATTACTCCAACCACGGCAATCACTAGCAGGACTTCCGGTACAAACATTGGGAAGAATCTACCTGTCAGGAATACGCCTGCTGCCACCATCGTTGCTGAGTGAACAAGTGCGGATACCGGCGTGGGACCTTCCATCGCGTCAGGTAACCAAACGTGCAATGGGAATTGAGCACTCTTACCGATACAACCGCAGAAAATACCAATACCACCAATGATTAGCAGCCAGTAACCATACGGCGTGCCACCTTCTTCAATTTGTTTCGCCTGTACAGCCTTCGCAGCTACGCTTTGATCAACACCATGCTCTTGCATATATGCGTTGACTTCTTCGCGAGCTGAAGCGATAACCAGTCCTTCCGGTACTACGACCTGAACACTCGCATGATCATGTCCATCGTCATGTCCCTCATCGTGCCCGTCTGCATGTGACTCTGCATTATCGCCGTCGGTGTGTCCTTCGCCGTGCTCATCTGCATGCTCACCATCCTCATGTGATTCCGATTCATCGTGGCCTGCATCTTCATCGTGATCTGCGGTATCACCTTCGTGCGACTCATCTTCAGCTGCAACAAACGCCAAAGCACCTGCTGCAAGTTCTGAATTAGAGGCTGCTGCGTGAGCATCCGCGTGTTGGGCATCTTCCGAAGCGTGTGCGTCATCAGCAAGTCGTTCTATCTGTGAAAACAGTCCAAGCGATTTATGACCGTCAACTTCGCTGTCTCCAAAATCAAAAGTGCCGAAGCCTGTCCAGATCACCATTAAGCCAATGATCATCCCAAAGTCACCAACACGGTTGACGATAAATGCCTTGTTAGCCGCCGTGGATGCACTATGACGTTCCACGTAAAAGCCAATCAGGAAGAAGGAACAGATTCCGACCAACTCCCAGAAGACGAATGTCATTGCCACGTTACCAGCAAGGACAAGGCCAAGCATGCTAAAGCAGAACAGCGAAAGTGCCTGAAAGAAGCGATGATAACGTCCACGACGCTTCAGATGACTTCCATCTTCCATGACCACTTCGTGGTCAACGTAGTATTCATCAAAATGACCCTGCTCTTCATGGTCATCATGTCCGTGATCGTCATGGTGATCATCACCATGGTGATCATCATGTTCGCCATGACCATGTTTTCCGGCCCATGGCCACGGGAAATGGCTGTGATCATGTTCCTGAGCAGGTAGCTCATCATCCATGTACTTCAGAGCATAGATATGAATGAGGGTCGCAATCAGTGTGACCATCGTGAACATGCAGACGGTCAGAGAATCTATGTAATAACCGATCGACAGTTTGAGGTTATCACCAAACTCACCAAGTACATAGTATTCACCGGAAATCGCGTGAAAGTGAGCATGCTCACCGTCCAACAATGCGTTTAAGTTTTCCCAGTTATCCGCACCACCGAGCCAAATGAACAAGCTCAGGAATGACAACAACGCGGAAAACACGATCGCAATTGTGCTTACATATGCACCAACGCGTATCTTCCCCGCTTCGCGCAACTTGTTCCCGCACGTCAGGTTAAAGAAAAACGCACCTAACGGTATGAGCGTCGCAAGTCCTAATAATATATGAAGTGTGTCCATTAACCCTTCAACTCATCTGCACGATCAATATCGATTGTGTTGTGGTTGTTGTAAAAGTTAAGTGCAATCGCTAATGCCACTGCAGCTTCCGCAGCAGCCAAAACAATTACAAAAAGTGAAATCAACTGGCCATCCAGACCAAGGTTATCATCTCGCAAATAGGGACTTCCAAATGCAATAAAATTGATATTCGCACCATTGAGCACCAATTCAATTCCCATCAGGATGCCAAGTGCATTACGCTTGGTCGCCATGCATACGGCACCAATCACAAATAAGATCGCGCCTACAATCAGATAGTGCGAAACTGTGATCGCCGCGATAACTGGTGTGATTTCCAATCCAAACATTTTGTTTCTTCTTCTGATACCCGTTAAGGGACTGCCAACCTTATTCTTGTGCCTCGTCAGTGGATTCTTCAGCCTGGCTCTGATCGGAATCAAGCAAGCTCGAAGACGATTGCTTTGATGCTGAATAAACAACATCATCTGTTTCATGTTCCATTTGCATAATGTTCAGCCGAGCCCGCTCAGCACGCCCAACAGGTGCGGTTGCCGATCGCTTGGTTCGTGCCATATACGCTGCACCAATAAGAACGACCAGTAAGTGTACGGAGACAATAATAAACGGCAGCAAATAACCACTCTGACCATTTGCCAGTGCAGGATCATCTGAATCTAATTTATCGACTCGAACACCGGTGAGAGCCAAGCCTAGCGGAGTAGCCGTACGGGCATCATCTACATCAAGTTCTGCTAACGCCTTCTTCGATGCACTTGCATCTTTCCACGAATCAACACCTGCAGCTGCACCGATCAGTAATACCAACAGGGAACCACCAACGATGGTCGCCAGCACCCAATCGGTGGGATGAGTGTTCATCTTGACGTATCGCTGTTGTGCTGTGAGCATCACTCCAAAAATCAACAGCACTAAAGTACCGCCAACGTAGATCATCAGTTGCATGGCACCAACAAACTCTGCGCCTGCCAGGAAGAATAGTCCGGCCGTTGAACCTAATGAAAGTACGAGGTAGAACGCCATGCGAACAATGTTTTGCGTTAGCAATACACACACGGCAAATACGACCGATATGCCGGCAAACAGCATGAAGAAAAACTCATGCCAGTAAACTCTATTCACTGCTGCCAAGATTCCCATGGTTATTCACCCTCCTGAAGCGACAGCCCATTTTGTACTGCAACACTGTCTTCTTCGATCGGTGCCTCTTCACCATCCATCACCTCGGATGATTCGTCGTCGTTTTCGTCTTCCGGCCACTCAGGATCTACTCCATCCTCTCCCACTGTGCTGACAGCAAGATCTTCTGACCAATCCTCGTGAATTTCATATCGGTTGATGGTGTTCATAGACGGCAAGTCTAAAGTTTCCCAGGTCATCGAACCAACAAAACACACGGCTGCAATTGGTACGCAATACTTCAGGCACGTTGCCATCACCTGGTCAATTCTTAACCTCGGGAAAGTCCATCTTACCCACATCATGACAACAACGCCGATTACCGACTTGGCCACGAGAGTTGCAATCCCAATTAGCATAACTAGGAACGTAACTAAACTCGGTACCGCATCTTTCAATGGACCTGCTGCTACCAAGTCTGGATCAGCGAATGCTTCCAAGATCCAAATATCAATTGGAATCGGGGGATGCCATCCGCCAAAGAACAAGATTGATGCCAGTGCACTCACCAGGAACATTGATCCGTATTCAGCCATGAAGAAGAAACTCCATCGCAATCCGGAATATTCTGTATGAAAACCTGCAACGAGTTCGCTCTCTGCTTCAGCCAGATCGAATGGAGCACGGTTGACACTGGCAGTTGCACATGTGAAGTAAACAATGGCTGCAATAAACGTAAATGGATCATGGAACACTAGCCAGTTGTTGAACCAACCAGCTTGCATCTCACCAATAGTCGTCAAATTCATAGTGCCTGCAACGAAAACGGGGATGACGACGCACATGCCTAGGGGAACTTCGTAGCTAACTACCTGTGCTGCTTCTCTCATCGCACCAAACAACGACCATTTTGACCCTGACGCATATCCTGCCAAAATAACGCCAAATACTTCTAACCCCAGTACAGCTAACACGAAGAACACTGCTGTATTCACATGATGAGCAACCGCTCCATCGGCAAAAGGCAATGCCAGAAATGCTGCAAAACTTGCTGCAAATGCTATATATGGTGCGATCTTAAACAGCGGTGCATCGGCGTCTCGCGGGATAAAGTCTTCTTTCGCTATGAGCTTTACACCATCAGCCAAAGTCTGCAGCCAGCCAAATTTGCCGCCGACTCGCGTTGGGCCAAGACGATCCTGGATGCGACCAGCAATCTTTCGCTCTGCCCATATAAAGAACAAAGCACCAACTGCAATAACATGTAATACGAGCACTGCAGCAATAACACCGCAAAGCAGATACATGAACCAGTTAGGATCATCGAGTCCAAATATGTTTTGTGAAATAAATTCAGTCACGGTTGAAGCCCCGGTCGAAACCAGGCTCCCTATCACTTTCCGTCCAATTAACGGTCAATCTCGCCCATTACCACATCGAGACTTCCGACGATCGCCGGAACATCTGCCAGAAGTGTGCCGCGGCACAATTCACTGGTTACAGACAAGTTGCAAAAACAACTACTGCGTGCACGCACTCGCCATGGAATACTGTCACCTGTACTAACCAGATAGAATCCCATCTGACCTCGTGGAGCTTCCGTTTCCAGATAAGCTTCACCTTTTGGTAACTTCTGTGTGAGCTTGATGGGTTGACCCCAATCGCCGCTCGCAGATTCGTATTTATCCAACGCTTGCTCGACGAGGCGAATTGCCTGCACAACTTCTAGCATTCTCACGTAAAAACGATGCCAGCAGTCACCCAAAATAGCTTCTTTGGGGATTTCCGGGTAATCCAGATCATCACCAAACTCTTCCAGATGTGGGTCTGGATATTTACCAGTTTCCGGATCCTGAACGATCACGTCAAACTGGTAGCCTTCGTACATTTCTGTATAGCGCTCTTCACCATTAAACCGAAGGTCATACGGCACGCCGCTGCCACGCAAGACGGGACCTGTACAGCCGTAATTAATCGCCGTCGCAGCTGACATGACTCCGATACCAGCAGTACGACCAATGAAGATCTGGTTGTTTGTCAGTAATTCATGAAACTCCGGAATACATGGCTTGAATTGAGCCAGGAAGTCACGGCATTCGTCGACCCAACCTGGTGGCAAATCACCTGTTGCTCCACCCGGGGTAAGATAACTGTAGGTAAGACGTGCCCCGCAAGCCTTTTCAAACAAATCGAGAATCTTTTCTCGTTCGCGGAATGCATAGAGGAACGGGCTAAAAGTTCCCAAGTCCAATCCATAGGCACCCATGCCTACCAAGTGACTGGCGATTCGCCCCATCTCGCTAATGATCACTCTCAGATGGCGTGCCTTTTCGGGCAAGTCATGCTCAAGCAGCTTTTCGACTACCAACGCCCAGCCAAGATTCATATTCATGCCTGCCAGATAGTCCATACGATCGGTGTATGGAACCCACTGACGCGGAGTTAAATTCTCACCGATCTTCTCAGCACATCGATGTAGATAACCCAGATGAGGCTCGACTTCAGATACGATTTCGCCATCTGTGCGCAGAATCAAACGCAACACACCATGGGTGCTCGGATGCTGCGGGCCCATGTTGATCAGCATTTCGTCCGTTCGGACGTCAAACTCGATTACTCTCGGATCATCAACTTTCGTCGACATTACTGTCATTCCTCGATTCTAAAAACGAAACCTAGCGTCCCCGGATACCGTGATACTCAAGCGGCATCTCGTAATCTTTGCGTAGCGGATAACCAACCCAGTCATCCGGACAAAGGATTCGCTTCATATTCGGATGGCCTGTAAACAACACACCCGACAAATCGTATACTTCGCGCTCATGCCAATCTGCTGTTCGCCAGATTCCAGCAACCGAAGGAACTTCTGGAAGCGATCCTTCTTCACCATTTTTCCAGCGATCAACTTTTACTTTCAGCACTAGCGTGTGTTTGTGCTCAATACTGCTTAGGTGATACACCACCTGCATATGCGGGTCGAAATCCGCTTTGGCTGCCTTTTTTGGATCAGTATGAAGGTAATCGACGGCAGTGATGCAATTAAGCATGTCCAGCTTGATTGCTGAATCTCCCGCGAGAAACTCGCAAACATCAAGTAACACATCTGGCGTTACTTCAATCCAGTCGTCGATCGTCTCAGCGTTAACATCAACGATGCCATCACCGAATCTCTCTTTCAATTGACTTACAAGATCACTCATTTCGTTGCTCTCGTTTTGTCACCCAAATAATATTCTTGTGTTCTACTTAACAGGTCATTCATCAGCAGGCAGCCTTGCCAACCGCCGCTGTTCAGTCACAGCTTTGACCCAATCAAGGTCACCGCGTTTCCAAACATATGCAAATCCTAAAATGAGCACTGCAAAGAACACGCCAATGTCAATTAACGTGATACGGGCAAGCATCTTGGAACTCGTGTATACGTCTTCATTTGTCAAATCACTAACAGCGCCGACCGAAGTATCTCGCACTCCCATTTCACGGTAAAGTCGCTTGGCGTCTGCAGACAACTCATTACCCTTAACGGCCTGTTCAACTTGTGCCATCTCGCTTAATTGCTCACTCTTCCCAAACACAGTCGCCCAGGGGAAAAAGAAAGCAACTTCTACATCGAAAATAATGAACAGCAATGCAACAACGTAAAACCGCAAGTCAAACTGAACAAAACTCGAACCAATCGTTGGCTCACCACACTCATAGATATCACCCTTTTCCGGATGAGCATCAGGATTGTGAGGTCGCACGAACCGCCCAACCAGTAGATTGACAAACAGAAAGACCAATCCGATCGTGACAAACAACGCAAGCGTTGCCACGGCACCGATGGAACTACCTAGTGCGGTTGATTCTGCTAATAACATTTACTCACCCGATTACCAATCAATTCATTGAAGCATCCACTTCCGGATCTGAATATCCTGGAAGCACTTCATATCCCGGTAATACCTGCCGACCAGCAAACCCTGTGTCGAGTTCATGCCAGTGGCTAACATTTGCCTCACCAAGCTGCCAACACAAATAAACCATACGGCCATCCATGTCAGACGGGAAATCAACCAGATCAATACGACCACCTGGCCCATTTTTCGGTTCAGCCCCTAACTCTCTAAGCTCGTCGATCAACTCATTTAACCGCTGCATCTGAACATCAAGCTGCTCCTGAACAAGCATGAGTTCTTCTGAGTATGGGTCATCTCCGGTAATCTCGCGTCCACTGGCTAGACGTGACAGACGTTGCTGACGCTGAAAAACCTCTTCTGAGAGCTCTGCCAGATCTTGTGTAATCAGGC
The DNA here is from genome assembly GCA_022451045.1 of Pirellulales bacterium. Classification (GTDB taxonomy): domain Bacteria; phylum Planctomycetota; class Planctomycetia; order Pirellulales; family Pirellulaceae; genus UBA11883. The sequence continues at coordinate 10,244 of JAKUOW010000010.1, read as the reverse complement.
GCACTAACGGAAGAGCTTTATTGGCTTCCTCGATAGTGAACAACTTGGTTACCTGATTCGTCACTGCCAGCCCCCTAATTTATGTTGTTTGGCAAACCGCATTGCTTTAAGCAAGTTAAGCCCGCCTGTAGTCTCTTAATTTAATGCTTACTGATTTGGACCGCCATGAACGGGATCCACAATCACCTTCGACTGAGCCACTGCGGTTGGATTCAGTGATGAACGCCCCCAACCCACCGAAACTGGCAATCGCGAGTAGTCGACCTTACAACCGTAGCGACTGTAGCAACTATTGTCGTGTGATGCCCCCATAAAAATCCAGTCCACCGGACATGGCTCCACACACAATGCACAAAACATGCACTTGCTGTAGTCGATGGTAAATCCGCTTACCTTGAAACCTTTACCACCGGTCACCTTCTCTTTACCAATGTAAATGCAGTCCACTGGACATGCCTTGGCACACTGGTCACATGCAATACAAGTCGTCAAATCGTACCGATGAAAACCGCGATAGCGCGACGCTACCGGAATTGGTTTCTCCGGATACTCGTAGATCTCAGTAAATGTCCCGCGACGATATGTCCGCAACCAATAGCGACCGGTTACAAACATCCCGCTAATGACGGTCTTCACAGTTCGCACAACATTGGCAATCCATACCTGAAGTGGCGACCGTGTCGTTTCTCCTGACGAAGCCATAAGACCCTTATACCGTGGCTATTTATCTTGCCGTCTATTGCCCACCTAATTTGACACCGGCGACAGGAAAAATTGCAACCTGCAAACCAGCCTCAAGCGGCCAAATGACTCAAAATGCCATATTTTTCGGAATGACAAACAATGGTGTATTAAAACTGCAAAGGTATCACCTTGCGCCTTTATAGAACACCCCCAAGCTGCTCAAAAACCTGAAAGAACCGGCGGTTTTTAATCCAATCAAGATCTAAACATGGACACCCACTTCTCCTGTTTCCGTCCGGATCCTAGCGGAAATCTACCGGAAATCTAAGACAGGCATGTTTTCAAGGGGTTTTTACCCACTTTTGAGCCGCTCAACTATAAACTGTCGGTGATTTCGTCTGAGCCCAACGACTTGTAATCAATCCATAACCGCAAACCCAATTAGAATCCGAGAGAGGCATAATCTGCACTCTACAAGAATCATCAAAATGCTTAAATCCCAGGGCCAAATAGAAAGTGGGTGTTCATGATTGATGTGGGATCTAAGGATAATGACGGGTTTGAGGGGTGTTTGGTCTAAAAAGTGGCTAAATCTAATGCGAGCTTTACAACTTTTCTTGACTAGCTCTTGGTGCGTCGTAAAGTGAAAGGAGAGATTAATGCGCTTATTACTTAGAGGTAGCTCTAAATAGTAAGAGATTAAGAATAAGGACACCCACCTATTTAAAGCTGAATTAAGTCAAGTAATGGCACCGGGTGGCAACAAAGGAATGAATCATGTTAGTACTGTCGCGAAAGAAAAACGAAAGTATCGTAATCAATAACGATATCACGATCGTCGTTGTCGATATTCGCGGCGATAAAGTGCGTCTGGGCGTAGAAGCCCCAAAAGAAGTACCCGTACATCGCCGTGAAGTGTTTGATGCAATTCAACGCAATGATAGCAGCGTTGAAGAATCCCAATCAAATGAGAATTAAATCGGCAGATCTCTAAAAAAGCACTGTCAGCTGTGACATCAACCTCAGCTTTTTCCACGCAAAACAACTTTGCAAACGCACAATAAGAAACGCCTGTGAAGAATTAACTTCACAGGCGTTTCTTTTATGACCCCAACGGGACTCGAACCCGTGTTGCCGGCGTGAAAGGCCGGAGTCCTAGACCGCTAGACGATGGGGCCGTTTTTTCAGGCAAACAATGCTCACCTGCTGTGTCTACTAATAAAATCCGCTCGTGGTCTTATCGTCAAGGGGAGACTCGCCGAATGAACATTAAATCTAGGATTTTTCACTGTCTTAGGGTCACTTCGACCACAATTCGATCCGCTAGCCGATAAATTCCGGCACAACGAGATTTTCAATCACGCCGGTCTCATGCCCACGCCGCAGCAACTCCGTTACCGCCTGACGACCTCGCTCACCAAAATCGATGGTCCAGTCGTTCACGTACATTCCGACGAACTCATCAGCCATTGAGCGATCCAGGCCGCGGCCAAACCCGAGTGCATAATCCAGCGCGGCATCCCGATTTTCCAGACCATATTCGATACTCTGTTTCAAAAGTGCTGTCACCTCTTCCATCGCATCCATTCCGAGGTCACGCCGAATCGCATTTGCACCAAGTGGGAGTGGTAAACCAGTTTCTTCAAACCACCATTGACCGAGGTCGACGACAAGTTTCAGATTTTGGGATCCGTATGTCAACTGACCTTCGTGAATAATTAATCCTGCCTGGACTTCCTTGCCCTCGTAACTTCCAGCTTCGACAACATCCAGTATTTCATCAAACGGAACAACGACGTGATCAAAATCCAGACCTAGGCACATACGCAGTGCTAAGTAGGCTGTCGTAAGGGTGCCAGGCACAGCAATCGTAAACTGCTTTACATCTTCAATCGTGTTTTCTTCACGAGAAACGACCATCGGGCCATACTTGTCGCCCATACTCGCACCGCATGCACAGATGGCATACTTGTCCGACAAATATGCATACGCATGGAGGCTAATTGCAGTTAGCTCCAATTCACCGGTAAACGCACGTCGATTAAGCGTCTCGATGTCAACCAGTTCGTGCTCAAAGCGATAGTTGCCAGTATCAAACGAGTCTTTCGCCAATGCATAAAACATGAACGCATCATCCGGATCGGGACTGTGCCCAACACGGATCAACATTGTTTCCTTATCACTCAACTGATTTTCCCCTTTTGTCTTGGTTGTTAATTACTAGTTTTACCGACAAGCAACTCAGGATGTAACCGGACATAATACATGTATGCAAGTATTCGAATCCCAGCACAGCTTCCAACGAGGAAAATGGAAGTTGGGCATCAATTAAGACAGCATGATAAAGCATCTGAATTATGGCCAGTCAGATCTATGCAGCATCTTCCCGTGCAGCAACGGAATCACCCGAATGTTCCAAGAACAAGCCAAGTGCGTCCCATTTGCCTGTGCACTCAATCTCACCTAATTCACTGATGATTTCGCAAATTGAATCTGCCCTTACCCGACTACCATCGGACGATAACGGTGCCAATTCGATTATCAATTGCTCAAACAACAGGCGACTTCTTGGCAATGAGTCGAATGCTCCGCGCTTGTCACGAATACGAGATTTCTCAGCAGCGATCAATATCAGCCTAAACAGGCTATCTATCAGCAGAGATCTGGTCGGATCATGCGTACTCATGCTGTCTCTAAGCCAAGCCGAAAACAAGATCTTGGCAGCCCGTAAAAACGGCTGCAATCAGTGGCAAAATCGACAGCGTCCATTGGGAACTTCAACAATTCAAAAAGCTCATCAGACGCCGTATTCGACGCCGCTGTCCCCAAATAAAATCTCGGGCCACAATGGATCTATTCAGAATTCGATGAAGTCTGCCCTTCTACTTCATCAAGGATAGCCTGAAAAATCTCTTGTCGATGAACAGGCACATCTTTCGGTGCATTGATCCCGATGCGGACTTTATCTCCACGCACGTCAACAATACGGACTTCAATAGATTCACCAATCATGATGCTTTCATCACGATGTCTGGAAAGAACCAACATATCCCGGCTCCAACAGCTTTTCTTCAATACTCGGTATCTGTGTACACCTAAGTATCGGTCACCAATTGTTGGAAGTACGGATCAGAAAAACAAACGAGATGTTTTTGTGCTCTGTTTAAAGAATCAGAGGTGGGTATTAGGCACTTTTGCGGAAGTTGACGGCAAATCCGATTAGTTCCAATTGCATCGGTTGTTCGTCGTTGGTAACTACCTGGACCCCCAAATGTCGGTCCATATTGATAAGCACCGGAGCCCGTAAATTGGTACAGATCTGGTTAGGACCATATCCTTCCACCACGCTATAGACGCTCAATCGATCGGAATCTGACAATCGCAGCGGTTGAAGCAATTCTGGTGAAACACGAACATCGTACTGCTCAATTTCATCTTTTGGCCGAATAAGCGGTAATGCGATCTCAGATGATCCAACACTTTGCAGCCAAGAGATCCGTTGATCTACCGGATCTTCAATAAGAGCCCACTGGTGATAAGAAGATAATCCAATCATCCCTGTGGGGAACTCAACGATTTGGTCGTCGTTGCAGTTTAATTCACCGAGAAACCGCGAGTTTAGCAGCATCCCTGATCTCCTGAGGAGAGGTTGAAGTAGTTCACCACAAAGTCCCTTTTGCAGTAAAACCCTACAACTCTTTGTATCGGTACAACCGGTACGGCAAGTGAAGACAATCGCGATGCGACTCTCACGGTAGAAAGCAGACTCTACTGATGGGCTTCATCAATCAGCTGCTTTGCACCCTGAGCGAGCAATTCAAGTGCTACGCGTTCACCGAGTGAAACAGCATCTTCACGCACGACGTCAGCTAATGGCACGGAGTCACTTGCGGCAAGCCGTTGCTTACCGTCAACGCTCAACACCGCACCCTCAAGAATCAAGTTGCCGTTTTCGAATCTGGCGTATGTGCCGACCGGTGCAAGACAACCAGCCTGAAGTGTAAATAGCAAAGCACGCTCAGCTAAGACACTTAGATGTGTCTCCGAGTCATTGAGAAGTGTAAGCGCTTGCCTGGTTACATCATCATCGCTACGGCATTCGATTCCAAGCGCTCCCTGACCAACCGCAGGTAGCATTATATCTCTTGGTATTATCTGAGTAATCCGATCCTGTAGTCCAAGCCTGCGAAGCCCAGACTCTGCCAGAACAATAGCATCAAATTGCCCTTCATCAAGTTTGCTAATTCTCGTGTCAACGTTTCCACGTATGCCTTTTACAACTACATCTTCCCTGTAGTGCAGTAATTGTGCCTGACGACGATTGCTACCGGTACCAATAACTGCACCTTCAGAAATATCGTCTATCGAATCGAATTGATTGGACAGTAATGCATCACCGGGACTCTCACGTGGTGGTACTGCACCAAGAACTAAACCCGGTACCGGTACCGTCGGCAGATCCTTAAGGCTGTGAACAGCGAGATCCACTTCCTGATCAAGGAGTGCTCGCTGAATTTCCTTTGTGAATAGCCCCTGTCCGCCAATCTGTCCAATCGGTTCTGAGCGAACATCTCCCTGTGTTGTAATCTGTACTAGCCCCACATCGTATCCATGCTCTGTCAACAGGCCAGCCACCCAATTGGATTGCCACATCGCCAATGCGCTGCTTCGTGTACCTAGACGCAAGTGGGTTAAAGTCATCGTGGATCGGAAGCAGTAAAGAAGAACAAAAGATTAAAACCTACTCATACCAGCAGGACGCATTTTGAAATACTAGCGAGCATTACGATGGCTGGTCAGCTGTGTTAGTCAGGGTGGATGAATCGCTTAAGTCGTCTGACCCGTCATCGATCAAACCGGCAACAACAGATTCAACTGCCCCCTTAACCTCACTTGAATCCCCTTCAAGCACTTGCTCGTTGATTGGAACAACAACACCGCAACTTACGACAAACTGAATCGCCTGATCCACTGTAATACCCAGATCAATCGTTCTGCTCTTTGGAACAGTAATAGTGAATCCAGTCGCCGGCATAGGTGAAGTTGGCATCAGGACACTCAATACTGGCTCACCGATCGAATCATGTAGCGACTGCATACTCTCGCCTGTTACAAAACCGATCGACCAAATCCCCTGACTTGGATATTGCACAGCAACCACACGATTGAATTCCATTTCGCGTTCGGTAAACAGAAAGTCAGTTACCTGTTTCACACTCGAATAAACATTACGAATAATCGGCACATGATTAATAACTCGCTCGAACAACCTTAGGGTAATTCTACCAATTCCAGCGGCAAGGAATTTTCCAAGGACGTACAGGACAATTACAAAAAGGCACAGGAATACAACAATGACCACAGGTCTCTTGAGGTAATTCAGCCTGACATATCTAAGGTAGACATCATTGGCATTTGCCTGACTTAGATCGGTATCACCAGGATCGCTCTTTACTGATTGATAAATCTGCCTGGGAATCCACTGAGTTGTGGATAACTGCACAAATTCAGTGCCATCAATAATCCCGGTCTTTACTTCTGAATTCCCTATCTCCGAAGATTTGATCTCTTTCGGGGATTCGTCATGCACGTCATCTATAAAAGCAACTACAGTAGACCGAGCTGCCCAATCAACCGGATCGAGCACATACGATTCTACAAGTGACCAAGCCCACAAGAATAAAGCCAACGTCAGCAGCGGCGGCAGTAAGACACCAAGTCCCGCGAGCACCGCTCGTCGAAACGGCCTTGGCTTTCCATCTTTTTTGGCCATCATTTACACTCCGTCATCTCGTAGTCTAGCAAAACGCAAATCCTTGCCGTCTAGTGCGCTTGACTAGTATTCTTTCGCGGTTCCATACGACTTTCAAGCAGTGCAATCATGATTTAGACAAATCAACTGTTTGCTATGCTGCACCACGAGCCACCGTTGCACATCGAACCTGTCTAACTCCGTTACGAAGCAAAAACAGTGACAGTTCATTGAGCGTTGCACCAGATGTCATTATGTCGTCGACCAAGAGAACGCTTTTGCCACAATAATCTTGCGCGTATTTCCTTTGTCGAATTGCAAATAGGTCTCTGACATTTATTCTTCGCGAAGCCGCATCGAGTGTTCCCTGTTTGCAAGCAACGCGTGTGACCTTGATAAGACGATCCAGGCATCGAACATTCAAAGTCGAGGCAATCTGTTGGGCTATGATGTCAACGCTGCTGCCACGTCGTACCAGGCGGCGCTTCCAATGCGTCGGTACGGGAATCACTACGTCAACTGGTGCGTCGCAAGAATCGATATCTGAATCGATCTTTTGTGAAAGCAAGGAGCCAAGTGCGTTAGCCAACGGCCTACCCGACGAAGATTTAATCGCTAAAACAGCTCGCTTGAGATGATTGACATACTCGCCGAGAACCCAGTTCCGCTCAAAATGGTAGTGACGCATTTCACACATATGACAGCCAAGGTGTTCGAGCGGTCTGAAGAATCCGCAGCGTCGGCATGAAAAACCTGCTGTGACAGTCAACGCTTGAATGCATCCCTCGCACAGGTCGCAATCTCTCTTAGCTGCAACTTTATCTGATAAAGGCGTGAAACAAAGTGTGCAAAAACGAGGGAATATAAGATCCGTTAAGCAACTGGTGGCATTGCAAATTTTCGAATTGGACATGATTGGCATGATTAAATAGGTTGGTCACTTCCTTGTTGGGGTTGACGAATCTACGTATCCACTTGACGCTAGTGGCAACGATACCTAACTTACGCACGCGCCAATTAAGATTGTTCTTTAGAACACTGTCGCTGGAGTGACAGAAATGACTTTTAGTAGCCGATCAATACAAGCCGCCGGACAACCCGTAAGTGAATTAATGGCCGAAGCTCTTGCACATCCGGAGCTTATTTCCCTGGCAGCCGGTTTTGTAGATCAAGAGACGTTACCTGTAGGCATCACTGCGCGGGCACAGCAATCTGCCTTTGCAAATCAGGATACAGCTCGCGACTCACTTCAATACAGCAATCCACAAGGGTTAAACGAGCTGCGTGATGTCTTGTTGCGACAAAGCTGCGAGTGGGATGACAGTGGTATTCCTGACCAAGTGTCCATTGAAAACGTTGTTACAACACCAGGCAGCAATCAATTACTTTACATGCTCGCAAACATCCTGCTTGACCCAGGTGACATAATCATTTGCGGTTCTCCGACTTATTTCATTTTTATTGGAATCGTAAAAAACGTCGGTGGGGAGACATTTGGAGTTGCGATTGATCAACATGGAATGATCCCGGAGTCACTCGACGATGCGTTGGCTCTGTTCAAAAAGCGGGGGGATTTAGCGCGTGTGAAGGCGATTTACCTGGTTCCGTACTTCGATAACCCGGCAGGAAGTACACTTACAAAACAACGTACCGGCGAAATTCACGAGATTGCTGACCGATATAGCGAACACAACAAGATCTATGTTGTAGCGGATGAGGCCTATCGGTTGCTGGATTTCAATCAAACAAAACAACCCAGCCTGTGGGCAGGAGACAGGAATCTAAATCACACCATTGTTGTTGGGACATTTTCCAAGTCGTACTCACCAGGCATTCGAGTTGGCTGGGGTATTCTGCCACCCGAGTTGATCACACCCGTGAATGATGTCAAAGGTAATATCGACTTTGGATCGCCAAATATCAACCAGTACATCATGTTCGAAGTGTTGCGCAACGGATGGTTACAGGAACATGTATCCAAGTTATGTGACCATTACCAGCAAAAGCAAAACGCCATGCTTGATGCTCTCGACGTACACTTGAGCACGATCGATCATTGCACATGGTGGAATCCCGGCGGCGGCATGTACGTGTGGCTGACCTTGCCGGAAGTAATCGATTCTGCCTTTGATAAACCACTGTATCAGGCAACGAAACAAGCTGGTGCGATGTATGTACCGGGACATTACTGTTTCCCGAAACACGGAGAACCTGTAAAACACAATACGATCCGCCTTAGTTTCGGCCAGCAGACTCCCGCAAAGATTGCCGAGGGAGTCAAGTGTTTGGCAACGGCGGTCAACTCTGTGCTTTCCACCGCATAGGATTCGTGCTCAACCCATACACATTAATTCGTCCGCAGGATGTAAGACGATAATGTCGATTCTTGACCGCTACATGCTTCGCCTCTTCATGAAGATCTTTGTGATCTGTGGGTTAAGCCTGTTTGGGCTGTACATCGTCATTGACATGGTCTCGAACCTGGATGATTTAATGGAACAGGGAGATCAGCATGGTTCTATGTTCGAAGTACTTTACCAGTACTACGGCGCCCGCGCATTCTCATTTTTTGACACGACGAGCGCCCTACTTTCAGCGCTTGCTGCGATTTTCGCAGTCACATGGGTCCGCAAACACAATGAACTAACCGCGATTCAAGCCGCCGGGATACCAACGGCTCGTATCGTCATGCCGATCATTGTTGCGTCCTTATGCGTTGCCTTACTTGCCGCAGCCAGTCGCGAAACCCTACTACCGAAGTTTAAGGATGAGATTCTACGGTCAGCGCAAAACTGGGATGGTCTCACAAAACAGTCCGTTCGTGCACGTTTCGATCATAAACATGACATTTTAATTGGTGGACGATGGGCGCTCACCGGCAACCGGGAGATCATACAGCCTACATTTCACCTGCATAAACCACTGGGAGCATTCCAACGCATCATTGAAGCCCACCGAGCCCGATACGTTGATGCCCAACAGGATCGACCGTCAGGTTACTTGCTCGAGGATGTCATCAAGCCCAAGGACTTGAGGGAATTGCCGTCAGCTGTGATCAACGGGCGGACAGTGGTATATAGCCCGTCGGATACATCATGGTTGAATTCCGACCAGTGCTTTGTTTCGAGCAACCTGGAATTCTCACAGTTACTAGCAGAAAACTCAGACACCTCGTACACATCCAGCCGTGATCTGATGAGAAATCTTCGCAACGACAGCCTGGATTATGGAGCCGGGGTCAAAGTTACGATCCACGGTCGATTGGTTCAACCGTTTCTGGATGTTTCCCTGATTCTCCTAGTGGTACCCGTCGTGCTTTCCAAGAAGCTACAAGGCCTCTTTCTTCCAGCAACTTTGTGTCTTGTGTTTACTCTCGGATTCTTTCTGCTCGTTCTAACAGCCCGTGCGATGGGCGCTAACAGTTACATGCTGTCTCCTGCGCTGGCTGCATGGCTACCACTGTTCCTATTTGGTCCATGCGCATACATTTCCTCGTCATCGCTTTGGCGGTAATCACTCCGACAGAAATGCATCGGGCGTTAGCCGCGTCCAACGTACAGTTGCTTTGTCGGAAGCACGATGGCATCCAGCATCTCAACGTGCGGCGGCAACGTTGCCATAAGCAATGCAACCTCGGAGATTTCCTCGACACTCATCATCGGTTCCAAATCTGCCTCCTCATCACTTGCGGCGCGGCGTTCCGTCTCGATGTTTCCAGGGTGTAGTGCACAACAAGTGATACCGTGATCCCGGCCTTCAAGCGCCGTCACTTGCGTAAGTCCCCAAAGACCATGCTTGCTGCTTGAAT
>JAKUOW010000001.1 GCA_022451045.1 Pirellulales bacterium | reverse complement strand
GGCGTCGGTACGCTCAAATCCATTAAGCAGGCCGGCGGTTCCGTGCTGGCTGTTGAAGCGGGAAATACAATCCTGATTGATGAACCCGAAGTGCAGCGATTTGCCGATCAACACGGAATCAAAGTGGTTGCATCTGCTGATGGTACCGCTCGACGTACAGCGCGCGCCGCATAACTCGATCTCAACAGTAGATTGTTCCTTTTGTGGAATCTACTGGTTAAAGGCCTTTTGGCAATGAGTCAGACCAATTCCAGTTTTCAGCACATGCATATAAACAGCAGTGCTTCATTTGCGGCGAACTCCGGCCGTGGTGCACTGATGGGAATTGCGGATGTTATTCCCGGTGTATCCGGTGGCACTATTGCATTGGTTCTGGGAATTTACGATCAGCTAATCCTATCCATTACCCGATTTGATCTGGAATTACTTGGACTTCTTAAACGGCGACAATTTCGCCTAGCAGCCAGTCATGTCAACGCCGTCTTTCTCACCAGCTTGCTGGCCGGGGTTGGTGCAGGGTTCATTTTGATGACCGTGCTCATCCACCGACTCCTGTCATCCCAACCATCTATGCAGCTGACCTACGCTGTGTTTTTTGGCTTGATCCTTGGATCAATATTAATTGTCTACAACATGATTGACTTAGACACGAAAGGCCGGTGGCTTGGATCGCTCGTGTGCGTTTTAGCAGGAATAATCTGTTCGTACTCCATCATTAACGTGACGGCCGTTAGCGGGGTGCCCTCAACAGTCGAGTTGTTTTTCTGTGGCATGATTGCAATTTGTGCGACGGTGTTACCGGGTATCAGCGGTAGCATGGTACTGCTCATCCTCGGTGTCTATCACCATTTCATGCACTTGCCGTCACAGATTCTTGATGGTGTTGAAATGAGTTCGGCTATTTTCCAACTGGCTGTGTTTGCCTGCGGTGCCACGCTTGGATTGGTAGCTTTCAGCCGTCTCTTGAAATACTTACTAAATACGCATCGCGATAAGAGCCTTTCGGTACTCGGTGGAATTATGGCTGGCGCCCTCCCCGTGCTATGGCCTTTTCAGAAGTATGTTGAAGAATGGAACGGTCCTCCCGCTCGCTGGGAGCTAATGTACACACCTGACATCGGCGGATTTGAGATACTTCTAATTCTCTCAACGGTAGTTGCTGCCGTCGGCATTATCTTATTACAGAGGCTAAGCCCAAGCCGGTCGAATAATGAAAACCCAGCAGACGCGGATCATGTATCAGAACCGGTAGAATGATTGGCGCAGCAAGAGACTTCTTACACATTGCGCAGTTGCACTGATTTTCAGTGCCACGAAAAGATTTGGCTAACTAGCCAATTCGTGTCTTGAGAGCTCGACGCTGTGCACGAACCTTTGCTCGGCGTTTGATGTCACTCGGCTTCTCATAATACTTGCGACGTCGCATTTCCTTCTTAAGGCCGCTGCGCATCACCAGTTTGCCAAAGCGTCGAACTGCTTCCTGGATCGTTTCTTTGTCTCGAACGATTACCTTTACCACGGTGTCTCCCACCCGTATCTAAAACCTGTTAACTCGATCCCTGTATACTGTGTGCAGGGAATTCTAAGTGCTAAACAGCCGATTCTAACCTGTTCTTCGACTGTTTGACCAGTCCCTATTAAGCATAAACTCGACTCCATACGTTTATTTGCACATATTTGACAACGTCCTACAATGATTCAGGAATAACCTGTTTTCACTCAATCAGATCGATACTAAAAATGCACAAATCCCTAGCGATTACGCTTGTTCTTACTCTACTTTTCACCGCTGGAATATCACATGCAGATGACTGGCCGCAATGGCGTGGCATAAACCGCGATGGTAACTGGAATGAATCCGGTCTGATCGATCAATTTGAAAGTGATGAAATCAAACTCAAATGGCGCATTCCAATCGGTCCCGGATACAGCGGCCCGACAGTCTCGGATGGTCGCGTTTTCATTACGTATCGCATTGCCGAACCACAGCAGGAGCGCGTGCTGTGTGTTAGTGAGAAGACTGGTGAGGAATTGTGGAGCTACACGTATCCGTGTGAATACAGGATTGGATACACTGCTGGCCCCCGCGCAAGTGTTACAGTCGAGAATAACAAAGCTTACGCACTCGGCGCGATGGGACACCTACACTGCTTTGACGCAGACAGTGGAAAAGTTCTATGGAATAGAGATCTCAACACAGACTACAAAATCAAAATGCCTATCTGGGGAATCGCCGGGTCACCCATCATCCACGAAGATACCATTGTTCTGCAAATCGGTGGCAGTGACGTGTGTGTGATTGGTCTGAACAAATATACCGGCAAGAGCCAGTGGGGAGCATTGAAAGAGCGTGCATGCTACGCGGCGCCCGTATTGGTGAACCAAGGTGGTGTGCCGGTTGTCGTCTGCTGGACGGGAGATAGTGTCAGTGGCGTGGATCCGAAATCGGGTAAGGTGTTTTGGAATCACCAGTTTCCACCGTCACGAATGCCAATTGGTGTTGCGACACCGGTCATCAGCGGTAACGACTTGTTTGTAACGTCGTTTTATGACGGCAGCTTGTTACTGCGGCTTGGGAAAGACAAACCTGCAATTGAAAAGGTGTGGCAACAGACCGGACTGACCGAAAGAGAGACACGCGGTATTCATTCGATCATCAGCACACCGGTATTTGAAGATGGATTCATTTACGGCGTTGATAGTTACGGGGAATTACGTTGCCTGGACGCCAAGAATGGCGAACGCGTTTGGGAAGACCAAACGGCAACGCCGCGGGCACGCTGGAGCACGATACACTTTGTGAAGAACTTTGACCGATACTGGATGTTCAATGAACGAGGTGAGTTGATCATCGGCAAACTGAGTCCTGATGGTTTCAAAGAAATTAGCCGTGCGAAACTGATCGAGCCCACGCGCGATCAGCTTAACCAACGCAACGGCGTCTGCTGGGCTCACCCGGCATTTGCCAACAAACACGTCTTTGCAAGAAACGACAAAGAACTCGTTTGCGCTAGCCTGGCCAAATAAGCTAAACCCGTCTGATTCCCCTACGAGCCATACACTACAGTCTATGCAACCACGGGTGTTGGCGCAGCCGAACACGCAGGGCCTACCCTCGGCACGCCTACCAAACCGCAACTCCCGTCTGACGAGGCGCTAGCCGAGGATGACGGAGCATGCGGGAGAAGAAATATCCAGGCGTTGTGCACAGGCTCAACGGGCCGCGGTTTTCATCAATCTGGTCCAAAGATCATAGCGACGCTGTGGGCCACAAGACCGTGCGAAATATATTCCGCGGGCCATAGGGTCCGCGAAAGATAACCCCGCATCCAATGTCTTCGTCGCTTAACGACTACTTGGTATATGGTGCGGTTGAGAACGAATTGCCGCCCGATGTACTAGCTCAATACACCGAGCAATTCCGTCATCGAGCGTATCTGTGGCACATCGATTTCCACATCATCTCGAATCTCATCAACACACCAAACAGCTTGCCAACCTGCTTCAAGCGCCGGCTCAATATCATTGGTTAGCCCATCACCAACCATGACGATTTCATGCGGCTGCATATCAGTGGCATCTTCGATGGCCCGGAAGAAATTCAAGTTGGGCTTATTCCAACCTAAACCGGCCGAATGAAAAACAAAATCTGCAATTGCTAGTGGTCCCGGCTCCAGCAATAGTCGTTCCAGACGATTGTCGAAATTCGATGCAACGGCCATCGTATAACCGTTGGATTTGATTAAAGGGGCTACCTTTTCGATGTCCCTGCACCATGACCAAGCATCAACACTCGCGAAGTGCTCCCATAATGCATCAAATAGAGGGCCATCTGAGTCGACCACGTCTGTGATGGCACCTCTTACAACATGTTTCCAGGCATCAACCGACCATTGCTGATCCACCGGTTCATCAACCGTTGGCCCAAATGCCTGTTCAAATGCCAATTCGTATTTTACACGCACCTGCTCGAGCGAAAGTTCACTGCCAAATTTCTTTCCAAACGCGTGGTAAGTGGTAACCACGTCCGGAGAGAAAGTTGCGACTGTTCCAACAAAGTCCAGACAGATGAGTTTAATAGCCATGAAATTGTCTAGAGACTATTTTAAAAATGTGTTTCATAAAGATTCATCGATGACCGGGTTTAGCCTGCCACCCACCGCACGACATCGTTGAAGCTCACGAATACCATGAGGCCTAGCAATAGCAACACGCCAATCATCGTTGCTATACCCTGTACATACTCACTAGGCGGTTTTCGTGTAACTGCTTCAATCGACAGGAACATTAAATGACCACCATCGAGTGCCGGAATGGGAAGTACGTTGAGAATTGCCAGGTTTGCACTAATGAAACACAAGAACAGAAGTAACTTGCTCCACCCATCCTTCGCCTGATTATTTGCGACTCGGAAAATAGTCACAGGACCGCCAAGGTTTTTCACAGACGCTTTACCTGTAAAAAGCATACGTAAGGTTCTCACAACGCGCGTCATATCGTATTTAACTTGTGCCCATCCCATTGCGGTCGCAGCGCTCCAGCTGTCTACAGCATGAAATCGCTCAAGCATCATCAGGTTGATTCCACGTTTGGGATAAAACACTGTTTTGGAATCCGTGGTACTGAGAGAAAACTCCTGAGATTGTTTGTCTCGCATGACAGTAATTGCGACAGCATCGGTATCAACTAGACCCGAATGGATAAGGCTAACCACGTCTGAATAAGTTCCTTCATTCAGATTGGAGCCGAGACTAACGGTTTTGGATTCTCCAACTTCAGAGACAAACTCATCAAGGATCACAAAGGAAGCGGAGGTCATCAAGTCGCCAGCTTTAACCCCTTTAGCCGCTGCCGACGAACCTGGGACGACTGATGCAATAACATTGGAAAGTTCAACGGCAACCCCGATGGACTCAAGCGCCACCATGTCACGCGTATAAATGAACTGCTCACATATTTCGGTCGGTAATTCTTCCACTTCAAACGTAACAGGCGCATCCCCACGCATGACAGTGATCGTCAGTGACTGTCCTGCTAGACGACGCAGGTACTGTTGAAGCGTTGCCGGGTCCAGCCCTGATTCTCCGTTGATTGATGTGATGACATCTCCTTCTTCCATTCCGAGTCGCTGTGCGATCGAGCCTTTTTGGATTGCCCCAATCGGTCCCATCTCGCAGATAATTCCGGTTGAACGATACATTGTGGGAACTAAATCAATCGTCTTGATCTGAGACGAGTCCGTTGAACCATCTTCACCAACCTTTGCAAGCGTTAACGTAACCGTTTGATCCAGTTTTTCATTAAGCAGATGCTTAACATGAAAGCCCATACCAACGCCATTATCTGAGAGTTGATCCTTGACCACCTCGATATCGTCAACCTTGAGAATTTCGTATTCAGAATCGAGGGATTTTGCTACATCTTCGCCCTGAAGTGCCGCAAATGAACTACCTCCACCAGCAGGTATCCGCGCAGCTGTCGGCATACCAACTCCGATAGCAGCCGACGCAATTTCATCGGGATCCATTAGCTTTGGCATCACCGAGCCTTCGACAATCGTCCCGTCAGGTAGGCGTCGTTTAACGAACAATGATTCGCCATCTAGTGCCGACTCGACGACGGCCATTTTCATGTCCCAAGTCCATCGCAAGTAATCATTCTCATTACCGTCTTCGCCAAGCTGTATCACCTGTGAACCCGGTTGCCAGTTATTAATCCATGCATTGGTGCCAGGACGGACTGAACCGACAACGGTTGGTTGAATATTGACTCCAAGAACAAATGCACCGGCGGCAAGGAAGATCGCTGAAACCATATTCATGATGACGCCGGCTGAGATAATGGCCATCCTCGCCGGAATGGATTTGGCCGGATAGCTCCGAGGATCCAGAACTTCTTCCTCTTCACCCGTTTCTTCGTTTACTTGTGTAACCCTAATAAGTTCAGCTTCTTCTTCAGCTGCATTGGGATTGTCGTCCTGGCCGAGCATCTTCACGTAGCCGCCAAGCGGAATGATTCCCACGCCATATTCCGTTTCGCCCCATTGAAATTTAATGAGTGACGCAGGCAACTTGAACCGACCACGTCCAATCGGAACGTCAAATCCAACGTAGAATTTCTCACACTTTACGCCGCAAGCCTTGGCCACGAGAAAATGGCCCAACTCGTGGATGAAAATAATAAAGCCAAGTCCGATGCAAACCTTCGCTATCGGAGCAAATGACCCCAACAGGCTTTCCTGTTGAGCAAAAACTACGCTCCAATCCACTGAATAGTCTCCTTTCGGGCCCATGCGTCCAGCTGGGTGAGTTGTTCTAGGCTAGGGTTCGGATCAAAATCGTGATATTCCAGAATGGCACGGCAGGCGCGCACGATTCTGTTGAATTGTAGCCGCCCATCTAGAAAGTGGGCAACCGCCGTCTCGTTCGCTGCGTTAAAAACTGCACCGGCAGTTCCACCCTGCCCGGCAACCTCCATTCCCAGTGCAAGCGCTGGAAATCTCTCGGTATCCGCTGGCAGGAAGTCACAAGAAAATGCCTCGGTGAGATCCAGTTTCTTAGATGGAGAAGGCCATCTGTCCGGATAACTCAGTGCGTACTGGATTGGTAACTTCATGTCCGGTGGACTCATCTGTGCCATTACTGAGCCGTCCTCGAATTCAACAAGCGAATGCACGATCGACTGGGGATGTATGGCAACATCAATTTTTTCCACCGGTACATCAAATAACCATCTGGCTTCGATAATCTCAAGTGCCTTGTTCATCATCGTCGCAGAGTCAACGGTGATCTTGGGGCCCATTTGCCATGTCGGATGAGCTAAAGCTTCTTCAACCGTTACTGCATCAAGCTGATCCTGAGTGTGGTGAAGAAACGGGCCACCCGATGCTGTAAGAATGATCCGCTTTACTTGTGAAATCTCTGCTCCTTGTAACGCCTGGAATACAGCACTATGCTCGCTGTCTACAGGGATGATTTTCGCAGCATTGTCGTTAGCAAGCTTCATTACTAACGGTCCACCGACAACCAGAGTTTCTTTGTTCGCCAGGGCAACCGTCTTGCCTTTCTCCAGAGCCGCCCATGTACCGCGGAGTCCGGCAAATCCGACGATGGCCGCAACAACAATGTCCACCTGCTCGTGTTGCACCAGAGAAATCACCTGCTCTTCTCCGGAAAGTAGCTGGCAGCCGCTAGGTAACATCTCCGTATCGATGTTTGATGCCGGATCAGTAACAACAACCATATCCGGCTGCACCCGCTGAGCTGCAAGACAGAGTTTTTCGGTTTGCGAATGACCCGAAATGCCTACGACGTTTAATCTGCCCTCTGACGCTTCAACCACCTCGATAGTGCTCTGTCCAATGCTACCCGTTGCGCCGAGAACTGCGATGTTGCGGGTTGGATGCGTCATAAGGGGTAGATGTCCGCAGGACTTTTAATGACTAAAGTAAACCTGGTATGAATCGACATATGAAGAACAGGATGTATACTCTCGATTCTACTCTCTATCGGCCGTATAGGAATGTCGCATAAGGGCAATTCATGTCTCAACAATCCTTGGATTCCGAATTCGAACCTACTGACGATCAAGTCAGTCAGGGTCTTATCGTACTCGGTTCTATCAACATCGACTTAGTCGTCACCGGAAAGGCACTTCCTAAACCGGGAGAAACTGTAACGGGAGGATCGTTTTTCAAGGCAAACGGAGGTAAAGGCGCCAATCAGGCAGTCGCAGCCGCTCGCGGCGGTTTGAGTCCTGTGCATTTAGTCGGTGCCGTAGGAAACGATCAATTTGGCAATAACCTACTACCGGAACTGGAAGCCGAATCACGTCTGGATACACGATATATCCGTGCAATTGAGGATATGGAAACTGGTATCGCCGTTATTCTCGTCGGTGACGATGGAGAAAACTGTATAAGTGTTGCCCCGGGTGCTAATCACGCATTTGATCCTGAACGGGCAATCGAAGCAATCCAAAACTGCATTTCCGGATGCAATGTGCTATTGGCTTGCACGGAGTTGCCTCTGAATACAGTCCGAGCTGGCCTTGAAATTGCTAAATCCAACGGATTACTGACAATCTTAAACCCAGCACCGGTAATCGAAGGACTACAAGACGAATCCTTACTAACTCTGGTAGATATCATCACTCCAAACGAGCACGAAGCCGCACAATTGACGGGCATCGATGTCACAGATGTAGTTTCTGCAGAAAAGGCTGGTCGAATTCTACAGGAAAAAGGAATAAACACCGTATTGATTACTGTGGGTGAAACTGGCGTCGTTCTTATTGACCACCAAGTAATTCAGATACCTGCTCCAATTGTAGAAGCAACGGATACAACAGCCGCTGGCGACTGTTTTAACGGTGTTTTCGCTGCACTAATGTGTGAATTCGCTGGTCTGGCGACTTCAGCTGAATATGCTGTGAATGCAGCTAGTATTTCCGTCACACGACCCGGCGCTCAGCCATCAATTCCGATTCGCAGCGAGTTTCTTCCATAAACGGGGATCATTGTGCCCATGAAATGGCGTCAGAGCCGATTGAATTAGCTCCAAAAGTCGGATAATTTGATAGTTGCACGAAATGACAATTATCAGCTGCAGTAATTCATTCATATACACTGCATTTCGAAAATTCAAACGCAATCAAGAATACAAACATACGTAGCTTCTAGAAGGAGTATTGGATCATGACGCAACGACAGAATCGTCGTAAATTCATGAAGGTCAGCGCTGCTGCAAGTGCTGGTTTTTGGGCAGCCGGTGGTGTTAGCGCCAAGGCAAGTACCTCAGCAATCGAGACCATCAACTTTGCATGTGTTGGTGTCGGTGGTAAAGGTACAAGCGATTCAAACGACGCTGCTCGTCACGGTAATATCGTTGCGATCTGTGATATCGACGAAAACAATCTTGGCAAAGCTGCTGCAAAGTGGCCTAAAGCCAAAAAGTTTTTCGACTATCGCAAGATGATAGAAGAGATGGCTGACAGCGCTGATGCTGTCACGGTCAGCACACCGGATCATAACCATGCTCCGGCAAGTGCTCTGGCCCTAAAAGCTGGCCTGAACTGCTTCACACAGAAGCCACTGACTCACTCCATCGAGGAAGCACGTGTGCTTGGTAATCTTGCCAAAAAGCACGGTGTTAAATCGCAGATGGGTAATCAGGGAACAGCCAGCTCGAACCTGCGTCACTCCGCTGCACTACTAAAGGGCGGTGTTGTTGGCGACGTCAAGGAAGTTCATGTGTGGACTAACCGACCCGTCTGGCCACAAGGTAGTGATCGTCCAAAGGAAGAACCTGAAGTACCAGCACACCTGCACTGGAATGAGTTCATTGGTCCGGCGAAATTCCGTCCGTACCATGAAGCCTATCACCCGTTTAAATGGCGTGGTTGGTGGGACTTTGGCACCGGTGCACTTGGCGACATGGCTTGCCATACACTTAACATGCCGTTTATGGGCCTGAATCTCAAGGATCCCACATCCGTAGTTGCAGAGACGACAGGTCACAACAAAGAGACCTACCCTTCGTCCTGCAAGATCACGTTTGAATTCCCGGCACTCGGTGGACGCGGACCTGTAACGATGTACTGGTACGATGGCGGCAATAAGCCACCACGTGAACTGTTCCCGAAACGCAGCCAGTTCAAGGATGCAAATGGTAACGAGTTGATCAAAGATAACAACCAGTACAACCGTGTGTTAAATACCGGTGCCCTGATTGTTGGTAGCAAAGGCACAATGTTCTCACCTGGAGACTACGGTTCTGACAGTCGTCATACCGGTGTCCTGTTTAACGATGAATTCGTGCAGCAAAGCCAAATTGATCTGGAAGTTGAATACGCACAGTCACCTGGTCACTTCACCGAGTTTGCAAACGCAATCAAGGGTGGACCAGAGTCCGTATCGAACTTCCCAAGCTACGCTGGTCCTCTGACAGAAGTTATCCTGCTTGGTAACCTTGCTGTTTGGGCCGACGGTAAGAAGATCGAATGGGATGCAGAAAATCTGGTTGCAACCAATGCTCCTGAAGTGATGTCAATCGTCAAGAAGACATACCACAACGGGTACAGTATTTAAGATGTAGTTTCTATACTCTTGGAGCTTTAATCATGACGCAACGACAGAATCGTCGTAAATTCATGAAGGTCAGCGCTGCTGCAAGTGCTGGTTTTTGGGCAGCCGGTGGTGTTAGCGCCAAGGCAAGTACCTCAGCAATCGAGACCATCAACTTTGCATGTGTTGGTGTCGGTGGTAAAGGTACAAGCGATTCAAACGACGCTGCTCGTCACGGTAATATCGTTGCGATCTGTGATATCGACGAAAACAATCTTGGCAAAGCTGCTGCAAAGTGGCCTAAAGCCAAAAAGTTTTTCGACTATCGCAAGATGATAGAAGAGATGGCTGACAGCGCTGATGCTGTCACGGTCAGCACACCGGATCATAACCATGCTCCGGCAAGTGCTCTGGCCCTAAAAGCTGGCCTGAACTGCTTCACACAGAAGCCACTGACTCACTCCATCGAGGAAGCACGTGTGCTTGGTAACCTTGCTGTTTGGGCCGACGGTAAGAAGATCGAATGGGATGCCAAGAATCTTGTCGCTACCAATGCTCCTGAAGTGATGTCAATCGTCAAGAAGACATACCACAATGGGTACAGCATTTAGATAGATCGAATGTGCGGTCTATTCCTCAACGGAATCGTCAACACATGAACACGAACAACCAGAAAAAGTCGTGGGTATAGCCCGCGACTTTCTTCATGTCTGCACTAGTATTTCACTTTAATGAGGCAACACCCATGGCGAAGATTCTAATGCCACTTGGCGATGCAACTGAAGCACTCGATACATTTTATCCGTTCTTCCGACTAAAGGAGGCTGGCTACGAAGTCGTTGTATCAGGCCCTGAAGCACGACTGTATCACACCGTATTGCACGAAATTCCACCGGACAGCAGCATCCCGTGGGATATCACTCAGGAACGTCCGGCATATTTCATCAAAGCAGATATTGCATTTCGCGACATGAACTCAGAAGACTATGCAGGTGTGTTTATCTCCGGTGGCCGCGCACCTGAATACATTCGGTATGACCAGGATCTGTGCCGCATCGTACGGGAAATTGCTGAACAGGGTAAGCCAGTCGCATCGGTTTGCCATGGAATTGAAATCCTCACATCAGCAAACATCATCCAGGGAAAGAATGTCACCACCGTTGCCAAATGTGCCATGGATGCTGAGCAAGGTGGTGGAAACTATGTTGATCAGGAAGTGGTTGTGGATGGGAACATTATTAGTGCACGTACATGGCACGACAATGCACCGCTGATGCGGACATTCCTCGAGATGCTCGAGTCAGCTTCGGCTTAAGCAGTCTTCGTGCATCCAACAAAATGGTTTAGAGGGAACACACGATGCGTTTCATAATGATTGGTGGATTTCTTGGCGCTGGAAAAACTACAACAGTCGGTAGACTCGCCAAACACTTCCAGGACGAAGGACTGCGTGTCGGAATCGTGACAAACGATCAGGCCACCGATCTGGTCGATACGCATACCTTGCGTAGTCAGGGGTTTAATGTTGGGGAAGTTGCCGGTGCTTGCTTTTGCTGTAATTTCAATGAACTGACTGAAACATCGGATCAATTGCAGTCCGACCAGCAGCCGGATATCATTCTCGCTGAACCTGTGGGAAGCTGCACAGATCTGGTAGCAACGGTGGTTAGACCCTTACAGCATTTACATCAGGATCAATACGAAGTTGCACCGTACGGTGTGATTCTCAAGCCCAGCCATGGTAAGCGTATTCTCAGCGGCGAACAAAATGCGGGGTTCTCACCAAAAGCCGCCTACATTTTTGAAAAGCAACTGGAAGAAGCTGATTTCGTCATCATCAACCGGATTGATCAACTGTCATCTGAAGAAATCGATGAATTGAATGATCTTCTACTTGCAAAATACCCAGATAAAACCGTTATCCGGATGTCCGCACTCACTGGTGAAGGATTCGACGATCTCGTTGACCTGCTCGATCAACCCATCGCTGTCGGCGCAAACAACATGGAACTGGATTATGACGTCTACGCAGAAGGCGAAGCGGAATTGGGATGGCTAAACAGCAGCCTGACTATCACATGCAATGAACCGCTCGAGCTTGATCAACTGGTATTGGACATAGTTGAGCAATTAAGAGCTGACATGGCCGACCAGTCCGCAGAAACCGCACATCTCAAGACAATCGCGATGGCGGATAACCAACAGGCTGTGGCAAACCTAGTGAGTAGTGACTCGCCAGCACAACTATCATTGGCATCTTATGCGAGTGCTAAAGAAGTGAACCTGATAGTGAATGCTCGCGTTGCTATCGATCCTGCCGTGCTACAGGAATATGTCATGGCTGCAGTAACTCTTTGCTGTAAGCAGCGTGGGGCTACCGCCGAATTCAATGAGACTCAAAGTTTTCGTCCGGGACGCCCTGTACCGACTCATCGAATCTTATAGCAGATGATCTGGAGCATCCCGTCATCTTAGAGCAACACACCAATGCAATATTCGTTTCGCCTAGCTGAGATTCTTGGACACGTTCCTGACCCACGGAAGCGGCCTGGTACGGTTAAGGCGATCGTCGAATATACAGGGCTTGATCGCCATCAGGTCTCTGCACTCTTGAAAAATGAAGTTAAGTACATTCCCCTTAAAGCGCTTTCACGACTCTGTGATTATCTGGTCGAGCATGGATATGTAACTGCGGATCAATTACCTGGTGCGCTATTCGCCGTTGAACCGGAGAACTTTTGGGAGTTGCTAGCCCGAAGGCAAAAAGTAGAAATGTGTCTCGGGGTCCGGCGTGCAACCGGCGCCGAATTGCCTCATGGTTCATGGCTTGTGGCGTCGGACTCACTACTCATGGGAGAGTTGCTCAACGGTATTTCCACGCTTGGCGGGACGGCCAAGATGCAGTCAACCGAAGCAAACGAGTTCAACAGTCCGCAACGACCTCATCCAGAACTGCTAAAGCAATCGCTCGTATGGAGTCCGGCAGATAACAATGTGGACGAGATGAGATCGAGAAGCCATGCGGTATATGAAGACTTCGTGGAATCAACGAGCGACCGGGCACTCATTGGACTGGGAAGTGTAAAGAGCAATCCAGTCATCGAGTTAATCGCATCCAATACCTTTGATTGCGATCCTTTTGTGAGCGAGCAGTACGTTGACGACCCATCTCTTCGATCCTGTCCATTCATGCTGCGATATCGGGATGAAGAGCGACAACCCGAATCATGTATCGGAGGCGTACAACTGGCTGCTAACGTGACGCCGGATGCACCAGGAATCTATTTTGAAACGGAAGATGGGACTTGGGACTCCTGCACTTGGAATCCAGACTCCAGCGATGTTGCACTTGTTTTCTATGTGCACCGTGAATCGCTTGGAAGATTGGAGATGTTCATGGGTGGTTTCTCTGGTCGTGCAACACAGATGTTGGCTCGCGTGATCTCAACCCGCGCTGAGGAGTTCTGGCCACCTGTATATAGCGGACATGGTATTCAAATTGGCGCCTTTGTGGTTAGCTTTGAGTTCGCGCCGACGCGGCAACCAGAACAGCAATTCCTAATAGCAGATCACACGGCAAATACACGCATCATATCTCTAAGCAGCAAAGCCATAGCTAGACGACTGGAGTAGCGAAGCGTATTGGAGTCGAAGTGCACCCGCTGTTTGATGATTTGCTAGATGTCCGCACAAATGTCCGGTGACACCGGATTTACAGAGCTCGTGAATCTGATTAGAGTTGCATTTGAGCTGGGGAATCTCACATTTGCCTCAACTCAAAATACGGATGGATGGCCGAGTGGTCGAAGGCGCTAGTCTTGAAAACTAGTGTACGTGTGAGCGTACCCTGGGTTCGAATCCCAGTCCATCCGCTCTTATTCACGCGGCGTGCTTTGATGCCTCTTGTACTGCCGGATTTCCAAGGGTGTCGACGTCAATCGACTCGATTGACCCATCGGGTGAATGAATTTTGATCACGTTCTCTTCAACAAGCCATACGGCTTCCATCTGCGCACAGCGAAAGCGCTGACCGAGGAAATGACCGTCAGAGATCAAGAGTGACTCTTCAACGGTTTCATCGAATTCAGGTTGATGTTGCAGGAAGAAATCCCAAATCCGTTCCCGCACCACACCGTTCCAAACGTTTTCCTGCATGAATGCCCCAGATTGTCAAAGTCAATCTAGCCCAGAGTTAATGACACCTATAAGGAATCGGCATACGCTTGGGGTGGCGTGGCAGATAGTTCCGATAGTCGGAATAAGCCGTACATATTACCTAGCTTGTTAGATGATCGAGGGGCGTTTCACCCACGTTAATACAACCCCGGGGCTCGGCGCAACGGAATCCACGGAGCCTGTCGTCAGGATGACAGAGCATACCCGCACCTGCTCGTACAATCCTGCTACTTCATTCTGCTGCTTTGTCGCGAGATCTCCATACAGATCTGGATCCGCACACGCAATTCCGCGATCACTTCCTCATCACTCATGTCCTGTATCTGCTCAACGCTGATCGCTTCACCAAATGTCACGCGGACATTCGATTGCCGGGGAATGATTGTGCCACGAGGTAAGGCCTCGTATGCACCGGCCACGCCAGCGGGAATGATAGGAACCTTGCCACGTCGCGCAAGTGTAATAAACCCAGACTTCATACGTCCAAGCTTACCGTCCTTGGAACGTGTGCCTTCAGGAAACAACACGACCACATCACCACGCTTGATCCGCATGAGCGTGTTTTTTACTCCACTAAATCCGCCACCTCGCTGGACCGGAATGGCATCGAGCATGTGAAAGATAAATCCCATAAACGGATTGCTAAACAGGGACTGCCGTGCCATGTAGCAAACGTGACGCGGAATCGATTGCCCGACCACGGGCGGATCAAAATGACTTTGATGGTTCGCACAGATAATCGCACCACCGATCTTTGGAACCAAATGCCGGTTTTCCACCTTGTATCGAAAATAGGTAAGTGAGATTAAGCGAAAGATGTAACGAAACAACGCATAACCCGCCCGCTGCCATAGTGCTCTGGATGTTTTGTTTCCGCGTTTACTCAAAACGTTTTCTCTTTTATTTTTTTTTGCTGATTACCATGCCAGAGTCTCTATCCATCGGCATCGCCATTTCGGATTCTAACAAGTCTTTCCAGGTGTTCCACTACTTCAAATTGTTTCATGCCATCGGTAACCACGTGCACCGCATCAACGGCAGCATGTAACCCGCCTAATTCTCTGGCTTCATCCTGTTCATCTCGAGTCTGCTGACTTTGGAGAATTACCTCCAGTTCTACTTGCTCACCTTGCTGGCGCAATTGTTCTTGACGTCGCCGTGCTCGCTCGACCGGTGATGCCGTTAGAAAGATCTTACACTCAGCGTTTGGAAAAGCGACTGTACCTTGGTCACGACCTTCAGTTACTACATCAACATCGCTGGCAAAATCCTGTTGCAAGCGGACCAATATGTTTCGAATCTGTGGGTTATCAGCAGCGTAGTGTATTGAAGTGGTAACTTCCTGTGTACGAATCGCGGCAGTCACATCCTGACCATTTAATGAAATCTGATCTCCGTCTGTCGAAAACTTCATTTCACTTGCGATGTCTGCCATTGCAACCTGATCGGTCAAATCGATACCGGCATCCAAAGCAGCCAAAACAACACAGCGATACATAGCACCTGTATCGAGAAACTGAAAGCCAAGCACATTTGCTAACTGTCTTGCAACGCTGCTTTTTCCGGCTCCCGCGGGCCCGTCAATTGTCACGATCATAGCATGACCTCTGATTTCAAAATTGCCGACAGTTTACCAGCGGACATCCAACTCTAACCACTCATGTGGAGATAACTCAAATGTGGCCTTTCCGTCTTCTACCGGACAGTCTCCCAACACCGAGTGATCCAGATTGCGTTGTGTAGCAGTCGTAATCTTTCGGAATGTGCTGAGTGCTACTTTGGCTTGACGACCACGTGATTCCATCACACGCAAACGACAGCCAACAGTCTGTCCCTCTTCGCGAATCGGGATCCATGCGGTGACATTCACATTTCTTGCACTAAGGTGGAACAGCCAACTTGAGTGATTACCCTTGGGAGGTGCTGCCTGTTGCTTAACCCAAACTGGGTCGACATGGAGATCTGCTGCCTGCTGTGACGGATACTTCAAGTCGATTCCGATTCCAAACTCGAACTCCCGACACGTTTCACCTTTTGTGATTAGCAGTGAATCGAGCATGCGATAACCGATCCGACGATGTACTGGTAATCCACCAGTCAGGATTGTTGTGGACCCTTCACCGTCGATTTCAAGATATTCCGGTGCTTCCAAACGACGACCATTGGCAGGGTGCCTTACACCATTGATCGTTCGATAGAGATTTGCTGCTTCATCTACCCAAGCAAATCGTGCACATAAGTAGTTTTCCCACGGATTACCTTTGAGTGAGAGATCCGAGTCACCGTCTTGAATCGTCACCTTTACATTGATCACGCGACTTCCTCGTGTCAGACGCACAATTTGAGTAATCCTGGCTAATACCGTTCCATCGCGATGCATGATGCGACCGCAACTGGTAACTTCACCGGTGAGGGAAGTTGACGCGGTAACCTCCACACTGTCAGCAGCCATTACTGAGTAGTTTGCTTCATCATCCACCTCGGCCCACCTGCCATCTTTTCGACGGACTGGTTTACGAATTGCGAGTTGCTGAGAAACACGATTTACCCGAGCCTGATCATATGAAACGACCGACTGAATGCCACCGGTTGTCTCGGAGAACAGGATTTCCATGAATTCATTGCGCAGATTCAACCCTTCTGCCATGGGCGGACCGGTTGAAGGCTTTCCACTATTTGTAGACTGCTCTCCGATCCAGCTGAATCCCATCGACGGCACGTCAACGATCAGGTGGTTTTGCTGACCATTACTCGCGGCATAAACGGGGCGCTGTGCATTTGGTATTACCTCGAGTCCCGTGTCGTCGACAAACGTGCGCCGGGTAAATGCAAAAGGATTGAGAATCAGGCAGCCGTTCTCCACGTCACCATCACGGGGAACCTGTTGTGCCAGTTGATTCGCCGCCGTGTCGATGGCCTGCTCCAGCGATTCGTCCAGTGCAGATGATTCTGACTTTGATTGTTCGTCACCAAAGGGCTGATCGACTTGATAGATTTGCGATTTCAGCGACGTTAAATCTGTTGCTTGATTTGCTCCGAGCAATTGAGATGTTGTACTGAGTGCTTCGGCCGCCCTCAGTTTGCTCAAACGGCGTTGACGACGTACTGATTTGGATATTGGATCCTCTTGATTTCGAATGATCGCCTGTTTTAGATACGGCGATTTATATCGATCTGCATCAAACACCTCGTTGAGCGGCGCGATGTCAGTCGTCTCGAAGTACTCTTCAAGTGTCACAAAACGACCTAACGCAGACGTTCGACGGGAGATCCTCACCAGATCATCAAACCACTCAGGAGTCTTGTCTGGCCAGTGTGCCAAACAAAGTGTGGCGACGTGATCCATATCCATGGATTCACCTAGCTTGGTGGCCAATGACAAATATGTTTCATGTAATGACGCGTTTAACGGTACCCGTGCAATTGCATCAATAGACGAACCATCTCTACCTTCCCAACGTGTTTTCGCTTGTGAACTCTCCGGGTTGCTGCCGTCGTCCAAGCCAACATGCAGAGCTGCCGTGATTCCAAAGCGACTCAACCATTGCGGCATGTTTGATGTGAATCCGAATCGCCGGCGACCATATACTTTTGGAATGATCTCAAGAGATGACTCATACACATCTCTGGCTTTGTTCCATCCATCAAGCACCTCTTCCGGGTGCATCAGGGATGTCGCACCTTCATGAAACTCACCGCCGACTACCGTCAACTGTTTCTCTTGTATACGTTGTTTAATCAATTCAGCTACATCTGTATGCTGTTTTGACAACTGATTTGCTAACTCGGCTGACAAGACACAATTTGTTGCGATGTCTCTGGATAATTCATCTCGCAACATAGGGCCAAGTGTTGTGCCAGCAAGCATGATGATGTCGACGATGTATGCATCAACGGAATAGTAATGGTCGCGTTCCTCGGATAGTAAGTCGAAACATGCTTGCAACTTGGCGTTGCACTTTTCCAAATCACCATCCATGGCAAGATCGGCTGCGGCAACCACGAGGTTCTGAAAATGCAATTCATCCAGATTACTCGCATAACGCATTTGACGCGTGAGTAACTGAATTTGCAGATAACAGTAACCGAGTGCCAGGAATTCGCTGGCTTAATCATCGGAAATATGTTCCGGAACATCCTGCCCATTCAATGCCTGCTCTATCAACGCAGATCGTGACGTCTCGCGTCTCACGACCGTTGCACCACTGTCCCTTGCACGTTGGACGTAGCCGGTAGGCAATCCATCAGCACTCACCGACGGTACGACCAACAGACGGTCCGCTAATTCCTCCGGCGGATCATCCATGCGGTGCCAGCCAACGATTGACTGAGCCTGATGGATCAAAAGTGGATGCCAAAGCCCAGTCCAGCCAGCAAGTAGACCTGCAGCATCATCTCCGTCATAGTGTGTAGGAAAGTCTTCCAGACTGTGACATGGAAGTAGAATTCCTAATTCTTTGTAAGGCATTGCGATCCTCGGTTGATTCGCATTGGGTTATCTCAGGTATCTCCTGAAGCGAAATCGGTTCCAAACTCATTTTAACAGCTAGATTGAACAGGTATGTATGGAAGCTAATAGTCAGGGGGGTGATATAAATCCACCACCTTTTCCGGTCCGAACCAAATGTCTATTCAGTGCCGATTTCTGGCATGCTTGTGACAATATCACGGTTGTATATGCACCTGCGCTTCAAGGTATCAACTTAATTACTGCAAGGTATTAAGTCGAGCGGACGAAAACAAAGTCACCGCATGCCAATTGAGATTATTTGATTGGCCACAGACGATGTTTTCACCCTATAATTTAGATGTAATAATAAGATTCTGGCCTGACAGCGAAACTATGTGACCTGAGTGGCTTTAAAAGCGTAAAGTGACTGTCGACAAACGATGATTTGTAGACGGATGAATGTTTTTAGGGAACTTAAGTGCCGTGATTTGCGTCTTAGAATCAGGAACAATTGAAAGCTAATCGTACGCGGTAGTTGTTTAGTGACATTTACTAACAACCCGTAAAAAACTTATCATTTCGAGATTAAATACACTCACTTCAGCTCAGCGTCTAACCAGTAACAGGAATCGGAGATCTCCTGCTGGTGATACGTGGCAATTGTTAATCCGCACAAACGTTAAATCCATTCCATACATCACCGATACTGTGGTCGATACCACAGTAATCTGTGAGGTTTAGGGAAGCTTTTAATTGATTTAACGTTGGGAATTGCGGAGTATAACGCGTGTGCCAACGCCTGATGCGAGGGTTATCTTCGGGATAATAATTGGTCGATTTATTCGATACCGCATCGAATAAACAGATTTGCAGGATTACGGCACTGCAAGTTGGGGTCGACGCAAGAATAACACTACAAATCAACAGTATTTCGAGGTCGAATTGGCCCCAGCAAAATAGCAGCTAATTCACAAGAGAATTCAGATGGCAAATAAAAAAGAAGTCGGCGTTTGGGGAATTGATATTGGCCAAAGCGCATTAAAAGCTCTTCGCTGTAGCTATGAAGGCGACGGCATCGTTGCTGATGCATTCGACTTCATCGAATACCCAAAAATGCTTAGCGAGCCGGATTCAAATCCAATTGAACTGGTTGACGAAGCACTTGAAAAACTACTGTCACGAAATGACCTCGAGGGTGATCTGGTTACTATTAGCGTACCTGGTCAGGCTGGCTTGGCTAAGTTCTTCATGCCACCACCAACCGAAATTAAGAATATTCCGGGCATCGTCAAGTTTGAAGCACAGCAGCAAATTCCATTTGATCTGGAAGATGTAATCTGGGACTACCAAAAGATGATTGGTGGTACAGAATTGGAAGGGCTCATTACGGATAGCGAAGTCGGCCTGTTTGCAATGAAACGGGATCAGGTACTGCGACAACTTGAGCCGTTTGATCGCATTGAATTAGATTTAAGCGTAATCCAACTGGCGCCAATGGCGATGTATAACTACATCACCTATGACCTGCTGGATAATCTACCGGACGCTGACATGTTCATGGCAGACGATCCACCGGAATCATATGTTGTGTTATCGATTGGTACTGAAACGACAGATCTCATCCTCACAAATGGTTACCGTATCCGTCATCGAAGTATCCCGATCGGCGGTAATCACTTTACTCGGCAAATCACCACGCAACTTAAGCTCACATTTGCCAAGGCGGAGCATCTTAAACGGAATGCTCGTCAGGCTAAAGATCCCAAGGTGGTTTTCCAGGCAATGCGTGCCACCTATCAGGACATGGTGACTGAAATCCAACGATCGTTGGAATACTTTCGCAGCCTGGACCGCAATGTGAAGATCAAAGAGATCATCGTTACCGGTAACACCGTAAAGCTACCTGGCCTACAAGCATTTCTCTCGAAAAACCTTGACTTCGACGTCACGGAACTGGATCACTTCAATCGACTCGGCGGAAGCACCGTAACGGAGAGTCCCGCGTTTAAGGATAACGTGCTTGCATTTGGAAACTGCTATGGACTCTGCCTGCAGGGACTCGGTTTGGCCCAATTGCAAACCAACTTACTTCCACGGGAAATAATGATCGACCGATTGGTGGATTCAAAGAAACCGTGGACGATCGCAGCGATCTCACTGTTACTGATTGCCTATGCATTTAATTTCTTCTTCAAATTTGGCGCGGCAAGCAAAGTGGATATTCCGCAAGACGCAACAGCCGCCGCCAGTAATGAATGGCAGCAGGCAATCAACTCTGCGAACAATGTGCAGACTCGATCGTCAAACTTCAAATCACAGGATAAGAAGCTCGAAAACGAACTTAATTCGTTTAAGGATCTCGGCGCCCAACTCGCTGGAAGCACCGACACACGTATTCAATGGATGGAGTTGATTCGTACAATCAACTCAATTCTCCCTGAAGAACAAGCAACCGTGCGGGATCCGGACGAAGTGCCATTTGATCAGCGGCGTGATTTCTATATCGAAACGGTCGAATCACAGTATTTCGCTGATTTAACCGAATGGTATACCGAGGATATAAAGAAACGACAAAAAGAAACGGATAACTTTTTCAAGAAGGTTGAAGCATCCGCTGACGATGCAACTGGACCAGGTGGTCCGTCTTCACCTCCGGCAACAAATGACGAAACAGCTGCCGCTGGAGTCGAAGGTGACGGTTGGGTCATCGAACTGAAAGGACATCACTTTTACCAGAACGACAATGTGCGGGAAGGTGGCGAAGTACATGTCATCCGCGGGTTAATCGAACCGCTGCAAGCAGGGATGGTGTTTTTACCCGATGCTGCCGGGATACAAAACCTGTTCGTGACTACCGAATTAGGAATCAGCAATGTGATTCTCGTTACCAAGAAGGACGACGGCGTTCAAACGATTAGGCGGGGAGCCACAAGTGGTGGTGCTGGTGGCATGGACGGTGGAATCGGCGGTGGTGCTGGTATCGGTGGCGGAGGCGATCAGGTATCAGCTGAGGATGAGCCTACATACACCGCGAAGAAGTACTCTTTTTCTGTCCAGTTTATTTGGCAACCGAATCTACTTACGGATCGACTTAAGGAACAGACGATTGAAAACATCACCAAGAAGACAATCAGTCTATTCAGTCTCAAACGGCTCGCCGCTGCTAATAACTCTCAGTACCCCTTTGAGGCACAGTTAGCCAGCTTCGTCGATTCCTACCTCGGCGCCAAAGCTGTCACCGGTGGCAGTGGAATGGGCGGACCACAACCGGCAACAAACAATTTAGCTGATGGAGATTGGATTATCCTCTTATCAGCTGCTGAGTTTTTCGCAACCGACGCTGACAAACAAAATTCCGTCAAATCGATGCTAACAGGCAAGAAAGCACCGGAGACGCTTCACGCAGATATTACTCGCATACTTCAAACTATTCAGGGACTAACTCCTGAATTACGCACAATCCTTACCGAGACAATACAGGTACCGATGGATACTGCAGACAAAGGAAACGGTCCACCTATTGATGGAACTCCAGCTGGATAACTAATAACACAAACAGATTTTGAAGCCTGAAAGTAATTCCAAAACGGACTTAAATACAGGCAGTCAACATTACAGGGTGTAAATCATGCAACGTGCTTTTTTCTGGATAGTCGCAGGTGTGGTCACAATTACCAGCACTGTGCTGTGGTTCATGGGAATCAGCTCACTCGATTCAACGCGTGTATCTAACACGAATCGGATCAAATCCAGTTTTTCAGATATGGACAATCTGAAAACAACCAACAATCACCCGAACGCATCGTTCAAAGACGGCATGGAAACGGAAATTGTCGAAGTGCAAAAACGAGTACGTGCTGCCTGGCAACTCAAGTATGACAGCCAGATTGCAATGCTTACATGGCCAAATGCACAAGACGGACTTCCGGACGAGACCTCACAATCCTTTGCACGGCTTCAACCCATTGAGCTCAACGTTGACTTTAAAGAAGAAGGTGAAGATCTCTACACGACCAATGTAGAGCGTGATGAATACAAACGATTTATAAGCAATCAGCTTCCTGCATTGGCCCAACGTGTTGGTTCGACCTGGAAAACTGAAGGCACCAATGTGTCGGCAGAAGTTGCCGATGGTGTAACAGGGCAGGAAAATCATCCGGCCGAAGAGGTCGAAGATCACGTCACCTGGAATAGTGCGAATCAGGAAAACCTGACTCGTCGTTTTAGTTTTACCAAAGAACGACCTAGTACGCTTGAAGTAATGTACGCACAGGAAGATTTATGGATTCTCTCACAATGGTTGCAAATCGTAGAAAAGCTTAATGCCGGTTCCGATGG